>NZ_JASLER010000108.1 GCF_030151085.1 Bacteroides sp. | reverse complement strand
GGCGACTTATCAACAGATTTTGCAATCTTTCTCTTTTTTAGTAGGCGCAATACGGAATTATCACTTATTTCGCTGCCAATAAACACTAAGATTATGGGAAAAATTATTGCTTTGGCAAATCAAAAAGGCGGTGTAGGGAAGACTACGACTACGATTAATCTCGCAGCTTCACTCGCTACCCTGGAAAAGAGAGTGCTCGTTGTGGACGCAGACCCGCAGGCAAATGCCTCTTCCGGTTTGGGTGTCGACATCAAGCAGGCGGAATGCACTATATACGAATGCATTATCGACCGGGCCGATGTTCGCGAAGCTATCCATGACACGGAGATTGAGACACTGAAAGTGATATCCTCACACATAAACTTGGTGGGCGCCGAGATAGAAATGCTCAATCTGAAAAACAGGGAAAAGATACTGAAAGAAGTACTCGCCCCATTGAAGGAAGAGTTTGATTATATCTTGATAGACTGCTCGCCCTCTTTGGGACTGATTACCATCAATGCACTGACGGCAGCCGACTCTGTGATTATCCCCGTACAAGCGGAATACTTTGCACTGGAAGGTATCAGCAAATTATTGAATACCATCAAAATTATCAAGTCTAAACTGAATCCGGCACTTGAAATTGAAGGTTTCCTACTAACGATGTACGACTCGCGTCTGCGCCAGGCCAACCAGATTTACGACGAAGTGAAACGCCACTTCCAGGAACTGGTGTTCGACACTGTCGTTCAGCGTAACGTCAAGCTGAGTGAAGCTCCCAGCTACGGTCTGCCTACCATCTTATATGATGCAGACTCTACAGGAGCCAAGAATCATATGGCACTTGCCAAAGAACTGATCAGCCGTAATAATTAATTCAAAACGAAGAACCATGGCACAAAAAAGAAATGCATTAGGACGCGGGCTGGACGCCCTGCTTTCAATGGACGAAGTGCAGACCGAAGGCTCTTCTTCCATCAACGAAATAGAGTTGTCGAAGATTGTCGTCAACCCGAACCAGCCCCGTCATGAATTTGACGAGACAGCGCTTCAGGAACTTGCCGACTCAATATCTGAAATAGGTATCATTCAGCCCATTACCCTACGCAAGCTGTCGGATGACGAATATCAGATCATCGCAGGCGAACGCCGTTTCCGTGCTTCACAACTCGCCGGACTGAAAAGTATTCCCGCCTATATCCGCACTGCCGATGACGAGAACGTCATGGAAATGGCGCTTATCGAGAATATACAACGTGAAGACTTGAACTCTGTGGAAATAGCCCTTGCCTACCAGCATCTGTTGGAACAATACGGGCTCACACAGGAACGCCTTAGCGAACGTGTCGGTAAAAAGCGTACAACAATTGCCAACTACCTGCGCTTATTGAAACTGCCCGCCCCCATTCAGATGGCGTTGCAGAACAAGCAGATAGACATGGGACATGCCCGTGCACTTGTTACACTGGGTGATCCGAAGTTGCAAGTGAAGATATTTGAAGAAATCATCGAGCACGGATATTCCGTACGTAAGGTGGAAGAAATAGTAAAATCCCTGAGCGAAGGCGAAGCCGTGAAAAGCGGCGGACGAAAAATAGCTCCCAAACGAGGAAAACTGCCGGAAGAATTCAACATGCTGAAACAGCAGTTATCAGGCTTCTTCAGTACCAAAGTGCAGTTGACCTGTTCGGAGAAAGGAAAAGGTAAAATCAGTATCCCGTTCAATAACGAAGAAGAATTGGAACGTATTATCGGCATACTCGATACTCTTAAAAAATAAATGACGAAAGGAACAAGAACATATCAATGGTGTATCGCCCTGCTGCTTTGCTTCGTGCAGACGGCAGGGATTGCTGTGTATGGGCAGAACCGTCCGCGTGCTGCTGCCAAACGGCAGCAATTGGAACATGCAGACTCACTGAAAAGACTGCCGCAAGTAGCTCTGGACAGCCTGAATGCACAAACAGAATCTGCCCTGCAACGGGTTTCGGCTGCTGACAGCATTGCCTTAGCCGACAGCATTGCTGCCGAAAACAAAAAGCGTCTGCTGGAAATGACTTCCAGTACTACCCCACAAGTACCTCCTACACCAACAGACAGTATAAACGGGGCACTTAACAAGAAAGTATTTATCCCCAACCCGACCAAGGCAACATGGCTCGCCCTGGTTATCCCCGGTGGTGGACAAATCTATAACCGTAAATTCTGGAAGTTACCTATTATATATGGTGGATTTGCAGGATGTGCTTATGCACTAACCTGGAACAACAAGATGTATAAAGACTACATGCAGGCCTATAAAGATGCCGCTCTTGGCAACTGGGAAGCCAACAGTATTCATGACCTTTTGCCACCCGGATATTTGGACAGAACCCCAAAAACGCAAATAACAGAAACCCTCCGAAAGCAAAAGGATACGTACAGGCGCTATCGTGACTTGAGTATTTTCGCTTTCATAGGTGTTTACCTGATATCGGTTATTGATGCCTATGTAGATGCGGAACTATCCAATTTCGATATAACCCCCGACCTAAGTATGCGGGTAGAACCTGCCGTAATCAACAGTCAATACAGTATAGGCAGCTCCAACAAATCTGTCGGGGTGCAATGTAGTTTCCGTTTTTAATGAATTAAGCTATACCAAAGAATAATCACACATGAAGAATAAATCTGTAAATATGAAGAAGTTTATCGCTACTCCGTTTCTGTTTTGTCTATCACTTTTCGCCTTCCAGGCGCAAGCTCAGGAAAGTGTAGAAGTAGTGATCCGTGACAACGGAACAGAACGCCAGGAAAGCATTGAACTTCCCCAAAGTATGACTTATCCGCTGGACAGCCTGCTCAATGACTGGAAAGCCAAGAATTACATTGATTTAGGCAAAGATTGCAGTACCTCCACAGAGAACCCGCTCTTTAGTGACTCTGTTTATATCGACCGTCTCAGCCGTATTCCTGCCGTAATGGAAATGCCTTATAATGAGATTGTACGTAAATTCATCGACATGTACACAGGACGTTTACGTAATAACGTATCATTCATGTTGAGCGCCTGCAACTTTTATATGACCATCTTCGAAGAAGCACTCGACGCCTATGGATTACCGCTCTAACTCAGATACTTACCTATCATTGAATCTGCGCTGAATCCTTCTGCCAGATCCCGTGTAGGTGCTTCCGGTTTGTGGCAGTTCATGCTGGCTACCGGAAAGATGTACGGATTGGAAAGCAACAGTCTTATCGACGAACGTTGTGATCCTATTAAGGCCACGTGGGCAGCTGCCCGCTACCTGAAAGACCTGTACGCCATTTATCAAGACTGGAATCTGGTGATCGCCGCTTACAATTGCGGACCAGGTACTATCAACAAAGCAATCCGCCGTGCCGGTGGTAAAACTGATTACTGGGAAATTTATAATTTCCTGCCCAAAGAGACCCGTGGATATGTGCCTGCATTCATTGCCGCCAATTATGTGATGACTTATTATTGTAAGCACAACATCTGTCCCATGGAAACTAATATCCCCGATGCTACAGACACTGTGCAAGTAACAAAAAACTTACACTTCGAACAGCTTGCCGATATCTGCGGCGTTAGTATGGAAGAAATTAAGAGTCTTAATCCTCAGTTTAAGAAGAGTATAATTCCCGGTGAAAGTAAAGCTCAAACCCTTCGCCTGCCCAT
>NZ_JASLER010000115.1 GCF_030151085.1 Bacteroides sp. | reverse complement strand
ATGGCAATATGCAGGGTAGGGGATATACCCTATACAAGATATAATGTAACACACTCTTCCTTTAAAAAAAGAATAAATGACGCGCTCGCGCGTATCTTAATAATGTAAAGATGGATTGTGGGGGGAGAAAAAGTGTTTTTTAGACGTTCGTTTAATGGACGCAAAGGTAATGGCAAGAAATGAAATTACAAAATATTCTTATAAATAAAATGCCTTTTTTTGAAATGATAGCACCAAGTTATTATATATCAATCATTTATCTACTACTCTAAATTAGGATTTAAACGTGTCTTTTTATAAAAATAGCATGATATGCACAAAGTGAAAAGATGGCGTCCATTAAACGAACGTTTAAAAAACGTTTTTATGTTTATAACACGTTTGTTTATAGATAATTACCTGCAAGGTAATGAATAACTACAGAAAATCTGTTGGCAAGAGGAGTACAAAGCTTGCCGTATATTACATAAAGTACTCGCAAGTGATTGAATTTCAAGTGTATGAAAGAAGTTCAAAGCCCTGGGAGAATGCCCCTTTCTGAACAAAGTCATAGAATGGAAGCGGAACAAGAAACTGAAATATGGTATGCCATGCGTGCTACTTATCGTAGGGAGCTCGATGCCATACGGCTGCTTGAGAAAGAGAAGTTAGGTTGTTTTGTTCCTATGCAATATAAGATAAGCATAAAGAGAGGGAAGAAAGTTCGTGCTTTGGTACCCGTCATTCATAATTTGGTCTTTGTCCATGCCTGTCCTTCTGAAGTGAAGCGTGTCAAATCACAAGTGACCTATTTGCAATATATCACCGATACCCGTAGTGGACAGAAGATTATTATCCCCAACTCTGAAATGCAACGCTTCATCGCAGTAGCCGGTACTTATAACGACCATCTGATGTATTTTCAACCTGATGAGTTGAATTTATCAAAAGGCACTAAAGTTCGTGTTACCGGTGGTGAATTCGAAGGTCAAGAAGGTATTTTCCTGAAAGTGAAAGGTGCCCGCGACCGCCGTGTAATCGTTGAGATACAAGGTGTCATTGCAGTAGCTATGGCTACGATCCATCCAGATCTTATAGAAGTAATTAAATGATTAACTTATACTATCATGTCATGCTGAGCGTAATCGAAGCACCTACTCTCTTGTTTAAGTAATAAATCTGAAATCATAAATCTGCAATAATCATGTCTTTTTCCGAAGAAACATTTGCTCTTCAGCGTGCCGCGCACGAACTGATGTATTTGGGTACAGACGGAAGTCCGGTCTATAGCGATGACCTGTCCCGTCGCAACAGTGAAGTTTACCGCCTGACCACCTCTTTGTATAATTCAGGTGTCAAAGGTTCCACAGTTGAAGAACAAGCTAATGTCTGTCTTGCTCTCCTGATGGGATATAGTGCATCATTCATTGATCATGGAGAAAAGCGGGATAATGTTCAAGAAGTACTGGATCGTTGTTGGGGTATTCTCGAAGCCCTTCCCGCCGTCTCATTATTAAAACTTCGTTTACTTACCGCCTGCTATGGTGAAGTATTTGATGAACCTTTGGCTGACGAAGGTCGTGCTATTATCGCGTCGTGGGATGTGGCAGCACTTACGGGAGAACAGAAGGAAGTTATTGAGGAATTTAAGAATGTGATTGACAATCCCTATCCGTGGGAATATGTTGGCGACAATGAATAAAAAGAAAATTCGATTGTTCAGTTTTGTAAGATAAATGGTATCGTCTATTCTCACTTTGAGCGTTGGTATAAAAAAAGTCATGTTGCTAATATAGTTCCTGTGGAGATTGTTGATCGCGACAATTTATCTAATTCTCAAGTTGCTGAGTTCTCCTCTCCACTCACCTACTTATCTCTGGTTCAAAGTTTCGAAATACATTTTTTCAATGGCTTGGAAATTCATCATCTTCAGATAGACTACCGAACTTAACGCTCTTTGGTAGATTAGATGGGGATAAAGCAATTGGGTGCTTTACAGATATATTGAAAGCTGTATGCGGATTTTAGGTATTGCAATACGGCGTTCACCGAACTCTTACTTTTGGAACATCTGATATTTTAATACTCATATATGATTAAAGGTGATCTAAAGTCAAAGGTAAAGAAGGGTTTTGTTTGGAGTGCAATTGAACGATTTGCAACGCAGGGTATTCAATTTATTTTTGGAATTATCATAGCCAGTCTGTTGTCGCCGGAGGATTATGGAATTATTGCAATGCCTTTAGTTTTCCTTGCTTTGGCTCAAGTCTTTATAGATAGCGGTTTTTCTAATGCTCTTGTACGTAAGCCTCAAATAGAAGAGAATGATCTTTCTACAGCATTTTATTTTAATATTGTAGTAGGAACTATTTGTTATGGTATACTATTTATAGCTTCACCTTGGATTGCTAATTTCTATGATACTCCAATTTTGACTAATATACTTAAAGTGACAGCTTTAGCTACACTCTTCAATCCACTTTGTGCGGTACAACAGGCAATACTTACAAAACAGATAGATTTTCAGACGCAGGCTAAAGTGTCGGTTATGGCGGCATTGATCAGTGGAATTGTTGGCCTTGTTATGGCATACATGGAATATGGTGTATGGGCATTGGTTTTTCAGCAAGTAGTGGCTGCTCTCATCAGAACTATTCTTTTATGGACTTTATCAAAATGGAAACCTGTAACAGGATGGAGCAAAAAATCTTTTGAATACCTTTGGGGATATGGAAGTAAAATATTGGCTGTTGGTATTTTGGATACAGTATTTAATAATATATATCCAATGGTAATTGGGAAATTTTATAGCGCTAAAGACTTGGGCAATTATACACGTGCACAACAATTTGTAGATTTGCCTATTAGTAATGTAACGGGTATTCTTCAAAGAGTTACATTCCCGGTATTAAGTGCTATTCAAGATGAAGATGAGCGTTTAAAAAGCAATTACCTAAAACTTTTGCGAGCAACAGCATTTGTCATGTTCCCTTTAATGCTTGGATTGGCTACTCTTGCAGAACCATTAATATTTGTACTTTTGGGAGAGAAATGGTTGGGGTGTGCCGTTTTATTACAAATACTTTGTTTAGCCAAAATATGGACTCCCATTAACGCTGTCAATTTAAACCTTCTTCAAGTGAAAGGACGTTCAGATTTGTTTTTAAAACTTGAAGTGTTGAAGAAAGGAATAATTATAATAGCTATGTTCATCACTATTCCGCGAGGAATACTTTGGATGGTCGGTGGAACGGTTGTGACAACTTTTATAGCCTTTGTAATTAATACATATTATACACAAAAATTCATTTATATAGGGTTACTTGCACAAGTACGTGAACTTATACCTATAATGGTCAACACCTTTTTTATGGTAGGCTGTATGTCTCTTCTATTTTGTATTTCTGATAATATGTATTTTAGACTTTTGGGAGGTATTGTTGTGGGGGGTGGTATTTATATGAGTATAGCTTATGTCTTAAAATTGCATGCATTACAGGACATACTTTTATTTGCAGGAAAACACACACTTTAATTATATGTCAAGAATAGCTTCTATTGATGTTGCAAAAGTAATTTAAAAGTTGATTTTGTGAAAAAATATCAGATTGTATGATATCAATTATTGGTTTTTAAATATTTTTTATTGACATAGCACGTTGTCAAATAGGTTTTGACAATAACTTTATTATATCTGGGAATTTTACTTTACTGATTATGTTAATATGCATTTTAACACATCTTTCTTTTGTAAAATACATTCCATTCGTTTATGGAAAGTGAAAATGAAAAATTATGATCATAGGTTATACAACAGGCGTATATGATATGTTCCATATTGGGCATTTGAATATTCTTCGTAGAGCTAAGGAGCAATGTGATTATTTGATAGTTGGCATTAGTACAGATGAACTAGTTATGAAAGATAAGAATAAAATGCCGATTATTTCTTTTGAGAATCGATGTACTATTGTGGAATCGATTAAGTATGTCGATAAAGTGGTACCTCAGCTAGATAAAAATAAGCTAAGTGCTTGGGAAAAATACCATTTTAATAAAATGTTTGTAGGGTCTGACTGGAAAGGAACAGATACGTGGAAACGGTTTGAAGAACAGTTTAAACCATTGAATGTCGAAATAGTGTATTTGACGCACACAGATGGGATAAGTTCAACTCTCTTAAGAAATAAAATTAATGGATAACATAGTTGTAATAACTCAGAATGTCAAATTATCATCTTTAGTCAAATTGAGAGGATATCTAAAGCCTGGAAGTAAAACTTTGGTTGTCTCTACTCAATATGTATTTGATAATGAAACTGAGGAGATAAAAAAAATCTTAAAAACAGATTGTCTGTTTAAAAACTTCTCAGATATTCTAACAGATGAAGATTGGGAAAATTGTGATAAAGAAGCATATGACCCTATATCTCAATCTGATGTTTTTAAATATTATGATGAGATTAAGAAAGTAAAGAATGAAAAAACAGTTCTTAAGTTGTTATCGGGGAATGAATTTGAGAATAAAATAATAGTAGCTGATGATCTTGGTATAGATTTAAATATATGGATTAATCAAGGATTCATTAAAATTAATTGTGATTATTATCATGTTGATGAGGTAATATTAAAATCAGTACTTCAAAAAATAAAAAGTAAAATATGTAACAAGGTTCGAAGTTTCTTGTGTTATTACAATATGCCCATTTATGTTTCTCATTATAAGGGTGTAAAATGTCTTTTTTACGGTAGTATGAATAGGATTTCATACAGATTAAATTTAAATTTTGAACCAGCTAATAAACTTGAAAATATAAAGTATTATTTCATCCAACATGGACTTATTTTTCGCAACAATACAATAAGACTTTCAACATTGCATGAGGGATATCGAATATTACCAGATAATCCTAAGCTCAACATAAAATTAATGCAAGATGGTTATTTACCTCCTAATTATAGTAGTAAATATCTTAATTTTTTTGGTAAGTATACTGAATTTTATGCATGGGACAATGCTGGACGTCAAACTTTTCTTTATCATAATCTTCCAAATAGAATTATTCCCTTCAGAAAGAAAATATATTTACCAACTCCTAATTATCCCAAACAAATAAGAAAAGTTCTTTGTGTTGCAAGTGGGGCAGGGGATTGGACGGCTTTGAAAAACCGTTCAGATGAAGACAAAATGGTTTATGCTTTAGGGAAAGTTGCAGCTCTATTTCCTCAAATAGAATTTGTTTACCGTTGTCATCCTGTTTGGATTCATCCTCAACATCAAGGTGTGAATTCTATTAACAGAGTAGCTGAATATGTCTCTTTTTTGAATTTGGCAAATCTTAAGGTATCGTCACATATACCAAATGCTGTTGGTGGTAATAAATTTTGTCTGTCATTTAAAAGAAGTTCTTTTGAAAATGATTTGGAAGGATGTGATATCGTTTTTGGAGAACATTCTATCTCAATGATAGATGCTGCTTTAAAAAATATTATTTTTTGTTCTGTAAATGTGACGGGTAGGAGAAACTTTTTTTGTGGTATAACCCAAATGGGGTTTCCTCATTGTGAGGGAATAAATGAGATTGTTGATTTTCTCAAAAGGGTAACAACGTCTTCTTTCTCAAAAGAATATTCTCACGCAATAGAGAATTATAATGTAATGACTGATAAGGAAGATTAAGATAGAATATTTTCTTTTTCACGAGAGTAAAAATTGTAGTCTTGATTACAATGTCTACAAATATCTCATGCAGTTTAAACTTCAATCAAATAATATTAATTAACTATGCCTAAGTTGAGTGATTCAAAAATTATTAAACTGCTTAAAATTGTAGATCCAAGAGGAAATCTGTCTATCATCGAGCAATTTAAGGAGATACCGTTTGAAATAAAGAGAACGTATTGGATCTATGATGTTCCTGGAGGTTGTGATCGTGGTGGGCATGCATACAAGGACAATGAGGAATTCATTATTGCCCTTTCTGGCTCTTTTGATGTAATTTTGGATGATGGCGAGAACAAACAAACATTTTCACTAAATAGATCCTACAATGGTCTATATGTCCCGAAGGGAATATGGCGAACAATGAGCAATTTTTCTACTAATTCATTGGCTCTGGTACTTTCTTCAACTGAATATGATGTAAATGATTACATCATGAATTATTCTGAGTTTAAACAATGGGTTATATCTGTAGATACAAAAACAACACCAGCAGGCTACGCACCTATGACTCAAGTATGTTCGATGTTTCATGAAAAGGAAGCAATAAGTGTTTTTGATTGTTCTTTGTGTCAATTAAACAAGTTTCATGATCCGGAGGGTAACTTGACTGTAGTTTCTGAAAATGTACACGTACCATTCCCTATTAATCGTGTGTTCTACAGTTACGACATCCCTGGAGGTGAGGATCGTGGAGCTCATGCACACAAGGAATGTCATCAGTTCATTATTGCAGCATCGGGTGCTTTTGAAGTAGTGCTCGATGATGGAACAAACAAACGTACTATACAAATGAATCGTCCTTTTTGGGGACTTCATGTACCACCGGGAATTTGGGCGTCAGAACAAGGTTTCTCATCTGGTAGCATATGTCTTGTTTTAGCTTCTCATGGGTATATCGAAGAGGATTATATACGCAACTATGAAGATTTCTTGAAATATATTCAAGAGAAGAATAAATAGCGAATGGAAAATCCATCAGTGCTTTTAACTGTTTTAAGATAGTCAGGATTTATATTAATTTTAATCAAAACGAATGAGTGGAGGTACAAAATAATGATTAAATTGTTAGATGTTCAAGCAATCACTATGCAACATGGTGACGAATATAAAGAGGTTGTGAATCGTGTGATAGATGCAGGTTGGTTTCTTCAAGGTGCTGAAAATGAACGTTTTGAAATGGATTACACCAAGTATGTCGGCTCAAAAGAGTGTATTGCTGTTGCGAATGGTCTTGATGCACTCTACCTCATTATTCGTGCATATAAGGAGATGGGACTTATGCACGATGGCGATGAGATCATTGTTCCTGCTAACACATATATAGCTACTATCATAGGCATCACTCGCAATGATCTTGTTCCTGTAATGGTTGAACCGACATGGGAAAACCTTGAGATTGATGTTGACAAGGTGGAGGCGGCTATCACTCCTAAGACAAAGGGGGTGATGATTGTTCACCTTTATGGTCGTATGGCCTACAATGACAAGTTGGGTGAGATTTGCAAAAAGCACAATATCAAGCTGATGGAAGATTGTGCTCAGAGCCATGGTTGCGCATGGAAGGGTAATAAGGCTGGAGTTCTCGGGGATGCAGCGGCTCACTCATTTTATCCGGGAAAAAATTTGGGTGCATTTGGTGATGCGGGTGCTGTTACTACTTCTGACCATGAACTTGCAAGTGTGATTCGTGCGCTCGCCAACTATGGTAGTCAGAAGAAGTACGTTTTCAAGTATGTAGGTATGAATAGTCGTATGTCTGAATTAGATGCAGCTGTACTTGATGTAAAACTGAAGTACTTGGATGAAGATAACAAGAAGCGTCAGATGTTAGCTGCCTACTACTACGAAAATATCAAAAACCCACTAATCACACTGCCTTCACGTATTGCTGATGAGAATAATGTCTATCACCAATTCCCAATTCTTTGCGAGCGCCGTAATGAACTCCAGAAGCATTTAGCTGAGAATGGTGTGCAGACCTTAATCCACTATCCGATTCCTCCTCACCGTCAAGATTGTTATGTCAAGGAACGGTGGAATACTCCTCAGCTCTCATTACCCATCACAGAGAAGATTCATGAACAAGAGTTGTCTATTCCAATGAACCAAGTAGTAAGCATGGAAGAGGCAAAGATTGTGGTTGATTCAATAAATGACTTTAAGTAATTATGAACAAACAGAGGCCAATTCTCTCTATATGCTTACCGACAAATGGAGCGGTACAATGGGTATTACCAACATTAGAGGGTGTCTATAACCAAGGAGTTGATCTCTCACTGTTTGAAGTAGTGATTACAGATAATGGTGAGAATAGCAAATTAGGAGAAGCCCTCAAGGATTTCAACTACCCTAATCTTAAATATATACAGACAAAAGATAAGGGTTTCTTGAATCTTGTTACTTGTCTTCAGAAGAGTACAGGTTTGTTTAACAAGATGCTCAATCATCGTATGGTTCTTAAACCTGGAATGCTCCAGAAAATGATTAATATTGTTGACCAGTATAAGGATACGAAGCCAGTATTGTATTTTGTAAATGGAAACCTAAAGACTTTAGATATCGTTGAATGTAAAGATCTCAATGAATTTATTTACAATATGCATTATTGGGTTTCTTGGAGTGCAGGAATCGGTTTTTGGGATGTGGATCAAACGAAGCTTTCAGAAATTCAACCGAATGAGATGTTTCCAAACGCATCTTTATTGTTTGAACATAGGCAAGACACTCAATACATAATTTGGAATGACGTATATGGAAAAATGCAAGATGAAAGTGGAAAAGGTGGATATGACCTCTTTTATACATTTGCAGTTGTTCTGAATGATTTGTTGTCCAATTTAAAGGATAGGAATAGAATTTCGGAAAATACTTTTAAATTCGTTAAGCGTA
Source organism: Bacteroides sp. (assembly GCF_030151085.1). Lineage (GTDB taxonomy): Bacteria > Bacteroidota > Bacteroidia > Bacteroidales > Bacteroidaceae > Bacteroides. The sequence continues at coordinate 12,497 of NZ_JASLER010000115.1, read as the reverse complement.
TGCTGTTCAAATTCTTATGTAGTTTGTATTATGAAGAAATTGTAAATGCAAAGAATACAAAGCATTCATTTGTAATAAAAAATGTGAAACAATCTCTCAGTAGATATTACTCTTCTTTTGACTATTTTATCTTAATTATAAGAACTCATATTTGGTTGCCCATTATAAAAACAAAGATTGTTCGATGCTTAAAAGATTATTATAAACAATCATTGTAATATTTCTTATAATGATGAACGTTTTAGTTTAACGTCCCCCAATGACATATATACTCAGGCATGAACCCAGACAAAAAAACGAAATTGATAATAGAGCTGATGGAAGCTCGTTAAAGGGGTGCAGAACGTATTGATGAGTTGTTGTCTAAGATAGCTTCTTTGGAAGAGACGTTGAAAGTTCTAATAAAATGCTTTATAGTCATAAGAATCAGCCTTGGGACGGCTTTCCTTGGGCTATACGTCAAAATTGGACACTAACCTGAACATTCCAAGACAGCAAAGGAAGAGAGTTCTTCTCTATTGTCTGTACAAAGCCTATCGAATCTTTTGGTGGGTATCCGTATGAGCAATGGGCTTCATATCTGTTAGGAGCATCAATTTACTACTAGCTAAAATTTATGTATAATATTATATGCTACATTACTGTAACTTACTAAAGAGTCTTTGTCGAGAATTTCTTTTTTTTATAGGATTTGTTGTTGCAAAAAATTCATATATAATTAATATAGTTTCGAAAATCTTTAATCATATATATTCTGCTTATTATGCAAACATATTAAAACTATCATCAAAAGATAATTTTTGTATTGAGTATCCTATACAAAATATTGTTGGAAAATCGTATATAAAAATTGGCCAAAATTTTTATTCTAAATCAGGTTTGCGTTTAGAAGCCATTGATTTTGCTCATAGTTCTCCTCAATTAAATATTGGTAATGACGTCCAACTAAATAATAATGTTCATATAGGCTGCTCTAATAATATTTATATATCAGATGGAGTGTTGATAGCAAGTAATGTTTTTATTACTGATCATTCACATGGCGAGGTGAATATAGAGGATCTAGGAATCTTACCAAAAGATAGAGCTATTTTTTCAAAAGGACCTGTTTGTATTGGTAAAAATGTTTGGATAGGAGAACATGTCTCAATATTGCCGAATGTTACTATAGGGGATAATTCTATTATTGGAGCAAATTCTATTGTAACCCGCAGTTTTCCAGCAAATGTAGTAATTGCTGGTAACCCAGCAAAAATTATAAGAAAAATATGATTGATATTTCCATTATTATAGTCAACTATAATACTTGTAAATTGACTGTAAAGTGTATTGATTCTATCTGTAAAAAAGCTATAGGGATCTCATATGAAATTATCATAGTAGATAACGCATCTACTGATAAATCGGTTGAATGCATTAGAAAAACATATTCATTTGTAAAAATTATAGAAAATAAAGAGAATTTAGGATTTGGTAAAGCTAACAATTTGGGAGTAGAAATAGCTGATGGTAAGTATATATTTTTGTTGAACTCGGATACTATTTTATTAAATAATGCCCCTAAATTATTTTTTGATTTTTGTGAATTAAATAATTTGAGAAAGGTAGTTGTAGGTTCTGAACTATATAATACGAGTAATGAAATTATACATTCATATAACCGTTTCCCAACTATGCTAAGTGTGTTATTTGAACCTGTTTTAAGACGTTTCAAAAGCAGAACGATTCAAACTGAATATCCTATAAATGTGGATTATGTAACAGGTGCGGATTTGTTTATGCAAAAAAAACTTTTTCAAGATATAGGAGGCTTTGATAAGAATATTTTTTTGTATTATGAAGAAACTGATTTGCAGAAGAGAATGAGCGAAATAGGAGTAGAAAGACTGATAATAAATACTCCTCGTATTGTTCATTTAGTAGGGGGGAGTAATGAGAGAGAAAACAAAGTTTCTTTAACAGAGATTTTCTCTATACAAAGTCAACATTATTATTTTAAAAAGCACTATAATAGACTTTATTATATCATATATAGATTTTTATTTTTCTTCTTTAGAATTCCTGTAATATTTAAGAGAAAGTTATCATATGCAGATACGAAGAAATTGCTTTTGACATTATTGTATAGGGTAAAATGTTAGTATATATATTGCTATTCGTTTTTATATTATTATTCTTTATTTCCAACAAAGAATCTATTCATTTGGATAAGAAAGCTGAAATTGTACTTATTTCATTGCCATTGATTATTGTTGCAATTTTTAGAGCTAATTCGGTAGGAGGGGATTTAGAACGATATTTGCCGGTATTTTATTCTGTAGCCAAGACACCATTTTGGGATATAATTAAAGAGGGATATGGAGAAACGGAATATTTGTATATTGTTTTAATAAAACTGATTAGCTTGATTTCAGCTTCAGACAGATGTTATATAATGCTTATCTCTCTCTTTATTCTTATTCCTGTTTTTGTAATAATATATAAGCATTCGGTCTGTATCGTGTGGAGTGTTTTAATATTTCTATTGTTAGGTGTTTATACTGGTTCTTTCAATATTATAAGAGCATCAATATCTATTTCTATAGGGTTAGTGGCGCATCATTATTTATTAAATAATAAGTATCTTTCATATTGGATATTGGTTGTTGTTGCATTTTTTTTTCATAGAACAGCATTTGCATTGATTCTCCTTTTTGTTATTAGAAAATTGGAATTTACATATATGCGTACTTTAATATTATTAGTCGGGAGTACAATTTTTTCAGTAATGTGTAGTGCTACTGGCATTTTTAGTCTTATAAATTTATATGTTACAGCATACGGCTCTTATCTTGAGTCCGATTACTTAATGTTTAATCGAACAAGTGTTTTCACGGCATATTCACTTTTCTTATTGATAATATCCTTTTTTGCGCTTTATATAAGGAAGATATCAAAATTAAATAATCGCGATTATGATTTTTATGTTAACTGCTTGGTCGTTGCTTATTCTATTCAGATTATGGCATCTTCTTTTACGCTTTTAAATAGAATAGCAGTGTTGTTTAGCGTCTATCTGATATTCTTATTGCCTTTGATGTTTAAGTATGGTAGGACAAGATATATGGTTGCTATAAAAGTTATATGTTTTTTAATATTGTCTGCCATGTATTTTAAAACATTAGAAGTTGATCCTGTTGTAGGTTTTGATACTCATGCAGTTGTACCTTATATTTTTTTAGGGAAATAGAAAATAATAAAACTACATAAAAATATGATACCTAAAATTATACATTATTGTTGGTTGTCCAATGATTCTTATCCGGAAAAAGTCCAGTTCTGTATTTCTTCTTGGAAACGTAATTTACCTGATTACAAAATTGTTCTTTGGGATTTAAATAAGTTCAATATTGATACAACAAAGTGGACACGTCAGGCCTTTGACGCTAAGAAATATGCTTTTGCAGCAGACTATATAAGATGTTATGCTTTGTACAATTATGGTGGTATATATTTAGATTCAGATGTTGAAGTGTTAAAGACGTTTAATGAACTGCTTGATTTGCCTTATTTTATAGGTCAGGATTGCTCTAAAGCTATTGAGGCTGCTGTAGTTGGCTGTGAGAAAGGAAATTTTCTCTATAAAAATATGCTGTCTTATTATGAAAGCAGAGATTTTATTAAAAATGATGGGAGGTATGATATAAAAGCAATGCCTGATATTATGGATGAAGTTGCTTCATCTTTGTATGAGTTTAAAGTCATAAATAAAAAAGAAGATTTTGAATTTAATGAAAAGATATTGAATTTGTTTACATCAGACTACTTTTCTCCGAAAAGACAAAATGATTTCAAAATTAACTTATCTGATAAAACGTTTTCTATTCATCATTTTAATGCTTCTTGGTATCCTCCTAAAAAAAAACTATTTAGAAAAATCTCTCAGTTGATAGGTTTTGAGATTGCATCTAAATTTTCCAAGATTGTAAAAAGCGCTTGTGGAAAAAAATAATTTCGTAGTTAATTTATGGAAATAGATAATACTCAATTTTTTGTAATTGGTGCAGATCATCATAATACTTTGGGCGTGGTTAGAAGTCTTGGAGATAAAGGTATACTGTCTAATTTGATAATTTGTGGAGCTGATAAGAGTTTTGTAGCAAAGTCTAAATTTGCAAAGTCTTTATATATTTTACCTTCAACCTATGGTCTTACAACTTTGTTACAAAAATTGGCAAAGGATGTTGAAGGGAAAGGAGTGATAATCAGTTGTACTGATGCTGTATCTCAAGAAATAGACTCTCACAGAGAGCAATTGGATCATAAGTATTTTGTTCCTGGGGTAAAAAATGGCAACAATGGAATTGTTTTTTTTGAGAATAAAGAAAATCAAAGAATTTGGGCAGAAAAAAATGGATTGCTAACGCCTAAAAGTTATATCTTAGCTGCTAACAATAATTTAGATTGTGTCAAGTTTCCATGTATAGTTAAACCACTTTCAAGTGTAAATTCCACTAAGGAGGAGATAAAAATTTGCAATGATACAAAACAGCTTAAAATTGCGTTATCCCAATCGAACCATTTTTATCAAGTTCAGGAATTTATTAAAAAGTCACAAGAGTTCCAATTAATAGGAGTCAAGTTGGGTGATGATGTAATAATACCTGGATATACAGATATTATTAGACAGCCTGATAATACGAATACAGGGTATCTTAAATATATTCCTTTTAATTGGGAAATTGTTGAAAAAGAGAAAATCATTGCCTTTCTTGATGATTTAGGCTATGATGGATTGTTTAGTATTGAATTTATATCAGACAAATCAAATATTTATTTTATGGAAATAAATATGCGTAATGATGGGAACGCATATGTCGTGACAAAGGCGGGTATAAATTTGCCTTATCTGTGGTGCTGTTATTGTTTGAACTTAGACATGAATAATGAACCTAAGTCATTTAATAAGGCAATATATTTTATGCCGGAATTATCAGATGTAAAAAATATAGGTAAAAAAGTAGGATTACTTAAGTGGCTTTGTCAATTTTATCAAGCAAAAGCTCGTGCAATATGGGACCTGAGTGACCCTTTACCTTTTCTTTATTACTTATTATACAGGTTTGGCTTATGAAATTTTTGGTTCGTCTTGATGATGCATGTCCTACTATGGATTACACAAAATGGGAAAAGATTGAAAAGATTCTTGATAAACACAATGTTAAGCCAATGGTTGGCATTGTTCCACAAAATGCTGATGAAGAATTGAATATCGTTCAAGAATCTCCAGTTTTTTGGGAGATGGCTTATGCTTGGCAAAGTAAAGGTTGGGCAATCGCATTACATGGTTTTGATCATTGTTATATTTCTAATGAGGCTGGTATGAACCCATTGTGGAACCGTTCAGAATTTGCTGGTGTATCTTTGGATGAACAGAAGAAGAAAGTAGCCAAGGGATTATCTATATTACAATCACATAGATTATATCCTACTTATTTTTTTGCTCCTAGTCATACATTTGATATGAACACGTTGAGAGCTTTAGAAGAGGCTTCATCAATTAGGATTATTTGCGATACTATCGCTTTAAAGCCTTACAAGAAAGGAAGTTTTATTTTTATTCCTCAGCAGTTTGGACACTTTATAAAGCCATTTATCAATGGTTCTTATACCTTTTGCTTTCATCCAAATACGATGTCAGAAGAATCAATTATTCAATTTGAAAAATTTATAAGTAGGTATAAAAAACTATTTATTGGTTTCTTGGATTTAGATTTGTCTCATTTGAGAAATAAAAGTTTTTTTGACAGAATTATATCTTGGCTCTATTTTACTAAGAGAAAACTACGAAGTATTCGTTAAAATGAAGATAATCCAACTAATTAATTCTCTTTATCGAGGTGGTGGTGCAGAGAAGTTTCTGTGTGAGTTAGCTTTAGCACAATCTAAAATCCCAAATGTAGAAGTAAAGGTAGTTAATTTGATGAAGGCTCAAAATCCGGATTTTATAGATGTTTGTAAAAATGCTGGGATTGAGGTTTTTAATATTGATAGGTCTAAATATTCCTTCTCTACACTTAGAAAGCTTAAAAAATATGTAGAACAAGAGAAGCCTGATTTAGTACATGTTCATCTTTTTCCTGCTCTATATTATGCAGCTTTTGTGAAATTATGTTCAACTCATAGTTTTAAGTTGGTATATACAGAACATAGTACGAAGAATAGACGAAGGGGTAATAAGGTCTTTAAAGTTATTGATTCCTTTATTTATTCTCGTTATGATAAAGTATTTGCTATATCTAAGCAGGTCGCAGATGAAGTTTCTAAACATGTGCCGAATTTGAATCCTATAATAATTAATAATGGGATAGACTTAGACAATATTGCTGCTATATCCCCTTTTGATATAAAAAAATATTTAAACTTATCAAATGATGCTTTTGTGCTTACAATGGTGGCTCGTTTTTATGATATCAAAGACTATTCTACTATAATAAAGGCATTGAAATTGTTACCAGACAATGTACATTTTGTGTGTGTCGGCGATGGTCCTACTTTAGAGAAGAACCGTGTTTTGGCAAAAGATTTGCAACTTTCAGATAGAGTGCACTTTTTGGGATTACGTAAGGATGTGTATGCTATTTTGAAAGGTTCAGATGTGGTTGTATTAAGTACGCACCATGAGGGTTTTAGCATATCAATGCTTGAAGCCATGGGCTGTGGTAAACCTTTTATCGCTTCTGCGGTACCGGGTATCAAAGATTTGGTTGCAGATACGGCTGTTTTATTTGAATATAAAAATGAAAATCATTTTTCAATTGTCCTAAAGAATATTTTATTTGATCGAAGTTTATATCAGAAATTAGCTGATAAGAGTTTGTCATTTGTGAATAAATATGATATAAAACATATTGCGGATGAATATGTTAAAGAATGTAATAAACAATAATTGATATGCCAAAAGTATTAGTAACTGGTGGAGCAGGTTTTATTGGCTCTAATCTTTGTGAGTATTTGTTGAATAATGGTTATGAGGTTGTTTGTCTTGACAATTTTGCTACAGGTAAAATGGCAAATATTATTCCATTGGCAGAAAAATTTCCAGCTACATTTAAATTAATAGTAGGTGATATTAGGAATATTGAAAATTGCCGTAAAGCAGTAGAGGGGGTTAACTACATTCTTCACGAAGCCGCTCTTGGTTCTGTACCTCGGTCAATCAAAGATCCTATTACAACTAATGATGTTAATATTGGTGGCTTCTTGAATATGCTACTTGCCGCTCGTGATGCAGGTGTAAAACGCTTTATGTATGCTGCAAGTTCTTCTACATATGGTGATAGTAAGTCTCTTCCTAAAGTGGAAGAGGTGATAGGCAAGCCATTGTCTCCTTATGCCATTACTAAATATGTAAATGAACTTTATGCAGATGTGTTTTCCCGTACTTATGGTATGGAGTGTATAGGACTGCGCTATTTCAATGTATTTGGGCGAAGACAGGATCCTTTTGGTGCTTATGCAGCAGTAATACCTTTATTCGTTAAGAAACTAGTGGCATATGAAAGTCCAGTAATTAATGGTGACGGTGAATATAGCCGTGATTTTACTTATATTGATAATGTAATCCAGATGAATATGTTGGCTATGACTACTACAAATCCTGAAGCAGTCAACCAGGTTTATAATACGGCTTTTGGTGAACGTACTACATTGAACCAATTGGTTGATTATCTCAAAGAGTATTTGAGTGCATTCGATCCGGAAATAGCCAATGTGAAAGTTGTTCATGGTCCGAATCGTCTGGGCGATATTCCTCATTCGTTAGCTTGCATAGACAAGGCTAAAAAAAAGCTTGGTTACAATCCCAAATACAGTATGCACGATGGATTAAAAGAGGCTGTCGAATGGTATTGGCATAATCTCTAATTCTTCTTTTTACTACTCTTCTTATAACTATTATATATTTACGAAATAATACTGAAAATCGTATGAATGCAGTAAAAATTGCCGTAGTCGGTCTCGGTTACGTAGGACTTCCTTTGGCCCGTTTGTTCTCTACTAAATATGAAACTATTGGTTTTGACATGAATAAAGCACGTGTGGATGCTTTGATGGCAGGACATGATGCAACACTTGAAGTTTCTGATGAATTGTTGCAATCGGCAATAGCCGGCGGCTTTAAATGCACAGCTAATATTGAAGAAATCCGTGATTGTAATTTCTATGTGATAGCAGTCCCTACTCCTGTGGACAAGAACCATAATCCGGATTTGACTCCTTTGTATGGTGCAAGTACTACCGTAGGGAAGGTGATATCCAAAGGGGATATTGTGGTCTATGAATCAACGGTATATCCGGGTGTGACGGAAGATGAATGTATTCCGGTTGTAGAGAAAGTTTCAGGATTGAAATTCAATGTTGATTTTTTTGCAGGCTATTCTCCAGAGCGTATTAATCCGGGTGACAAATTGCATACCGTAGAGAAGATAATGAAGGTGACTTCCGGTTCTACTCTTGAAGTAGGAAAGAAGGTGAATGAAGTGTATGCCTCAGTGATAACCGCAGGTACGCATTTGGCTCCAACCATGAAGGTGGCAGAAGCCGCTAAAGTGATAGAGAATTCTCAACGTGATATCAATATCGCTTTTGTGAACGAACTTTCTAAAATATTCACCCGTATGGGAATTGATACGCAAGATGTATTGGAAGCTGCAAGTACAAAATGGAACTTCCTTTCTTTTAAACCGGGCTTGGTTGGCGGTCATTGTATAGGCGTTGATCCTTATTATTTGGCTCAATGTGCACAGAGTTATGGCTATAATCCGGAAATTATCTTGGCTGGTCGTCGGATGAATGATGGGATGGGGGAGTATGTTGCCAATCAAGTGGTGAAACTGATGTTGAAGAAGGGTATTCAGGTATTGAATTCTAATATACTGATACTTGGTTTAACTTTTAAGGAGAATTGTCCGGATGTCCGTAATACGAAGGTGATAGATATATATAATGCTTTAAAAGAATATAATCTGAATATAACAGTTTATGATCCTTGGGCAAATTCTGATGCAGTAAGACGAGAGTATGGAATTGAAATAGTCAATGAATTGCCTGAAGAACGATTTGATTCCATTGTTTTGGCAGTGGCGCACCAAATGTTTTCAGGTCTTAACATAAAAGATCTATCAAGGGCATTGTCTGTTGTGTTTGATGTCAAAGGTTTCCTTCCCCAAGATTCTGTTGACGGCAGATTATAATAAAATGAAAAAGCTTTTCTTTGTTACCAACGTTGATTGGTTCTTTATTTCCCACCGTCTTCCCCTTGCTTTGCATGCTATCCGGCAGGGCTATGAAGTCTATTTATTGTCACGGGATACTGGGAAGAAACAGCTTTTGCAAGAGAGAGGCATTCACTTTATAGAGATTCCTTTTGATCGTTCTGGAAGTAATCCTTTCCATGAATTGAAATGTGTTTTTCTATTGTACAAGAGTTATAGAAGATGCAGACCGGATATAATTCATCATATTACTTTGAAGGCGGCATTATTGGGCTCTGTTGCGGCAAAGTTGTCTAGACAATGTAATGTTGTAAATGCAATAAGTGGATTGGGGTATAATTTCACAAATGGTCGAAATGGAAAACTGCAGAAATTGATAAAGCTTCTGATTCGTATTGCATTTAAAAGTGAAAACTTCTCTTTTATTCTTCAAAATCCGGATGATGTGGCAATGATTGAGGGACTTGATTTGATTCCTTCTTCCCAGATATTCTTAATAAAAGGGTCGGGCGTGGATTTGGATAAATTTGTTTATTCTAAAGCTCCAAATGTTATTCCATTAAAAGTACTTTTTCCTGCAAGAATTTTGTTAGATAAAGGAGTAATGGAATTTATAAATGCTGCTAAGCTGCTTTATGGCAATTTTTGTGGCAAGGTTAAATTCGTATTGGCTGGCGATTGTGATAAAGAGAATCGTGCAGTATTAGGAGAAAAGGAACTAAAATCTCTTCTAATTCCTAATTATATTGAGTGGATTGGATATCAAAAGGATATGATTCCAATTTACGAAAATTGTGATATTGTGGTTCTTCCTTCATATCGGGAGGGATTGCCTAAAGCATTGATAGAGGCATGTGCGATAGGACGCCCAGTTATAACAACAGATGTACCGGGATGTCGTGAATGTGTGCGATGGGGATATAATGGTTGTTTGGTTCCAGCTAAAGATGAAAAATCCTTGGCTGATGCAGTTAAAACATTGCTACTTGATAACAAGATGCGGATTAACTTTGGTCTAAATTCACGTATATTAGCAGAGGAAGAGTTCTCTATTGATAAAGTTATTCAATCTACTTTTGATATTTATCATTCATTGTATAAATGTTAGTTGATGGTGGTTGAATATGTTGTATTTATTGGTGAGAATTGAAGAAGAAAGCTCCTGTTTTCTTTGAACGGTATGGTAAGGATATGCATTATATCACTTATCAACGTAATACTAATACAACGTGGTATATTTTTCCTTTAATTGAAGTTGCTTACTTCTTCAAATTTATCACTAATAATCACGTTTCTGGTCAGTATATTTTATAGAATATTTCCATGAACATACTTATCACGGGAATCCACGGTTTTGTGGGGTCCAATCTTATTGTTGCCCTAAAGGAACGTCATAGCCTCTATGGATTAGATATAATTACCCCTGAAAAAGAAGGGGTGATAAATACTTTCTCTTGGAAGGATATTGACCCTGCTTCTTTTCCGATGCAGAATCTTCCAAAGTTTGATGCTATCATTCATTTGGCGGGTAAGGCACATGATACAAAGAATCAGTCTGCTGCGCAGGTGTATTTTGATATTAATACGGGGTTGACTCAAAAGATATTTGATTTCTTTTTAGAATCGTCTGCGAAGAAGTTTATCTTCTTCAGTTCGGTGAAGGCAGCTGCTGATAGTGTAGTAGGGGATATACTTACGGAGGATGTAATACCAACTCCGGTAGGACCATACGGTGAAAGCAAGATAAAGGCTGAGGAGTATATTATGGAGCATTGTGCTTTACCTACCACCTCCCCCTTTGGGGACTCCTCCTTCCAGAAGGAGGAGAATAAGATAGATTTGGATAAGCAGGTGTATATCTTACGTCCTTGCATGATTCATGGTCCCGGTAATAAAGGCAATCTGAATTTACTTTATAATGTAGTAAGAAAAGGTATTCCCTGGCCTTTGGGCGATTTTGAAAATAGGAGGTCGTTTACCTCAATTGATAATCTTTGTTATGTTGTAGAAGGTTTATTAACTAAGGATGTTGCAAGTGGTATTTATCATATGGGCGATGACGAAGCTCTTTCAACGAATGATTTGATAACTTTGATGTGTGAAGTCTTGGGACGTAAGCCGCATATTTGGAAAATGAACAAGCGTATGATGGAAGGATGTGCGGGGTTAGGGACCTTGTTGCATCTTCCATTGAATACGGAGCGTCTGCATAAGTTGACGGAGAATTATGTGGTTAGCAATGCTAAGATAAAGGCAGCTTTGGGTATTGACAAGATGCCTGTGCGGGCAGAAGAGGGGGTCGTGAAAACGATAAAATCGTTTTTAAATTAAAAATTAGTAATTAAAGAATTAAAATAGGGTACAGTACGGGTATGTATTATCTAGTTATATTGGTTCTGCTATTTCTAGCAGAACTTTTTTATTTTAGGGTGGCTGATAAATGCAATATCATCGATAAACCTAATGAACGTAGTTCTCATACGAAAGTCACTTTACGTGGTGGTGGGATAATCTTTTATTTCGGTGCATTGGCTTATTTCTTGACGAGTGGTTTTGAATATCCATGGTTTATACTGGCTTTGACACTGGTTACATTCATCAGCTTTGTAGATGATATAAAATCTACCAGACAGATAACCAGATTGTTGTTCCATTTCTCTGCCATGGCGTTAATGTTCTATCAGTGGGGATTGTTTTCTTTATCTTGGTGGTGGGTTGTTATCGCACTGATAGTTTGTACCGGTATAATCAATGCCTATAACTTCATGGATGGAATCAATGGAATCACAGGTGGTTATTCGTTTGTGATCCTTGTTGCACTGGCTTATATAAATAGAGAAATAGTTCCTTTTGTAAATGAAGGTATCATCTATACAGTGCTTTGTTCTGTATTGGTTTTCTGCTTCTTCAATTTCCGTAAGAAAGCGAAGTGCTTTGCCGGTGATGTGGGTTCAGTGAGTATTGCTTTCATCATCTTGTTTTTGATCGGCAAGCTAATAATACAAACTGGAGATTTCAGTTGGATTGTCTTGTTGGTAGTTTATGGTGTGGATAGTGTTATGACAATAATTCATCGCCTGATGCTTCATGAGAATATCGGCTTACCGCATCGGAAACATCTGTATCAGATCATGGCTAATGAGTTGAAGATTTCTCATGTGGCGGTATCATTTGTTTATATGATGGTGCAATCGGCAGTAATAATCGGATTTATTTATTGTCAGGGCTATAGCTCTATTTATT
>NZ_JASLER010000114.1 GCF_030151085.1 Bacteroides sp. | reverse complement strand
AATAAATAGAGCTATAGCCCTGACAATAAATAAATCCGATTATTACTGCCGATTGCACCATCATATAAACAAATGATACCGCCACATGAGAAATCTTCAACTCATTAGCCATGATCTGATACAGATGTTTCCGATGCGGTAGACCGATATTCTCATGAAGCATCAGGCGATGAATTATTGTCAGAACACTATCCACACCATAAACCGCCAATAAGATAATCCAACTGAAATCTCCAGTTTGTATTATTAGCTTACCGATCAAAAACAGAATGATAAAAGCAATACTCACTGAGCCCACATCTCCAGCAAAGCACTTCGCTTTCTTACGAAAATTAAAGAAGCAGAAGACCAATACAGAACAAAGCACTGTATAGATGATACCTTCATTTACAAAAGGAACTATTTCTTTATCTATATAAGCTAGCGCAACAAGGATCACAAGCGAATAACCACCTGTGATTCCATTGATTCCATCCATGAAATTATAGGCATTGATTATACCGGTACAAACTATCAGTGCAATAACAACCCACCACCAAGATAAAGAAAACAATCCCCACTGATAGAACATTAACGCCATAGCAGAGAAATGGAACAATAATCTAGTTATCTGTCTGGTAGATTTTATATCATCTACAAAGCTGATGAATGTAACCAGAGTCAAAGCCAATATAAACCATGGATATTCAAAACCACTCGTCAAGAAATAAGCCAATGCACCGAAATAAAAGATTATCCCACCACCACGTAAAGTGACCTTCGTATGAGAGCTTCGCTCATTGGGCTTGTCTATGATATTACATTTATCAGCCACCCTAAAATAAAAAAGTTCTGCTAGAAATAGCAGAACCAATATAATCAGATAATACATACCCGTACTGTACCCTATTTTAATTCTTTAATTACTAATTTTTAATTTAAAAACGATTTTATCGTTTTTACGATCCCCTCTTCAGCCCGCACAGGCATCTTGTCAATGCCCAAAGCTGCCTTTATCTTAGCATTACTAACTACATAATTCTCCGTCAACTTATGCAAACGCTCCGTGTTCAACGGAAGATGCAGCAAGGTCCCTAACCCAGCACACCCTTCCATCATACCCTTGTTCATTCTCCAAATATGCGGCTTACGTCCCAAGACTTCACACATCAAAGCTATCAAATCATTCGTTGATAGAGCTTCGTCATCGCCCATATGATAAATACCACTTGCAACGTCCTTAGTCAATAAGCCCTCTACAACATAACAAAGATTACCAATCGAAGTAAAAGACCTTCTATTTTCAAAATCACCCAAAGGCCAGGGAATACCTTTCCTCACTACATTATAGAGCAAATTCAGATTACCTTTATTACCGGGACCATGAATCATGCAAGGACGTAAGATATAAACTTCTTTGTCATCACACGGAGCAACTTTCAATTTTCCATTATCAACTCCCAACTTACTAAGGATGTAATTCTCAGCAGCAATCTTGCTTTCGCCGTATGGTCCTACCGGAGTTGGTATTACACCCTCCATAAGTATATCCCCCACTACACGATCAGCAGCAGCTTTCACTGAACTGAAAAAGATAAACTTCTTCGCAGACGATTCTAAAAAGAAGTCGAATATCTTCCGTGTTAACCCCGTATTGATATCGAAATACACCTGAGCAGCTGAATGATTTTTTGTATCATGAGCTTTGCCTGCCAAATGAATGATGGCATCAAAATGAGGAAGATTCTGCATAGGGTATGAAGCAGGATCAATATCCTTCCAAGAGAAAGTATTTATCACCCCCTCTTTTTCAGGGGTAATTATATCTAAACCATAAAGGCTATGACGCTCCTTTAGGGCGACAACAAGATTGGACCCCACAAAACCGTGGATGCCGGTTATAAGAATGTTCATGTAGAAAACAAATATATAAAATAGAGATTATCTTTGACTAAATCACAAAATGCATAACTAAATTATTTTTTACTAAATAATCAATTATGGCATAACCTTGTCATAAAAAGAGGAGTGAAAAGTTTAATTCTACGTCCTTTCGTATTTTTTCATATCTTCTTATCTTAATCACTATTGCTGTATACATTAATCAGTTCTTAAATATGTGGTAGAGGTAAACTGAAAAGATATAAAAAGCAGTATGTCATTTTAAACAGTTGTAATTATTACTATAAACTATTCAATTTGGTTCTTATTTTCTTAAAAAAATTATGTGGTAAATAGATGACAAGAAATATAAATATTGCTTTTAAATACGAGTATCCTAAAACCGTTCGATAAATACTTATATTATATTTTATCAATGCCCATTTATTTCTAGATATAGAATTTTTTCTTACTCTATAATAAGCTAAAGGTTCTTTTATACCATATGAGACCTTACACTGAGATAATATTTCTAACCATAATCCCCAATCTTGCCGTTTCCTTACAGAAGGAAAATACATTTTCCCGACTTTTTCCACATCATAAATAGCTGTTAAACAACCTATTCCATCTTCACGTTTCATGGATCTATAATCAATAACAGACATACAAACAGATACCCCCATGATTGTTTTAGATTCATCCATTACCATATAAGAACTATAAGACAATGCACAATCTTTTAATCTCATAAATTCTAATTGTTTTTCTAATTTCTGTGGGAACCACCAATCATCACTATCACAAAATGCAATAAAACGTCCTCGAGCGTTTTCAATTGATTTATTCCTACATATACCAGCACCACTGTTTTTTTCTATTTTTAATAACTTGATACGAGAATCTTTAGCTGCATAACCTATTATTATTTCAACTGAATTATCTGTTGAACAGTCATCTGTAATTAAAAGTTCCCAATACGGATATGTCTGACTTAAAACCGACTCTATTGTATCTTTTATATAATTGGCCGAATTATATGACGGAGTTATAATAGAAACTAATCCATAATTTTCCATGCAATCCCAATTTTAGTTATCAAATCATTCTAAAAGTTAGTGCCCATCTTTCATTTATCACATAATCTTTCATAACAATTATCCTATTTTCAAATAATCAATGTCTTTCAACTCCGACGCACTAAATACATTCCTTCCGTCTATCAACACAGGATTCTTTTTCATAGCCTTCTTTATTACCTCCCAACTTGGCATACGGAATTCTTTCCATTCCGTTACATGAAAGATGGCATCTGCGTCAATGACAGTATCATACATGTTTTTACCGTAAGAAATAGAATCGCCTATACGACGTTTACATTCATCCATTGCCACCGGGTCATAAACACAAATTTCACAACCGGCCTTCAGTAAACTATCAATCAACACTAACGCTGGAGCTTCACGCATATCGTCAGTTTCCGGCTTAAAAGCAAGCCCCCAAATAGCAACCTTTTTATCCTGGACATTTCCGCCAAAATGCTTCTTAAACTTTTCAAACAAAATATTCTTTTGGCTCTCATTCACTGCTTCTACAGCATTCAATACCCGCATATTATATCCATGCTTTGCAGCAGTCTTAACCAAAGCCTTTACATCCTTTGGGAAACAAGAACCGCCATATCCACAACCCGGATACAAAAACTTACTACCTATACGACTATCTGTACCAATGCCCTTGCGTACCATATTAACATCTGCCCCTACCAACTCACACAAATTGGCAACATCATTCATAAAACTGATACGAGTAGCCAACATTGAATTAGCCGCATATTTAGTCATTTCTGCAGAAGGAATATCCATGAATATTACACGGAAATTATTCAGTAGCATCGGTTTGTAAAGGCGGGTCATTAACTCCTTGGCTCTCTCACTTTCTACCCCTACCACTACACGGTCAGGTTTCATAAAATCATCAATGGCATTACCCTCCTTCAAGAACTCCGGATTAGAAGCTACGTCAAAATCCACTCGTACACCACGTTTATCCAACTCTGCCTGAATTGCTTCTTTCACTTTCTTTGCAGTGCCAACAGGGACAGTACTTTTCGTCACCATTACTAGATATTTATTCATGTGTTGCCCAACAGTCCTTGCAACTTCCAATACATAACGCAAATCCGCACTACCATCTTCATCCGGAGGAGTACCTACCGCGCTAAACACTACTTCTACGTTATCCAATACTGAAGCTAAATCCGTGGTAAAGTGTAAACGGTCTGCTTTCACATTGCGTAATACCATACTATCAAGATTTGGTTCATAGATAGGAATCCCACCTTTTTTCAGGCTTTCTATTTTCTGTGCATTAATATCTACACACGTTACATTGGCACCCAATTCTGCAAAACAGGTGCCAGACACTAAGCCAACGTAGCCTGTGCCAACAATTGCTATATTCATAAGATAAATTTAGACATAAAAATTTGGAGCAACTATCGGTTAAAAGATAGTCACCTATGCGCAACACTTCCTGCAAAAGCGGCGACTAGAGGGAATTATTTCATAAAATGTATTTAGAAACAATCTCTTTTCAAACCCAGTCTCACTTTCATTCGTAATCACTCCATCGCAACTTTCTTAAATGGTGTAAAAAGTATAGAGATTGATGGTGGTATTTAAAATTAATCCTCCATAAATGTCACTATAGGGTGACACATTACTACCACCTCCGGCTAATCCAGGACAGAGAGAGGCATTATTCCTTACTATTATAAACCAATGTTTTATATAAATTAAATGTTCTTTTACCAATTCTATCCCAAGAATAATAAGAATGTATCTTATTCCATGCTTCTTTATCATTCTTTTTAGCTTTGACAGAAGCCTTGTCGACTATCAGCTTTTTAATCATAGCAGCAAATGAATCATAGTTAGGCTCTCCCATATCCCACCCTATATCTGCTATTTGAAGAGGTTCGTATAAACCACCGACATGGGATACCAACACAGGAACTGATTCATTGAGTGCCGACATTAATACGCCACTCTGAGAAATGTTTATATATGGCAGTAAAATAACATCAGAGAGCCTTGACAGAGCAATATATTCATCATCAGTTATATATCGATTCAGCAATATCACGCTTTCATTTTTCACCAAAGAATTTGCATAGTGTTCTGGAGTTTTACCTGCTATAATAAAAGTAACTTGGTTTTCTTTCAAAAATGGAGTGTGCTCTTTCAAGTAGCTATTCACTATATCTATTCCTTTGTATATACTTTGAGAGCCGAAACTAGTTAGTATAATTTTTTCACTAAGGCCTTCCTTTTTTACTATGTCCTCACTGATTTTAACGATAGCTTCATCATTGTGCTTTATTTCTACCAAACCATGCTCTATAACTGAAATCTTATCAGATTCAATATTGAAATCTGTAATCAATTCATTTTTTGACGATTTAGCGTGAACTACTATTGCAGTCACCAATTTATAAATAGGTTGATATGCCTTAATTGACTTTCGTTTCAAATCATCGTGCGGTAGAAGATTATGAGCCGTATAAACGACTTTGGCACCACAAGCCATATATGCCCATATAAAAAACCTGTCAATGAAAGGAACTCTTATCCATTGAATATGGATTATTTGTGGCTTTTGCCGAAATGCCAACCAAAGTATGATACACAACGAACAAATGTAACTGATAAGCTTTATAAACTTATTTGAAATTTTATTGTATGAAAAAACTCTTTTAAAACATATATTCTTTATATTTTCATCAAGGTCGTAATGAGCACTACAAAAAAAAGTAATTCCATTTAATCTTGAAAGAGAGTTCAAAATACTGTAGTCATATATAGCTAAGTTATTATATGACATAGGATCAATATAAAATATTTTCATTTTCGATTTATCTAAACCATACTCGGTGACCTAATTTATATTTCAAAGCTTGTTCATCGCGTTTCCTGATTACTTTGGCAGGATTACCTACAGATATACACATAGGAATTAGGATTAATATAAAATATATACTTTAAATAAAGCTATTTTTGAATTAAATTCTGGATATACCAAATTGCTTTAGAATATTCATCAACGGATTTATTATCTTTTTTAAATCTTGAAACGACTCTAAATAACTTTCTATTATGAATCATTTTTTTTAGAATCTTTATATGATTAAGATTGAATTTCTTACAATAGTAACAGCAAGAGTCAACAACTAATTTATCGCTTGATGATGAAAAATGTCTTCCTGACGATAAATGGATAAAATTCAATTCCTTATTATACAAAATTGCCCCTTTGCCAAACTTCTGAAAAATTCTATTTTTTATGTCAGACTCTTCATTATACATGAAAATATTTTCATCAAAAAGACCAATATCTAAGAAACCTTTTTTTCGTATGAAAAAACAAGCACCAACAATATACATTGTAGAAGGATTAAATTTGTCAAAATAGTTAGCTGCTTTATTAACAAATATATCCGAAAGGAAATGCGTGTACGGTGAATCTACACGAAAGGAAATGCCTTTTGAATCTTTTGATGTCCATTGCTTCATTCCTAACATAATAGTACCAGAAGATTTGTCAAATACATTAAGTGCTTTTTTAAATATTGGTTGCATTAACCTGACATCCGGATTCATTATGAGAATAATATCACCCTTAGCCGCATTAATTCCTACATTATTTCCTTGACCATATCCTCCGTTCTTATCATTTCTTATAATATGAATTGAAGAATATTCTGAGGTAACAAAAGAGTTTAGTTCTAGGAAATCGTCACTTTTATTATCTACAATAATAACTTCTAACAAACTATAAATATCATTATATTTATACAAAGAACTCAAGCATTCTTTTAATAATGTCAAAGAATTATACGTTACAATTACTACCGAAAGTTTTATCTTATGCATAAATTAATTTTATCTTTAAATGAAACGCCTATAAAAAACCAATAAATAAAACTTGAATAGAACAGGTCAAACACATTTGTACCTATAGCTTGCATTAAATAAATTATAATAACGCATAACACACTCCACTGTCTCAATTTGTACAAATGTAACAAAGCTAAAAAATTTAGAAAAAGAAAACATAATAACCCTATAAATCCGATATCACCTAATATCCTAAAATAATTTCCGTCAGGACAAGTAATCGGGAACCCAAAATTTACTCCTTTATGACTCATAGTTCCTATTCCTAATCCTCCCCAATTATGCATTGCTGCATCAATAATTGAAATCCATTGATTAGTCCTTTCAGATGCAGCACCTCCTATTCTGTCAAACCTACGAGTCAAGATATCAAAAAACAAAAATTCATCACTCCATGAGGTTTGAATTTTATATATTAAATAAATAGCAGTGATTAAAACTGCAGAAAGCACAAATGCAACTCTACGATTAATCTTAAAAGAGAAGATTTTTATTTTACTGAAAACAAAAACATATAAAAGAGTACTTGCAGTCATGCTTATCCAAGCTCCCCGTTGCATAGACATTATACAGCCTATACAAAAAATCAGAGCTAAAATACATCTTTTTTTTCCTGACAATAGAGAAATTGAAAGTATAAAAGACGAAGAACATATCACACCAATTGACATAGAATCTCCTAAATAACTGACTAAACGTGGAGACGTTCCATATACTTCGTATTGAGATGGTAGCGCCCTTTCTACAAAAGACAAATAGAATGACGGCTGAAACATAGAAAATATAATTCCCATCCCTATCAAGAAAGCATTGCAGTATAAAATAAATTGAACTGATTTGTATAGCTTATGATTATCAATACATCTTCCTAAATTAAAGAATAATAATTGAGGTAATACTAAATATGAAATGCCGTATATAAGAATTATTATATGATTTTGAAGGAAATAACTATATTGAGAAAACATTCCAAAACCACAAGATAATAATTCTATACATATAAAAAAATTAAAAACATTTTTATAATAAAATGATTTAGATTTTAGAATTCTTTTGCTCAAAAAGAAAAAAGAAAAAATCGAAATCAATGAAATTAGTGCTCCTGTTTGTATAGGAGTATGCATTGAAATTAATGCACCTACATTCAAAATTAAAAATGATAGAATTAGTAACCAATATGGTATATTTTTGATAATAAAGATATGTCTGCCTATTTTCATAAACGATTCATGGCTTCCATTACTCGCTCCATTCTATTATCCCAAGAGTTTTGTGTAAGGAATTGCTTTATGGATTCACGGTTATTTATATTATATAAATACTTGTTATCTACAATTGTCTCAATTATAGACCTAAGGTCATCTATTGAAGAATACAAATAAACATAATCAGAAAATTTCTCACTCTCCTTATATCTCGTGGCTATTATAGGCTTCATTGACCAAATATACTCATACAACTTAACCGGGTTGACAGATTCAATGAGAGGAGTTACTTGAAAAGGCATAATTAATATATCAGCACACTTCATTATACCCCATATTTCATCATGTTTACATACTCCTAACACATGAATTCTATGATGATTAGGAATAGTTATTTCCGTGTCTATTGGACCTATTAAATAAAGATGCAAAGAATCTTTTGAGTCTAACAATTTTACTACATTGTCGAAATCAAACCAAGTTGCAATTGTACCAATATACACCATAGAGATTGAATTACTGTCAAATACAAATCGTTGATTCACCAAATAAGAAGCTTCCATATCAGGATATGTAGAGGCATTATTTACAATATGAATAACTCTCTGTACTCCACTACGAGACAGCATCACATTCTTTAAATTTTCTGCAGAACAAAAAACAAGGTCAGCCTTATTCAACAACTCTGTTTCAACACTTTGCATTAACTTTTTATCCAATCTCCTCGGAAATGCTAAATCGTCATCCATACAGTCATAAATAAGTTTTGCATTCTTAGGGATTAGATCTTTTATTTTATAATAATACAAAAGTGAAGGAACCCAAATATAATCATAATCATTAAATGAAATTTTGGCTTTTAATAATAGTTTATTGATATAATCAAATAGCTTAATTACAGAACACTTAAAAGGAGAATACAATGGCAATGCATTGAAAGATAAGAATGAAATACCCTCAACCTTTTGAGTTGGTAATTGCTTACTTGCCCCAAATTTTATTACTCTTTTATCCACAACAGTTAAATCAAAATATTGAGATAACTTTTCTGCCAAGAAATGCGGCCGCTGTTTAATCCATCCCCAAGGCACGTGCATAAAATATAGTACCTTAGGCTTTTGAAGTTTATTTTTCATTCCTTATTTCAATTTTTCTACAATTCTACCACAAGCCAATCCATCCCCGTAAGGATTGACAGCTTTGCTCATTCTATCATAATACGCTGCATTATCAAGCAATGCAGACACTTCGCCTACTATATTATTATAGTCAGTGCCTACTAATTTCACCGTACCTGCTTCCAAAGCTTCGGGGCGTTCAGTAGTGTCACGCATCACCAATACAGGCTTACCTAATCCAGGAGCTTCTTCTTGTATGCCACCGCTATCGGTCAACACCAAGTGACTCTTTTCCATGAGATAAACAAAAGATAAGTACTCTAAAGGTTCAATAAAGAAGATGCTGTCAAGATTCGACAAGTTTTCACCAAAGACCTTATAAATAGGTTTGCGTACATTTGGATTGAGGTGCATGGGATATACAAAATCCACATTGGGATATTTATGAGTCAGGTCCTTGATGGCTGTACACATAGAGATAAAACTATCTCCAAAGTTTTCGCGCCGGTGACCAGTAATCAACACTAACTTTTTACCCCCCTTCAAACGATTCACATCATAGCCAGCATTCCTCAAGAAGACTTCGAGTTCCGCATCCATTTTTTTTTCATTTTTGATTTTGTCCACTACCATGTAGAGTGAATCAATCACAGTATTACCGGTTACGGTAATTGTTTTCTCGCTTATACCTTCATCCAACAAGTTCTGACGGCTCAGCGGTGTGGGCGAAAAGTGATAAGTAGCTATACGTCCGGTAATTAAGCGATTCATTTCTTCTGGCCATGGACTATAAATATTATGTGTACGCAATCCAGCTTCCACATGCCCAACAGGAATTTGTTGATAGAAAGCAGCCAAAGCAGCAACTGTTGAAGTAGTAGTATCACCATGCACTAATACTACATCAGGCTGCACCTCTTTCAATACATCACGCATGCCAATAAGCACACGGGCCGTCACATCATAGAGGTCCTGCCCCTGCTTCATTATATTGAGATCATAATCAGGCTTGATATCAAAGATCCGCAACACTTGGTCTAACATTTCGCGATGCTGACCTGTGACACATACTATTATTTGAAACTCTTCTTGGTACTTTTGAAACTCCTTAACTAATGGAGCCATTTTGATTGCTTCAGGACGAGTGCCGAAAACGAGCATTATCTTTTTCATCACAACTATTTATTTAAGATGATATTTTAATCGACTTATTATTTCATCCCTTTTGGAGGATATAATCATATTAATCTTTGCCCAATCTATTGTGTGATCTATTAGTTCATCATGATAGTCATTTTCACAATAAATCATTCGATTTTCTAATCCTAACATAGTCAATATGGATACAAACCGTTCTGCCCCTCTTTCTTGATTTACATAAACAAGGAACGGTTTGTTGAAAATAATAGAAAAAACAGTACCATGAAAAGAGTCTGTAATTACATAATCAGAATTTGCGATACGAGATAACCACTCTTCAACAGGAGGAGCAACTCTCTCGTTGAGTGGTAATCTACCATTTTCCGCATTTGTATTAAAAGCATATATACTTAAACCTCGCCTATCTGCAACCTTATCAACAACAGTCTTTTTTGAAATATTTACATCCAAAATATAAGTAAATAAATACTTTTCATTATTTGTTTTCTCTCTTATAAATTTAGAATAGGTTGATGGATTAATTAATAAAGTGGGATCTAAATCCCAATATATCGCATTTGAATATTCTAAATTATCTTTAATAAGTTGTATTGCATTTTGCTCTCTTACAGAAACATATGAGAAATTTTGAATTAAGTTTTTACAAACCTTTGTTTCTTTTAATTCATATTCCCATGCTCCAACTCCCAATGACGCAGCATAAGCAATTTTCTTTATTGAAGGATTGATACCTTCCGCAAAATAATTTTTTATTCCCCAAACATATTTTGGACGCCATACCTGGTCACTGCCTATAACTAAAATATTCACGTTTTCATTAATAAAACGACGAAGTTTTTTCTCGGAATAGATATTTTCTGTGGGGTTAAGATATTTGTCTATAAACGATTGCGTATTTTGGCTACTATAATTGTAATCAGATGCAATTGTAAACTTTGTAAATTGACCATAAAAGAAATGTCTAAATAGCATTTTTACAAAGAAATAGACTTTTGATTTTATCTTATATTTCCGCTTATAACTAATAACGCAAACAGTATTATTATCATTTAATTCCTCTAAAACATTTTTTAGTGCATAGGTTTGCATTATACCACCAAATCCTATATTGGGTGTAATAGTAAGAATTCCTATTTTCATTGATTAAGAATGTATCTAATTAATCTATTTATATATATCAAGAGCCTTTTTCCAGCTGAAATGTGAAGAGCTTTGGTTGTTGAGGTTATAACCGAATTTGTTTTTTTGTATGTTTCCCAAAATATAGCCCTTTCTTTTGAAATTCTTGCTGCCATACAATATGAACGATTATATAAACATACTGTCTCATAATTGCTTTTAATCGTTTCAAGGAGTAAATCCTTAACAATATTTTCGCCTTTGATTGTGTGTAAAACTAAAAGTCCTACACCTTTTTTATCTTCAAATGAAGGCATAGCCTTCTCAATTCCCCAAAAATCTCCTATTGTAATATCACTATTAGACTTACCATCTTTAGCAGGGCATTTGAAACATGAAGGCCTAGATATTAGTTCATGTAGAAAAGCATTCATAAAAGTTTCATCTTGGTGGTTCTTACTTAAAATAATCTCATCTTTTCCACTATAATTGAGAATTTGTCCGCGCACAACAAAACCATAATTTTTCCAGTCATATCCATTTAATTGCTTTTCTCTAAATGTAATTGAAGAGATTACAGTACATTTTTTTTGTGTTGTAATTTCCTCAAGATATCTTCGCCATATTCCAGGGCTTGGTACCCCATGACATACAAAATCTATAGTTAAAAGATTTTCGTAATTTTGTGACAAATAATTATGCAAACCACGAATTTGACATGGGGTACCTGCAAATAAGACCTGCTGACCTTTCTTCAAAAACGTCTCTACGGTTATATATGAATTTCCGATACGACTTTGAAGATACTTACTTCGCATTAAAGGTACTAATTCCTCCAATGTTTGTGCATAACAATGTTCTACTTCCCAATTGTGATTAAAACATGCACCGAATACAACACCACCTTTTTTTATTGTTTCTTCAGCCAAAAGAATGAATATACCGCCTGAAGAACTATTAAGTCTCTGTTGTTCATTGATATTCTTTGCAGCAAAAATCTTTATAGGCTTTTTTGCATAACTTTCAGTCAAAAAGGGGCACACCTTTTCACATAGTCCACATTTTATGCACAAAGATTCTTCAATTACTGGATAAAGAAAACCTTCTATATCTTCTTGCATTGTAATACAATGCTTCGGACAACGTTGTACACATGCTCCACAGCCACAACATTTTGATTTATCTACAATATTAATCATGTATTAGCAACTTGTTTATAAATATATAAATACCAACTATTACAGAGATCGAAACAATTCATCCAAAATATCCACATTAGATTTTTCTTCAATTCCCTTTGACGTCATGTATTCATAGATATATTTATTCTTCACAGTATCAGACACTTTCGTAGGAGGACAATCCATATTTTTAGTAATATCATTTAATGACTGCCCAAAGTAATCAGCATAAATTATGAAATGACCAAAGTAACTCCGTGTTTTTTTTAACAGTGGAGTTATCGTAAGTACTATAGGTTTATCAAACAATATAGCGTAAGAAATAGACATACTACCATGCAAAATGACAAATTCACTATATTTCACCAATTCCATGGTTTTAAATTTTAAAATAGGCCTATCACCAAATTCATTCCCTTCATAGTTGGATTTAGGATGTGCAGCTATGACAATTTTGATATGATATTTATTTTCAATATAATCAAAATATGAATTCATTTGATTATGGTACATTGATGCTATTGCATTGACCTTATCTAAATTATATTCTTTAAAATCAGGATGATAAGGAAAATACTCATCGCAAAAAATTGCGTATTTGTAATCTACAGAAATAACACGATCTACTTTTCTATTAGTCTTATCCCAATCATATTGATTAATATGAATATCTATTTTTTTATTATTACCAGATGAAATATATAAACTATAAATATCAAAAACAGAATTTATAACACAAGACTTTGTACATTTTTTATAAGTAAACTTCAGCAAACTTTTTATAGTACTTAATCCCCAGAGTCCGTATTTAATGCGCATCATAAATGTCGGAGATTTCTCACTCATGTCTGATGCATTTACATTGATACGAATACAGTAACATCTATAATCTTTTAAGATTTTAAATATAGGTTCTAATCGCTTAATAGGCAGAAGTTCGACAATAAAAACTGTATCCTTAATAACTTGTAGATTAAGGTAAGCTTTAAAATCATCTATTGTACTAAAAGTATAAGTATATAAAGACGTAATAATATTATTATATAAATCATTAATATAAAAGCACGGAGAGAGATCGCAGTGTTCCACTTTATATCCTTTATTAATAAATTCATCAATATAAAATACATCTGCACGCCTTCGGACCAACGGACTTACTCCGATGATAATTATTTTTTTCATTTTATAATTTAGGTATATTGATTTATACTAATGCTTGAGCAATTTACTTTTTACTAACGTAAAAAAATAAGACCTTTCACTTTTAGTCATAAGAATTAAACTATTGACAAGCAAAGAGATTGAAGTTGTTATGGTAAATAGAATTATAAAATTCATAAAAGTAACTTCTTGAATAAATAGCCTAAAGAAGATGGAGCATAATACAACAACGATTATGGCAATTACCCCTTTAAAAAAGATGGGATAGAAGATTGTTTTCTTCAGTCCTAAACAGTAAGCCCCATACATTGGAGTAAAGAATAAATCTCTTATAAATATGAATGTACAACCACTTATAGCAATAGCGTATATGCCAAGCTCTGAGTATTTAAGAAGTAAAAACATACTAAGAATATTCATTATTCCAACTATTAATAGAGCGAAAGAGGGAGCTTTTCTTTTATTCGTAATTGTAAAAATTCCAAAGAGAGGATTAGTAATTGCCCCAAATGATGTAAAAAAGATAATAATAATCGACAACAATAGAATTGTCTCATTATATGCATTTGGCACCCAAAGTTGTAACAATATATCTGAATTCACTAAAAAAAAACCGATAGGAATTGCTAGAATAAAACTCAAGATCTTTATCGATTTTTGTATTTCATATACAAGTTCTTTCATTTCATCCTTTGCGTATAATATATTAAAATGTGGCGTGAAAGTAATTGCAATCATTGCACTTACTGTAGTTATTAAATTGGGTATTGATTGAGCAATGGAATAATTTGCAGTTTGAGTAGCACTAAATAAAATATTTGTTAATAATAGATTTATGGAACCAGATAAAAGACAACTTAACGCATTTAACGAACTCCATATACCAGCCGATACGACTTCAATAATAGAAGAACGTGAGAAATAACGATGGATGTTAATTTCAATTTCGGGAAGTAATCGCCGCTTATAAAATATATTAAATCCAGCAATAATAAATGCTGCACAAACAGCAGATGCACTCATGTAAATTATGGAGGGCATAAAAAAATAAAATAGTAATATAATACATGAGATTCTTACAATATTTGAAATGGCATCTCTAATTGACGCTAAATCCGGCCTGTTTTTAACATAAGTTCCTAAGCTATATGAAGTTGTCGACATCGTAATAAACATAGAAATAATAGAGAAAGAGAAAAGCCATTGCACATCATGTTTAAGATAGAGTGGAACGTTTATTAAATCAGTAATATAAAAAACAAAGGCAAAACCGACTAAAGAGAATACCAGAGATAGGAAGATATAACCAGCTAAGACTGAATTGAAATACCCCCTTGCCTTATCAAAATCACCTTTATAATAAGCTATTGTCACAAAACGACCAGCCATTGAACCTATAGCCGAAGTAAATATACTAGTATAGCCAATAATATTGTTAACTAATGGAAAAAAACTATAGGCTTCTTTACCAACAGAATCCAATAGATAAGGCGTAAAAAAGAATGATATTATTATATTTATACCAAATGATATTAAACTATATACTATATTTTTTGATATTTGTCTATTGTTACTCATTACCTTATTAAATGTGTGCGTTCCACATCTCGTAAACATTCCCAATTAAGTGTACACCCTTAGTGGTCAATTTAGTGCAAACCCTCTTAGTAGAGCACCTTTGGAGCGTTCTATTTAATAAAAGTACACAAAATTTAGTTTGTAATTTAACACTCAGTATAAAGCTAAGTCAATATTATGCATGTGAAACCCAAGAAATCTTTGCATTCGTTTAAAATTCCCGTAAAAAATTGATCTAGACGAGCCCAGGTAGACTTATTTTGCAACTCTACCATACTGAATGTGTTAAACGGAGGTCATTTCAACTCCTGCATCACTTTCAAAATGAAGAGAAGCATTTCATTTCGTTGTCCAAGGGCGGACAGCTTTCTCCGCAAGATTATTACCTATAGGATAATAACCATTCTTTCGGTAAACGATAAGTCCTTTCCATAACTTCTTTAGCTAATTAAAGGCTTCCAGCATATACGTCAACAATCAATTACTCCATCAGCAGATTGACCCGAAAATTAATTATAACTTCAGGTGTTTCTGCCTTTCTTCGCCATTGATGCCCTTTTATAATGGTCATATTTGCACACCTTACATCCACCATTATCCACAAGCCAACTTGGAAAGAAGAGAGTATCGGATTCTTCTCTGGAGAGTTTTTGACAGATTTAACAGGTTGTGAAGTCTGAGCAGGGATAGGAATCCCATCTACCTGCACTTCGACAACTTTCCGCCGTATATTCTTGTACCATTTTGAAAACAAGTTATAAGACACTTTGTTCTTAAGACAGAATGTCTCTATCAATACTCCTTGAGAAAGTACTTCGGTCTGGTATTTAAAGTAAAATCTTTCAATATATTCGCTATTTTTGAGTCCTAATTTGAGTACTTACAACCCTTTCATATGTTTTATCATCTCTTTAGCACGAATTAGTTCATCGTGTTGACCTATATCTATCCAATAACCAGATATAGGATAGCGAATTACTTTATAATGAGTTTCTATCAATTTATCCATGAAATCTGTTGCATTAAAAAACTCATTTTCAGGAATGAGGTCAAAGCATTTTTTCTTTATGAGATAAATGCCAGCATTAGCATAATAACTGTATGTAGGCTTCTCCATCACTCCTTTTATGTCACGACCATCAAGATTAAAGACCCCATAAGGCACCTTTACAACATAAGGCACTGATGCTACGCTCATATCTGCGTCATGCTGATGGAAGTGTAAAAAAAAATCCTCATAATCTATATTGGTAAAGAGATCGGAGTTCATCACCAAGACAATATCATTATAGAAAGTCTCTACAAATTTAATACTGCCAATAGTTCCAAGATATTGGGGCTCACGTACCGTAACAATTTTCACACCTTGGCGCTTATCACGAAAATGTTCCTCAATCTGCTCTCCTAAATAATTAATAGTAACAGAAATATGTTGTAAACCATAAGCAATCAGACGATCAATATTATAGTCAATAATGCATTTATCACCTACTTTGATAAGAGGTTTAGGAATTTTCTCCGTAATGGGACGCAAACGTTCACCTTTTCCCCCAGCCATAAGAACAGCATCAATAGGGAGTTTATTTAGATAGCGTTCAAGATTTACAATTTCACAAATATGATTTTTTTCATCAAGAATAGGTACTAATCGCATCTTTAGATCACGCTGGTGATGTATATCCTCAACTCCATCATTAACCCCTAAACGCAAAAAATTAAAATCTCGATGCATTGCGTCAGAAATGAGATCGGTCACATTCAAGCCTCTAATAAGGGCACGACGAATATCACCATCTGTTATGGTTCCTCTCATCGCATTATTCTCATCAACAGCAAAAAGGACTAAAGGATTATTATTTTCAATCTCATTAATACGTTTTAATGCGTCAATCAAACTTAAGTTTTGAGATATAATATGAATAGAGTTCATAAATATTTATTTAGGTACATTCACCTTAAGAATTTCAGTATTACCATATTTATCATTGGTAGCCACCACTACAGCATCGATATTCTTCATTTCTACAGTATCAGCACAAAAAGTATAACAATACGATTTCTTGTAAACATTGAAATCGAACGTATCGTGTATATAATGTCCTGTTACATCTTTGATTGCTAAATAAGGTTGAGGACCGAAAGGCTCTCCATTAACCACAAATATATGCAATACATTACCTTGCCACTTATATTCAAGTTTCACTTTGCCTACCTCACATTCTTCTGCTGAATAACCGATAACATTACGAAAACCTTCAACCGATTCTGAAAATTTAAACTTTACTTTAGGGTGACGAGATACTACATTTGACAGCATTTCACGAAACTCATTTATCTCATCAGACATTTCTCGCCAATCATGATCTGTAATACCTAAATAAACATTATCACCTAATTCTGCTTTTACAAAAGCTTTTTCAATCTCTGCTTCTGTAATGGAACGATGACGAGCCATCATATTTAAGATACGAGCTATCCATCTATTCATATTTCCTGTTCTACGCCAATCATAAAAATCAGGGTGATAAAGAGACCAATCAGAAGGAGCACCGCGCCAATCACCAGCATGCCCATTAGCCATATCAGTTTGAAAACGAGGCTGTACATCATCTTCTACAACTTGATTAGCCGGATCAAAAGGAATCCATTGTTCTAAAAAGAAGTTTGAATCAACACGTTCTGAGTGGAATCCCGGACGATTAACGACTGGAAAAATTCCACGATCTATTAATCGGCGGGTAATTATGCCATGGAGTGTAGGATAACAATTTTCATAATTATAGGCTGTATGATTACATACACCATCAAAAGGTACAGGATGAAAATGCCAATGAATAGCATCCATGGAGGAGCCTGTTACATTTATCATATAGCGATAAAAATCCAACACATTGTGATAACCATAATCACGATGACGAGGATTGACAAAACCGAAACCGACATGGTCCATAATATGCCAATTGTAAACCCAACCATCACCAAAAGAATCCTTCATTTCATTTCTAAACTCAGGCTTCATGATACGATTAAGCATTTCTTCTATCATTCCCCAATTTCGTTTAAATCCCACGGTATGAGGACAAACAGCTGTATATAACTCATCCTTCATATCTTCTGGAAGATTCACTTCACCACGCTGAAGTTTCTCTAAATTATCATAAGTAGGAAGCATCTCCACCTCATACTTTTCAAAATTAAAGATATTGCTAATTCTATTAAACAATTCTTCAATACTTTCCCACATTGGACCTTCTGTATCAATATGATGACAGATATATACTATCCCTTTTTTCATAATTCACTATTAACAACAAAAATTTAAATCGCCGTCCAGCCACCGTCAACCATCAAATTGTGACCAGTGATGAATGATGCTTCATCGGATAACAGAAAAGATACAGCGGGCGCTATTTCCTCAGGACGTCCCATACGCTTCAGCAGGGATTTTTCGGAATAACGTTCTATAAAAGACGGATGCTGTTTGTCTATGATACCTCCGGGAGATACGACATTTACGCGTATTCCATATTTACCAAAATAAGAAGCCAAATAGCGAGAAAAGTTTATGATGCCTCCCTTTACCGCTGTATATGCAGCAGGAGAAGTACCTCCATAATCTTCATAGATTGTAAAGTCATTCCCTACTACTCCATAGATAGAACCAAAATTCACAATGGAGCCAAAGCCCTGTATTTTCATTATAGCAAGAACCTTTTGACAAAGCAGGAAGCAACTGTTCAACTGCATATCCACATTCTTACGCCAAGATTCCATGGGTATATCCTCAAAGAAAGCACCCCAATCTTTAGTACGGGGATAAGCCACATTGGCAATCCCGTCTATACGGTCATATTTTTCATAAACCATTGAAACTAATTTCACTATAGAGTCATCATCCGACATGTCAAGATGATAAGTACCATTGGCTATATCGGTCTCCACAGCAATATCAGCATTGACAACAATTGCACCTTTCTTCCATGCGTCTTTCACGCATTCACGGCCGATGAGTCCAGAACCACCGGTTATAATCACTACTTTATCTTTCAATATCATTCTGCAAACTTATTTTCAGTACATTATTAGCATCTTCCATATCGTTCATAGTACAGCGATGTCGAGATACACACTCTATAAAATATTCCATCTGGGAAAGATAGGTATCTATAATACCTTTGGTAGAAGAAAAAAGCACCTCGTTTCCACAAATAATAGTATTAGCGGCCAAATCAACCATAAATGTTCCATCGCTGCAGACCAGTTCCAAAGTGCGCTTGTAATCCCGCCGATAATAATTGAGTATTACACTTACGTTAAACTGCGGATACTCCATCAAGTAATTGGCATAGTCTATTGCACGGATACCCAATGAAGACTTATGAGTAAACAGATGATGCGTGCATTGCGGCTTGCCGAATAACCAGTAAAGATAGTCCACTTCATGAATTAGGTCGATGTGCACCCCCCCCCCATTTCAGGGTTGGCACTGTAAACCATACGGTAATCAATCTGAGGACGCCAATCAGGAAGATAAGAACCGCAATAGATATTTACTTCATTCACTCTATGCTGCCTGATAATATCAACCGTCTTCTGGAGACATTCATGAAAACGGAGATTACAGCCTACATACGTCATGATACCCGACCGTTTCACCTCAGCAACCAACTCGTCATCAACCACCTTTGAATAAAGAGGTTTTTCTATAAAAAGAGGTAATTGAAAGGGCAACAATTTACGGATAGTTGACATGTGTTCCGATGTAGGATTGGAAATAATGGCGAAATCGAAACGAATAGTTTCCAACTGGCGCCAATCATATAAATCCGTAATCCCCTCCCAAGACTTGGATTCTTTTCCCGAGCGCATGGCATAAAGCTCAACGCTTGGATCTATATGGCGCAATGCCGCCACATGCTTTCTTGCAATGGAACCAAGTCCGACGATGAGTACTCTCATAAAGAAAAATCGAGTCTGTTATTCTCCAATAGGAAAGAAATCATTTCGAAATCGATGGGATGATCAAGATCGAAGCAGATATGGTTCATCAAATAAATCAATGAACGGTCAGTTATTGCCCCTTTATACCCTAAAGAAAAGAAACAACGCTTATAGAAATAGAATGAGGCATTCAAATCATAGACTTTAGGAGCTGCCTGCCGTGAAAGTACATCGTCCTCCAATGCTTTCACCTGGGCGTAATAACCATTCGCTTTCTGTTCCACCTGATTGAAGTATGGATTGCGTTCGGGTTCACTCACCGAAAAGAGGCTGACCGCATTTTCGTCTGCCTGAATTTGCTTAAAAGCCTCTTTCAAGTCCTCCAATGTGCGAAGTGGCGAAGTTACATCCAAATCCAATACATAGTCGAACATATACCCTTTCTGCTCCTCTGAATAGCGCAAAATATCATTGATGACATCAATCTTTCCACAGGTATCGTTGGCTAAATAATCAGGACGTTTATAGTCCGATGATAAACTACAATCTGAAGCAATCCGGATAATTTCATCTGAATCTGTCGAGAGGGCAATGGTGGTATTGCCCATGTCTGCGGCGAAGCGCTTTGCAACATCAATGGTATAGCCTATCAACGGCTTCCCATTGAGCAGCTTAATATTTTTACCGGGGATTCCTTTAGAACCGCCACGGGCACAAATAGTAATCAATATATTCATGCTTTCTACAAATTATAAAATGATTTCTGAACTAACTTTTTCAGCAAAATTGATTTCAATTCTCGGAGAATAAGAGTTGTTGTATTTTCTTTATAATATGGATTATTACAGTTTCTA
The DNA here is from genome assembly GCF_030151085.1 of Bacteroides sp. GTDB lineage: Bacteria > Bacteroidota > Bacteroidia > Bacteroidales > Bacteroidaceae > Bacteroides. The sequence continues at coordinate 10,329 of NZ_JASLER010000114.1, read as the reverse complement.
GCCTGTCCTTTTACTTTTTCTGAAAAAACTTGCTGCAATCCTTCTCTTATTTGTTCTTTTGAAGTTCCGCAATGTATTACGCTTTCAGCAGCAATCCGACCTTTCTGTCTGTTACCAATATTCAAGGTAGGAATACCAAAGCTCGGTACTTCGATAATACCGCTCGAAGAATTACCTATAACTGCAGATACATACTGCAAAGCTGACAAATAATGAACTTTACCTAAAGAAGCAAATGCAACAGACCGTCCTTTGTTGTTTGCAACGAATTCATTTATCTGCTTCATAATAATGCGCCCGTCCGTATCAGAATTCGGAAGGGTAAAGATGATACGATAATCGAAGAATACTTCCAATGTTTCTAAAAGATTGCGACACTGCTCTTCAGCCGTAGAGTACTCTAAAGTCGTTGGATGATAGGTCACTAGTATTGAATTATTGCCTAAATGAAATTGGAGGCTTTGCTCTAAATCTTCTTTAGATAGTAAAGAAGTCTTTTTAATATTCTCTACACCAATCGCCCCCACATTGAATACTCGCTCCGGTTGTTCCCCTAACTGAATGACTCTATTTCTATATTCTTCAGTCGAAGTAAAATGCAAATGGCTCATTTTAGTAATCGCATGACGTATGCAATCGTCATAAGCCCCTTCTGTTATTTCACCACCATGTAGATGAGCTACAGGTATTTTATAAAACAGAGCCGCAGATACAGCTGCCAATATTTCAAAACGATCACCCAGTACAACAATCATATCGGGGCGTAACTCTTCATACGCATCAGCAAAACCAATAGTACCTAAACCTACTGATTTGGCCGTGGCATTTGCTGTATCTGACGAAAGCAGCATTTCTACTTTCCTATCAATAACAAATCCGTCCTTCTCTATTTCTTTATAAGTCAGACCGAATTCAGGAGAAAGATGCATATTAGTTGCTATTATTTGCAAGATTAAATAATCATCTTCTTGGATGGCTTGCATCAAGCCGCTTAATAATCCATATTCTGCACGGCTGCCAGTGATAACACATATCTTTCTTTTACTCATAAATCTCTATTTTAAAGAAATCTGTTCATCCATTTTAAAAAAACGAATAGCCGAAGTGCCTATCACTTCTTCCCATTTCATAGGAGAAATGCCATCACCGGGACGTTTTACAGTCAAATTTTCTTCTGTAAAAGTCTCTCCACATTCAATATTCCTAGCTGCAACAATACTTTTTCTTGCTACTGATTTGTTTTTACTCTCCGAGTGAGTTATAAACTTGTCCGCCTTTCCCAGTGCTTGTTCTATATTTCGGATAGAATTTACCATTGCTTTCAATTCTGCCGGTTCAAGAGAGGCTCTGTGATCCGGTCCGTCCATAGTACGGTCAAGTGTGAAATGTTTTTCAATGATAGTTGCTCCTAAAGCTACCGCTGCAATGGGGACCTCAATCCCTGATGTATGGTCTGAATAGCCAATCTGCACACCTAGTTTTTCTTTCATAGTTTGCATCGCCCGCAAATTCACATCTGACATAGGAGTAGGATATTCCGTGTTACAATGAAGTACCGTAAGCCGTTCTTTAGGCACACCGTACTTTATCAATAGGGCTATTGCATCCTCTATTTCATCAAAATTGCTCATTCCTGTAGAAAGAATAACAGGTTCTTTATATTCGGCAATCTTTTTGATATAGGGATAGTTTGTAATTTCACCAGAGGGTATTTTCCACAATCCAAGATGTAAAGACGCAAGGAAATCAATACTTTCCAAATCAAAAGCTGTAGAGAAAAATTTCACATTCTTTTCAGCACAATATGAAATCAATTCTTGATGGTCCGCAGGGCTAAGTTCCAGTTTCTTGAGCATTGCATATTGACTCGAATCTTCATTATTCGTATTTCTCCTTTGATAATCTGCCATTTCAGCTGTTTTGGACACAAGATTGTCCGCTCTGAAGGTTTGGAATTTGACATAATCCACACCAGCTTCTGCAGCAGCATTAATCAGATGTTTAGCCAATTCCAACGAACCGTTATGATTTACCCCGGCTTCAGCGATTATCAATGTACGTAGAGGAAACATCAGATTTTAATTTTTAAAAGAGCCGGATTACCAGAGTAAACCCCTCTTTGAACAATATTTTTACGAACCATAGCCCCAGCGGCAATAATACAACCGTCTACAATAGAGGTTGCATTTACCATTACCGACTGGCTGCCTAAAAAAGTACAATTACCGACTTTACAATCACCATTTACCATCGCCCCGGTAGAGATGTGACAATAATTCCCAATAACAGCATCATGTTCTATGTTGGCAGAGGTGTTGATAATACATCCTTTGCCTATGTTTACTGACGCATTAATGGTTGCCTGATGCAATACAACTGTTCCTGAAGCGATTGCCGCATAGCGTGAAACATGAGCAGTAGAGGCTATTACCGTAGCTAATTGGCCGCCTACTTTTTCGATATTCTCATGAAGGCAAATGCGCAGGGAAGTATCTTTGATAAACCCTACAGTGACAATAAAGTCACAATCATCTACAAATTTAGGAATGTCATCATCCGTTCCTATAATTTGATAGCCAAGTATAAACTTACCTACATTTTCCGGTATATCTAAAACACCTTTTATCGTAAAGTCGGCACTTTCAGCCGCATCAATTACAGACTTGCAATGACCACCGCCACCAACTAATATCAGAGGTCTCATTTTATTAAACGTACACTACTCGGTATATTCACTATTCTATCCGCCAACCACTCCGTATTCTTCAGCCCATCCGTTTCGCAGTGCTTGAACATATCCAATCGGTTCATTAACTCCCAAACAGGGCGCGTCATGACACCATGATCGTTTGTATACTCAAGAAATTCTTGTTGACTGGCTTTGTCATCCAATAAAACCACATTAAGCCAATAATTAGAACGGCTATCTGCCGGCTCAGAAAAGAAGGTTATATCAGGCATGTTTGCAAAGAATTCTTTGTATCGTTCAGCGGTATTCCGCTTATCTTCAACGTATCTTTCAAGATTCTCTAACTGAGCACATCCTAAAGCAGCATTAATATTGGGCATACGATAGTTATAACCGATATGGTCATGGATGAAAGCCCAGCGGTGAGGAACTTTAGCCTGAGTCGTCAGATGTTTTGCAAGTTTTCCCAATTCTTCATCTTGGAACAACAACATACCACCACCACCGGTAGTGATTGTCTTGTTTCCATTAAAGCTAATAGCGCTGACCCTACCGAACGTACCGGTATGTTGCCTTTTATAGAAACTACCTAAGCTCTCGGCAGCATCTTCTACTAGTTCAATATGCCATTCTTTGCAGATTTCGGCTAATTCATCAATTTTAACTGGATGCCCGAAAGTATGCATCGGAACACATGCTTTAATGCGTCTGCTCGTATTTTTATTGTAGCAAGTATTATTCTTGATTTCTGCATTTTTTTGTAACCAAACTTTGACTGCGTTTGGAGAAAGACCAAGAGTTTCCTTATCAACATCTATAAAAACCGGATGAGCACCTATATAGCTGATGGCATTACAAGTAGCAATAAAAGTCAATGCCTGTGTCAGCACTTCATCATCACGCTCCACACCTACAAGCATCATAGCCATATGAAGAGCATTGGTTCCACTCACACAAACCACAACTTTCTTTGCACCGGTATAGGCTGCTATTTCTTCTTCAAAACGATCAACAAATTTACCGACACTGGACACAAAGGTAGTGTCAATGCATTCGTTCAGATACTTCTTCTCATTACCTATAAACAGAGGAGCATGCAAAGGCACAAAATCATCTGTTCCATAAAGCTGATGAATAAAATTTGTTATATCACTATACATAGGTTCAGAATTCCTATTTGATTACATTTTCTGATCTAAATTCTTGCCCTTCTCAATATGCTCAAAATTGGGCAAAAAACGGTGTAGTGCATTTACTACTTCAGATTTGGAGAAGTCTTCTTTATAGAATATTTGTTCCATATCTTTAAAAAAGACATCAAGTTCCCGCATGGGGCGTTTTGTCACTTCTTCAATTACTCCTAAAGAAGCGAATCGTTCCATATTCAATTTTTCACCTGGAACATAGAATTCCTCATAATCCTTTTCTCCTGTGGTATCGCTTTTGAAGTAAACAACAGGATATACTTTACTATTTTCAGGCATTTCAGTAGCAAATTTCTTGGCTTCCTCATCTGATGTACATTCTTTCTTTTCGTAGCCTAACGCATCCAGGAACTTATCACAAATGGATGAAAAAGTTATCATTTGCTCTTCACCTAACTTTGGAAAGAATATTTCTCCATTATGTCCCAACATGCAAGCCAACATACAAATTTGTCCGCTTTCTTCCGGAGAAACAAAATAACGTTTCACGTCACTCGGTGCTGCTAAAGGCTGTTTCTTCATGATACGGTCTATGAAACCTGCAAGCAAAGAGCCATTAGAGAAAGCCACATTGGCGAAACGGGCAGTGGTTACTTTGAATTTTGCACTATAAGCCATAATCATATCTTCCATGACACGTTTGCTGGCTCCCATGATATTAACAGGATTAGCTGCTTTATCGGTAGATACACAGAAAAAATGTTTGGGAGGATATTCTGTCAGCAGATCCAACAGTTTTTTTGCTTTGATTACATTGTTCTCAATCAAAGCTTGGACTGAATATTTATCCTTTTCACTACGTACATGTTTATGAGCAGAAAAATTGGCCACAATATCAAAGCCTTTTTCTTCACAAAAAATATGCTCGAAGATAGTATCTGCGAAGTTTAATGTATAAGTACGGTATTCTTCGGGAACATACATGCCGTAAGTAGAACGAAGGTCACGGGTTAATTCGGCCAAGCCATTCTCATTCAAATCCACAACAACGAGTTTGGATGGCTTAAAAGGTAACATGGCGCGAATATATGAAGATCCGATAGAACCTGCACCTCCAATAACCAAAAGGCTCTTTCCTTCAATTTCTTGTTGGAGCTGTTGATAGTTTGCTTCAATATCAATAGCAAACATACTATTAGAGCGAGAAGTTATATTCTCACTAATAAACTTATCAATATTAAGCATTTGCATTAGTATTTCAAATGATACTTTCTATTTCTCTACCTCTTCGAACGGATAAGGATTCTCTTCAATATTCTTCAACTCCTCGATAATTTCCGCCTGTTCTTTTGTTAATATTTTATCATTCCAGTCATTAACAATAGCATGAGCCTGCTGAAGCAAAGCCTCTTCATATACTTCTCCATAGCAATAAGTCAACAATCGTACTTTGAGTAATGAAGCCGGAAGTTGCTCCAAAAGATCAGAGATACGATCTAAAATTATTTGCTTCTTTTGTCCTTTATCCCCATTATCATATATAGTTGCATTATACCCGAGCAAAAGAGCGAGACACAAGTTCGCTTCTTCTTCGAGATTAGCACCATTTTCCACGAATAGAGAATCGGATTTGACAAGAACATCTTTATTCAACCGACAAAAATCATCGGAATAAATTGGTTCATTGTTCATATCTAAGTACAGAAGATCGTGAGCTGCTTGCTGGAGCTCAAAAGCACGGGAAAGTAAAGAATTCATCTTTGTATTAAGTTTTTAGATTTACTGGAAAAGAAAGAAGAGGGCCTTTGACAAACTCAGAATGACAGCGTGTCAATATTATTAATGATAATCAGTTTCAGTCCTTTATTACCTTCAGATAGGATTTAGGAACCTTGATGCTCGCCACCAAAACGCCCGTAATGCGGATAACAACGTAAGTTTTATTAGCTTCTGTGGAAATTTCTCCCTCAACACCACTGAATTCGCCTTTAACAACAGTAACTTTCTGACCAATGGTAAGAGGTTCGTTATCAAAGCTAACGCCATCAGGATTCAAATCCATCACAAACATGAAGTCCTGCATTTGTTTATCGGGAACTATCAACATGGAATGTGTGGAAAGGTCTCTCATATAAAAGACCTGAACACCGTAAATATTGGGAATATCACAAGCAGCCTGCTTGGTAGCATGAATAAAAATCAAACCACGGGCAACGGGGACTACACTACGCTTCCGACGATATTTTAATTGTGTGACTACAGTTCGGGTAGGAAGGTAGCATTCGACATCTATTTTTTCCTCTAAATTCAGCTTTTCGATACGTTTCTGAACAGCAAACTCCTGTTTACTTAGTGTACGGGCTGCGAACCAATATTTCTGTTTTTCAGACACTTGAGGAAGTTTATTAGATGATAGGAAGTTTGTTTTGGGTACGCTTCGCGGCCCGATCGAGACATTTGCTCTTTCAAAACCGCAATGGCATATAAATGCTGATAAATAGATGTAAACGAATGAGTTAGAAACATTAAACGTTTAAAAGACGTTCGTTTAATGGACGCAAAGATATACCCTATTTTTGAAACTAGCAAAATGTTTAATAAAAAAATTTTAGTATAAGAAAAGGGCTACACCCTTTTGCCCGGATGGTGTAGCCCTAAGCACTAAAGGGTGTAGCCATCCATAACAAAGGGTGTAGCCCTTTCACTTTACTAATAATCAATCAATTACAAACTTCAAAATAAGAAGACAGAGAGAAGTTATGTATTAAGTTTCTGATTGAAAATGAAAAGATATTTCTCAGATGTTGAAAATACCCAGTTCCGGGAATGTAGCTCCCTGTATGGCGAAGCAGATTCCAAAACAAGCTGCACTTACAATCCAAAGAATAATCAACGTCCACTTCAAACCTGAATTCATCGGTTGCCAGTTAAATATCTGGCGGAAGATAGCCCATACGATGGAAACCAGAGGAATACCTACCAACAGTACACCTGCTATGTACATTACAATGGCTGATAGTGGTGAAGTAGGCAATACTACATCATACATCGGGAAGAGTGAGATCAGTGCTGCACCACCTCCGATAGCTACCATCACCGCAGCAAACAGAAGAGCTACAAATACCACCCCGAATACAAACAGAATCGGACTGCAAATAATAGCGAATATTACCAGACATACCTTCAGGAACCAGCCAGCAACCATCACTAACATATCTCCTATCTTCTGTAGAGCAGTACGAGGCTTGTCTGATTTCATGTAATCATTGACACCATTGGTTACTTTCTCAAAACCATCAGTTACCGTCTTTCCGATATTCTCCACTGTAACAGCTTCGCCACGCATATTCAGTTTCTCCGCAGCCGTCTGTGCTTCGGGGATAATCAGCCAGCAAACAATGTAAACCGGAATCAATGTACCTACTCCACATATCAAAACTACGAGTAGCAACAAACGAAGCAAAGTTACATCCCATCCCAAATAAGCTGCCATACCACTGACTACACCTCCCAACATCTTGTCATCCGGATTACGGTAAAGGCGGCGGCGCGCAGTAGAACTGCCGTAAGAAGTTTGACCACTCCAAGCACCAGAACCATAACCGCTACCTGCATTTTTATTGTCGGAAGCATTTTCTCCGCTTTCCTCACCAGATCCCATATCTTCAGGCTTTCCCATTCGGGCAATCACTTCTTCCACGTCGGTAATGGTGATTACTTGAGAACCTGCTGAAAGCTTTTCGGCAAATAACTCGGAAATACGGCGTTCAATATCATCTACAATCTCATCGGCACCAGCTTCTTTTCTGAAGTGCAGTTTGAGATTACAAAGGTAATTATCCAAAAGGCGGTATGCATCATCGTCTATGTTGAAAACGGTTCCGCCTAAATTTACTGTTAATGTCTTTTTCATAACACCCTAATTTATTTTCGATTTGACTATTTACGATTTACAATTGAAGTTACTTATTGCTAATTTTTCATTACTCATTATTATGAGCATTTGCAATGTGATTGACTGTTTCGTTCAGTTCTCTCCAAGATATTTCTAATTCACTTAGAAAGACTTCGCCTTGTTCGGTCAACCGATAATATTTACGAGGGGGACCTTGGGTGGATTCTATCCATTCGTAACTTAGGAGGTCGTCATTTTTTAGACGAGTGAGCAACGGGTAAAGTGTACCCTCCACTACAATCAGCATAGCTTCTTTCAGCTTCTGGATGATGTCCGAAGCGTAAGCCGGTTCCTTATGAAGCAGCAGCATGATACAATATTCAAGCATGCCCTTGCGCATTTGCGACTTTACATTGTTTACATCCATGTGGTTATTTACAATTTAACGATTTACAATTTACAATTTACAATTTGGCGATACATTAAATGAGAAAATGAATTATCGGCTTAGTCTCTCATTATCTTCGCTTATTTGTATGGCACAAATATATGCATTATATTAGTACCTTGTATTACAAAGTACTTTGTATTACGATTTATTAACTATTTCGTTTTAGTACACTTTCTTTTTGCTATATTAAAACCTTTTCTTATCTTTGTTTTAACCCTAATCTATTTACATAATGAAAGTACTAACTATCCATGATCTGAAAGCAATCAGGGAAAAAGCCGAAAAGGCACTTCTTCTGCGCGAACAAAGCAATGAAGTAGTAGCTGAACAATGCTGTGGGCTGGCAGTGGGCACAGAACATCTGCAAATCCTAATTTGTGGAGGTACAGGCTGTAAAGCTTCATCCAGTCACGTCATAGCTGAAAAGCTCCAGCAGGCACTCGAGAAAAACAATATTGCCGATAAGGTAGACGTGATAACCACCGGTTGTTTCGGATTCTGTGAGAAAGGGCCTATCGTCAAGATTATCCCTGATAATACGTTTTACACCCAAGTAATCCCCGAAGATGCTGAAGAAATCATCAGTGAGCATATAATAGGTGGACACAAGATAGAACGTTTACTTTATATAGATCCGAAAACAGAACAGGCAGTCAGTGACTCCAAACACATGGACTTTTACCGGAAGCAGATGCGTATCGCTTTACGCAACTGCGGCTTTATCGATCCGGAGAATATAGAAGAGTATATAGCCCTGAACGGTTATATAGCTTTGGCGGATAGTCTGCTTACCAAGAAACCGCAGGAGGTAATTGACGTCATCAAGCGTTCGGGTTTACGCGGACGTGGTGGTGGTGGTTTCCCCACCGGTAAGAAATGGGAGTTTGCCCATAAGCAACAAGCCGATATGAAATATGTAGTGTGTAATGCGGACGAAGGCGATCCCGGGGCATTTATGGACCGTTCGATTATGGAAGGAGATCCCCACTCCATTATCGAGGCTATGGCTATTTGTGGTTACTCCATCGGATCCCCCAAAGGGTTGGTTTATATCCGGGCTGAGTATCCGCTTGCTATCCAACGCTTAAAAATTGCTATTGCTCAGGCACGTGAATATGAATTATTAGGAAACAATATTCTGGGAACCAACTTTAACTTCGACATTGAAATCCGTTATGGAGCCGGAGCCTTTGTTTGTGGTGAAGAAACCGCACTTATCCATTCAATGGAAGGTAAACGCGGAGAACCGACTTTGAAGCCCCCTTTCCCGGCAGAAGAAGGTTATCTAGGCAAACCTACCAACGTCAACAATGTGGAGACGCTTGCCAATATACCTATTATCCTGACCAAAGGTGCCGAATGGTTTTCATCTATCGGCACAGAACGTTCTAAAGGAACGAAAGTATTTGCCTTGGCTGGAAAGATTAATAATGTAGGATTGATAGAAGTCCCTATGGGAACTACCCTGCGTGAAGTAATTTATGAAATCGGTGGAGGCATCAAAGGAGGAAAGAAATTTAAGGCGGTGCAGACGGGCGGTCCTTCGGGTGGTTGTTTGACTGAGAAACATCTAGATACTCCGATTGATTTCGACAATCTGCTTGCGGAAGGTTCCATGATGGGTTCCGGTGGTATGATTGTGATGGATGAAGACGATTGTATGGTATCGGTAGCCCGTTTCTATCTGGACTTCACGGTAGAAGAATCGTGCGGAAAATGTACTCCCTGTCGCATTGGGAACAAGCGTTTACTGGAATTGCTCAATAAGATTACCCAAGGATGTGGAACGGAAAAAGACTTGAAAACACTCTCAACCCTGGGGCAAGTCATCAAAGATACAGCTCTTTGCGGATTAGGACAGACTTCACCCAATCCGGTACTCTCAACGCTCAATAATTTCTATGATGAGTATTTAGAACATATCAAAGATAAGACGTGCCGTGCCAAGCAATGTAAATCATTGCTGACCTATACCATCAGTCCGGAACTCTGTATTGGTTGCCACTTATGCGCCAAGAACTGCCCGGCAGATGCAATTATGGGAGATATGCGTAAACCGCACGTTATCAATCCTGAGACGTGTATCAAGTGCGGCATGTGCATGGCACGCTGCAAATTCAAAGCAATCAATGTCTGCTAAATCTTTACT
>NZ_JASLER010000050.1 GCF_030151085.1 Bacteroides sp. | reverse complement strand
AGCATGCCTGCATCCTTTACAGCTTGCACAATACGGCCGACGTAAGTATCCAGTTCTTTCAATTTGGCATAATATTCGGGTGTATCATGTCCTGCCTGATGTCCTACATGGTCGGGGTTGTCAAAGCATACGGCAAGTAATGTCGGTTTCTTTTCTTTGATGTACTCTTCTGCCATACCGCATAATGCTTCAGGATGAGCGTTGTAATCGGGAGCTAACGCATGATGGCTCATAGATAGAGTATCAACCAGATATTTGATGCCGTCCCACTCGTATAGGCAGCCTATTTCAGCTTTGGGTTGGGCATTGCGCAGCAAGTAAAAGATAGTAGGAAATATTCCGTGTTGGTTTGTTTCGCGTGAGGGCAATTCAGGTGTTTTTGAACCCCATTCCGTATATCCATGTAGCTCGGGACCGGCACCCATAAACATGGAAGCCCAGTTGACGGCACTTGAAGAGGGGAGTACAGAACGTTTTTCCAACGTATAACTGCCGTCTTTCATTAATTGTTTGATGTTTGGGATTTCTGCTTTGGGAATGCTGTAAGCACCCCAGCCGTCGAGGCCGATTAATACTACGTGTTTTGCTTTTCCTTTGGCGTGGCAAGGAGTAGAAATAAAGCACACTGCAAGGAAGGATAAAATCAGTGAGATAGTTACTTTTTTCATTTATCTGTTTTTTAATTGTTTCGGTTGTTTAGGGTCTGACATCTTTCTTTCGGATGAAATACCAAAATACGCAATAACTTTTGATACTCGCAAATTTAGAGCAGAGAATGTAAAATGTCAATGTTTTTATTACCTATTATTCGTTATTTTGATTATTAATAGTAAATTTGGCACCAATCATTAACTAAAACTGAAATTGCTTATGAAGAAATTTCTTGTTCTATTGATCTGTTTGTGTGCTTTTGCTACAACATCGTTCGCACAGAAGGGTGAATCGTCACTGGGCGCTAACTTAAATTTTAGTAATGAAAGAAATATTGGTCTCGGTGTTAAGTATCGCTATTCTTTTACCGATAACTGGCGTATCGAGCCTGTCTTTAATTACTACTTCAAGCACGATTATGTTTCTATGTGGGATTTGGGAGCTAACATGCATTATGTAATTCCTGTAGCCAGCAAGATTTCCGTTTATCCTTTGGCGGGTTTGGAATATGCCAATACCAAACTCCATTCCGAATTATGGAAAGGTGGTCTGAACGATGGGCAAATAGCTATTAACTTAGGTGCTGGTGTTGACTTTAAAATAGCTTCTAATGTAACTCTTGACTTGGGACTTAAATATCAGATTATCGATAATTGGAACCAGTTGGTGTTTAATGTAGGTATTTCTTTTGGACTCTAAGTTTACGCTTATCTAACATCTTCTGTTAGGCAATATATACCGAAACACAGCTTTTAATGTTGTGTTTCGGTTTTTTATTTGCTACTTCTCCGGTTTAAATCTCCCAAAGAAGGATGTTTGAATGCTCAAACAAAGCAGAGTTTATGCATTCCACCTCCACACCTCCACCTTTTTTCTGTATCTCTCTGTTCATCGGCATTACAGGTGCTGTGGAAGCAAATTAAAAAGGTGGAGGCAAATTTTGCTTCCACCTTGCTGTTAATATCTTGCAGATATCGGAATGCATGATGCGTTTACCCCGAACAGACCATCTGTTTAGCCCAAACGCATCATCTGTTTAGGGTAAACACACTATCCGTTTTGCCACACTTCAACGTCTGGAATGCCGGGGATTTTCGCCAAAATCACAGAGGTTTTCAAGGCAAATGCCAGCCATCTCATCTGCTGAGGTGTGGCATTTACTGGATCTATAGATGCCACTCGCTGGATGTATAGATGCCGTGTTCTGGAAATATAGATGCAACAGACTGGATATATAGATCCCTGTAACAGATGATGCCTAATTCGAAACGGGAAAACTATGAATGTTTCTTTGACTACAGATTACGCTGATTATCAGGTTACACAGATTATTTTTTCATCTGCATACTAAACTCGCAACCACAATATTGCTGGTTATAGAAGTCATATTCTTTAAGGAGCTCATTCCGCCGGTCTTGAAGCCCACCTTTACGCCAGTTCTGTTCCCAGAACTCGGTGCCGGGATAGAGATCAGCAGCTTGTTTTCCTGCTTTATTAATTTGCTCCAGACTTTTCCATCGTGAAGAGGCAAGGGTAGTGGTGAACAGTGTAAACCCATGCTCTGATGCATATCGGGCAGTTTCCGTTAGGCGCAAAGTAAAGCATTTCAGGCAACGCCCGCCTCGTTCCGGTTCGTTCTCTAAACCTTTTATGGTGTGCAACCAGTGTGCATAATCATAATCTGCATCGATGAAATCGAGCTCTTTGGAGGTTACAAAGCGGATGGCTTCATTTTTTCTGATCTCGTATTCCTCCTGCGGATAAATATTGGGATTACAATAAAATATAGTTGGACGAATGCCGTTTTCCAACATACATTCGATGATAGCCGAAGAACAAGGTGCACAGCAGGAGTGCAATAGCACCTTGTTTTCTCCGTTTGGGGTCTGAATCCTTAGCATGATTATACTTTTAATTTAATCTTTCCTTTTACCAGTAAGCCGGTGAACTGCACAATGATGAGGGAGAATACCAGTGATTTGAGCAGTCCGGGGGCACCGCTTCCCAATACTTCGGGGTAGTGCAGATTTAGTAATTGTTGAACGGCATACCATATATAAGGAATGATGTAGCAAGTCAATGTCGCAGTACCGGCTGGCTTGATGATATTGAACCAGTTGGTTTTGCCTTTTACATCCGTCAGCCAATAGAAGAAGCCGAATAGCGGGAAGAAAGCAGCAAGGCAATAGAATAACCAGCTTGGAGTGGCTTGTATTTTAGAGATAATCCAGTACGGGTGGGAGATGAGGGCAAGAACAAGCATTCCTACACCAAGGATACAGAGCATACCGATGAATTTCCCAGGTTTGGCACGGTCGGCATATTGTTGCATCAATAGAGAGGTCAGCAGACCGGACATACCGAAAGCATGTAGCGTCCAATCACTAGGAATGAAAGGTAGTAAGACAATCCGGCTGCCATATTCACCCGGTATCAAATCTGAATGGCTGAGTACGGCAAGCAACACTACAACAAACCAAGCAATGGCATTATTACGCAAGCTCTCGCGAGTAAACAGATAAATACCTGCACATACGGCATACGTCCAGCCAATCAGTCCCAAAATGCCCCACCAACTAACTTGGAAAGGCTTTCCATTCATATCTTTATAGACAACAAGAAATGCCAGTAGCAGTACGCCAGCTATTTTCATTGCGGTGAAAAGGGCTTTTTTTGAACCTTCAGCCTTCGGATAAACACCCCAGGTCAGGAAGAAGCCGATCACCATCAGTATAGAAAACCATGGGTGAGATAATCCGCCCTCAATGTCGCCACTATTGAGTGAGAACAATCCCATAGCTAACAATGCCACCGTGCGCCAGAATACATGTGAAATAACTTGAAGCGTAGTGTCTCCTTTCTTGTAACGGTTTTGTATGGCAAACGAAATGGACATACCCATACAGAAAAGGAAAGCCGGGAAAATGGTATCGGAGAATCCCAACATGTCCTCGTCGATCTTTGCATGCATCAGCCAGTGAGGAACGTTTTTCAGACCGGGAATGTCGTTTACGAAGAGCATAAGGAACATGGTAAGTGCACGGAATACATCGACCGCAGCTACTCGTTGGGAGGCTAAGTTTTTCATAAGTGTTTTAATTTTGGGGGTTTAAGTCGCAAATATAAGAAACTATTTTTTGGGGTGCTATAGCTTTGTAGGATTTCTTGTTATCTTTGTTGCCATGAAAAGGAAACTACTATTCTTTTGTCTTTTCATTGTTGCGATTGCGCAGAATATGGTAGCTTCTGCCGATTCGTTGACTGTTGCTGCATTGACATCTTCACTTGATGAAGCAATCGGTGCGCACGAGCAATATGTAGCTATACGTAAGGCACGTATTGAGAAATTGAAGAATCAACTGCTCGATGTAGATACAACCAGCACCTCTTTCTTTCGATGGAATGGGGAAATTTATAAAGAATATAAAGCTTACATCTGTGATTCTGCCATCTATTACCTCAATGTCAATCTGGACTGGGCAGAGCTACACAAACAACAGGATGCTGCTGCTGAAACCCGACTGGAACTTGCCTATCTGATGGCTTCCGCAGGAATGTATGAGGAGGCTACCGATTTGTTAGGGCAGATTGATAGAGAATTGCTGCCCGACCGTTTGTTACCCGATTATTACAACTGCTACCGTCATCTATATGAAGAACTAAGAGCCTTTACACAAGACAATTCTTTTAGAAAACGCTATCAGAAACTATCCGTCAATTATGATGATTCATTGATGCAGGTGCTTCCGCCAACTTCGGCTCTTTATATGGAACGGAAGGAGATGCGCGAGGCGGCGGCCGGGAATTTACAATTGGCTTTGAGCATTAATGACAAACGTCTGGCTAACGTAGAACTGAATTCTCCTGAATATGCATTGGTTACCTATCATCGTTCACAACTCTACCGGCAGATGGGGGATAAAGAAGCAGAGAAACGTTATCTGACATTGTCTGCACTGACTGATATCCAGTTGGCAATCACCGATCATGCTTCTCTTTGGAATTTGGCACAATTGCTTTATGAAGAAGGTGATATTGAGCGTGCCTATCAATACATCCGCTTTTCGTGGAATGAAACGAACCGATACAATGCTCGTAGTCGTAGTTTGCAAACTGCGGGAATTCTTTCGTTGATAGATCTCACTTATCAGGCTATGCGTGAGAAGCAAAATGACCGACTTCGTCTGTATATTGGGTTAATCAGCGCATTGACTTTGTTGTTGGTTGCCGCAGTCGCCTACATTTACCGGCAGATGAAACGCCTTTCTGTAGCCCGCAATAACCTGGAACAGGCTAATGAACAGTTGCATATCTCCAATCATATTAAGGAGGAATATATAGGACGGTTTATGAATTTGTGTTCCATTTATATAAATCGACTGGATACCTATCGCAGAATGGTCAATAAAAAAATATCGGCGGGGCAGACAGAGGAACTCTTGAAGATGGTACGATCCCGTGAAGTGCTGGATGCGGGCTTGAAGGAGTTATATGAAAACTTCGATACTGCTTTCCTGAATCTTTTTCCGGATTTTGTTGATAAGTTCAATGATTTGCTACAACCTGAAGAGCGCATCGTACTTCGCAAAGGTGAATTGCTGAATACCGAACTTCGTATCTTTGCCTTGATACGCTTGGGTATTGATGATAGTTCTCAGATCGCAGAGTTTCTTCGCTATTCAGTAAACACTATCTATAATTATCGTGCTAAGGTAAAAAGTAAGGCCCGCATCTCTCGGGAAAACTTTGAAATGCACTTGATGATGATACGTTAACAATACGTCAATTGGGGTTTTTGTATCCACTTTTTGATGTTCACTACTGTTTCTCATCTTGTTGTTTATTAGTATGTTAAGTATGTATATAGCCTTTAGTATTCCACCTATTATTATTTCGTCGGTACGGTGTGTTCTTATCTTTCCTAACTTTGGGAAAGTTTAAACCATTAAAGACGATACCATGAAATTAAAATTTCCTCTCTTATTAGGTTGTTGTATGTCGGTTGCGGCAATTGCTTGTGGCAATAATTCTGTTCCGGCAGCAGAAACACCTTCTGAACCGGCAACACCTGAAGGTAAAGTAACGGCATTAACTACGACTGCCGACCGTGCACAAAGTTTTAACGAAACGACTTTGAGCTTCTCTGCTAAACCAAAGTTTGCAGAAGTGATTACATTAAATCCGGCTGTGCGTTATCAGTCGATGGATGGATTTGGAGCTGCTGTTACCGGTTCCACATGCTATAATCTAATGAAGATGGCTCCTGCCGACCGTGCAAAGTTCCTGACCAAGACTTTTTCTGATAAAGACGGACTGGGATTTAGCTATATCCGTATTTCCATCGGTTGTTCGGACTTCTCACTGAGTGAATATACTTGTTGTGATAAGCCGGGTATAGAGAATTTCGCTTTGCAAAGCGAGGAAAAGGATTACATTATACCTATCTTAAAAGAGATTCTGGCAATCAATCCGGCAATCAAGATCCTGGGTTCTCCCTGGACTTCTCCCAAATGGATGAAGGTGAACAATCTGGATGAGAAGAAACCTTTTGATTCCTGGACAAGCGGTCAGTTGAATCCGGATTACTATCAAGATTACGCTACTTATTTCGTAAAGTGGATACAGGCTTTCAACAAAGAAGGCATTCAGATTTATTCCATTACTCCTCAAAATGAACCGTTGAATAGGGGAAATTCAGCTTCTTTATTCATGGGATGGAAAGAAGAACTGGCATTCGTGAAAGAAGCTCTTGGTCCTGCCCTCAAAGCTGCCGGACTGGATACTAAAATCTATGCTTTCGACCATAATTATAACTATGATAAGATGGCAGACCAGAACGATTATCCTATCAAAATGTATGATGACGAAGTAGCCGCCTCTTTCCTGACCGGTGCAGCCTACCACAACTATGGAGGTAATCGCGAGGAACTGAATGATATTCAAAGTCAGCGTCCCGATAAAGAGCTTATCTTTACCGAAACCTCTATCGGTATGTGGAATGATGGACGTAATCTACAGAAACGTCTGATGGATGATATGCGTGAAGTAGCTTTGGGTACAGTGAATAACTGGTGTAAAGGTGTCATTGTCTGGAACCTGATGCTCGACTCGGAGCGTGGTCCTAATCGTGAGGGTGGGTGCCAGACTTGCTACGGTGCGGTAGATATTGATCGCTCCAATTATAAGACGATTACTAATAACTCACATTATTACATTATCGGTCATTTGTCATCGGTAGTAAAACCGGGCGCATATCGCATTGAAAATAGCGGTAATTCTACCAAGGGCTTGATGTGCTCTGCATTCGAAAATCTCGATGGAACGGTTGCTTTTGTCGTATTGAACGAGAATGAAGGCATTGCTCGTATAAGCCTGACTGCTGATGGAAAGAATTATATAGATTGTACGATACCGGGCAAATCGGTAGCTTCCTATCGTTGGAAAAGATAACAAGGCATTATTCACACACAAACATGAATCAATAATAATAACCCCAAATTATATTACGCATGAAACATTTAGTAACAACAACTCTTTCTATTGCCCTGCTTGCGTTGGGTACAATGGGATGCAGCGAGAAGAAGGCTGCGGAACAGGTTTCTTCTGATGCCTTCATTACCATTCAAGGACAAGATTTGGTTAAGCCCGATGGAAGCAAACTATTTATAATGGGTACGAACCTTGGCAATTGGTTGAATCCGGAAGGTTATATGTTTAAGTTCAGTAAGACGAATTCGGGACGTTTCATTAATGAGATGTTCAGCCAATTGGTTGGCCCGGACTTTACTAATGAGTTTTGGAAAGCGTTCAAGGACAATTATGTAACCCGTGAAGATATTCAGTTTATCAAGAATACGGGGGCTAATACGATCCGTCTGCCTTTCCACTACAAACTATTTACGGATGAAGATTATATGGGTTTGACTGCCAATCAAGATGGATTTGCCCGTGTAGACAGCTTGGTTAACTGGTGCCGCGAAGCAGACCTTTACCTCATTCTGGATATGCACGATGCTCCCGGCGGACAGACGGGGGATAACATTGACGATAGCTACGGCTATCCCTGGTTATTCGATAGTGAAGCCAGCCAGCAACTCTACTGTGATATCTGGCGTAATATTGCCGACCGATATAAGAATGAACCGGTAATCTTGGGTTACGAACTTTTCAATGAACCCATCGCTCCTTATTTCGAGAATGTGGATGAACTGAACGGAAAATTGGAAGAGGTGTATAAGAAAGGTGTAGCTGCTATTCGTGAAGTAGACAAGAATCATATTATCTTATTGGGTGGTTCGCAATGGAATAGTAACTTCAAACCGTTCAAAGATTCCAAGTTCGATGATAAGATTATGTACACTTGCCATCGTTATGGCGGCGGGACATCGAAAGAGGCTATTCAATCTTACATTAGCTTCCGTGACAGTGTGAATCTGCCGATGTACATGGGTGAAATAGGACACAATACGGATGAGTGGCAAGCTGCTTTCTGCAAGACAATGCGTGAAAACAATATCGGTTATACTTTCTGGCCTTATAAGAAGATGGATGGTTCCTCTTTTGTAGGCATCACTCCGCCGGAGAACTGGGCGAATGTTGTGTATTTCTCTGAAGCTCCACGTGCCACATACAAAGAAATTCGTGAAGCCCGCCCCGATCAGGCAATGTCACGCAAGGCAATGATGGACTTTATTGAAGCTTGCAAACTGAAGAATTGTGTAGTACAAGAGGGATATATCCAATCATTGGGAATGAAAAAATGATTAACTTTGCTGACCTCTTGATAGACACTGGTGTCTCTCGCGATAAACACAAGTGTCTGATAAATGATATAAATACATATATAAAAATAAGAACGAATGAAGAAAGTATTACTCGGTTTGGCATTAGCTGTTGTATTGCCTTTGTCGGCACAGCAGAAGCCTGTTTATTTGGACGCAACCAAACCCATTGAGCAGAGAGTGGAAGATGCATTAAGTCGCTTGACACTGAAAGAAAAGGTAGCGATGGTACATGCACAGTCAAAATTCAGCAGCGCTGGTGTGCCTCGTTTGGGTATTCCTGAGTTTTGGATGACCGACGGCCCTCACGGAATCCGTCCTGAAGTATTGTGGGACGAATGGGATCAGGCAGGTTGGACGAATGACTCTTGTGTGGCTTATCCTGCACTGACTTGCTTGGCAGCTACCTGGAATCCTGAAATGTCTATGCTTTATGGAAAGAGCATCGGTGAAGAGGCTCGCTATCGTAATAAGACCGTTTTGTTGGGTCCCGGTGTGAATATCTACCGTACTCCGTTGAACGGACGTAACTTTGAATATATGGGTGAAGACCCCTATTTGGCAGGTCGTATGGTGGTTCCATACGTACAAGGTGTACAGCAGAACGGTGTTGCCGCTTGTGTAAAGCACTACGCATTGAACAACCATGAAGTGAACCGCCACACAACCAACGTGATTGTAGATGACCGTGCCCTCTATGAGATCTATCTGCCGGCTTTCAAAGCTGCTGTTCAGGAAGGTAATGCATGGGCTATCATGGGTGCTTACAATCTTTATAAAGGTCAGCACGCTTGCCACAACCAATATCTGCTAAACGATATTCTGAAAGGTGAATGGGGCTTCGACGGTGTTGTTGTTTCCGACTGGGGTGGTGTACACGATACAGACCAGTCTATCACCAACGGCATGGATATGGAATTTGGTAGCTGGACCAATGGCCTTTCTCAAGGTACCAGCAATGCATACGACAATTATTATCTGGCAATGCCTTATCTGAAGCGTATTCAGGAAGGTAAAGTAGGTACAAAAGAATTGGATGATAAAGTACGCCGCATCTTACGTCTTGCTTTCCGCACTACAATGGATCTGAACCGTCCTTTCGGTAGTCTGCTTTCTCCGGAACATTACGAAGCTGCCCGTCGCATTGGTGAAGAAGGTATCGTATTGTTGCAGAACAAGAACTCCGTTCTTCCGATAGATTTGAATAAGGCTAAGAAGATTGCTGTGATTGGCGAGAACGCCGTTAAGATGATGACTGTAGGTGGTGGTAGTTCTTCACTGAAAGTACAACGCGAACTCTCTCCGTTGGATGGTATCAAAGCACGTGTGGGTGATAAAGCCGAAATCGTGTATGCCCGTGGATATGTGGGCGATGCAACCGGCGAATACAACGGCGTAGTAACCGGTCAGAACCTGAAAGACGACCGTACTCCCGAGGAGCTGATTGCTGAGGCTGTGAAAGTAGCTGCTGATGCTGATTATGTAATCTTCATCGGTGGTTTGAATAAGAGTAATCATCAGGATTGCGAAGACTCTGACCGTAAGGGACTGAACTTGTCTTACGGACAAGATGAAGTAATTTCTGCTTTGGCTAAAGCAAACAAGAACCTGGTTGTAGTGAATATCTCTGGTAACGCCATCGCCATGCCTTGGGTAAACGAAGTTCCTGCTATTGTACAGGATTGGTACTTGGGTTCGGAAGCCGGAAGTGCTCTTGCAGCAGTTTTGATGGGTGATGTGAATCCTTCAGGTAAATTGCCGTTTACTTTCCCCGTGAAGCTGGAAGATGTTCCTGCTCATAGCTTGGGTGAATATACCGGCGAAAGTAGTCGTAAGACTATCGACATCAAGTATAACGAAGGTATTTTCGTAGGATACCGTTGGGCTGACAAACAGAAGAAGGTTAAACCGTTA
>NZ_JASLER010000044.1 GCF_030151085.1 Bacteroides sp. | reverse complement strand
TCCAAGAAAAGTGTTCGCTATCCCGTTTACGGGCAGAGTGGCACAGGTATCGGACTTTTCCTTTGCAAGCGGATTGTCAATTTGCATGGAGGTACGATTTATGCCCGCAATAATCACGGGCAGGGAGCTTCCTTCCGTATTCTGATGCCGTTACTGCCTTGCGATGGGGTAGAAGAGACGATAGCTGAAACCTCGGAACCGATAGAACATAACAATACTCCTGCCTTGCAGTCAACCGAAGAACCACAGAAGAAAGAAGCTATTCTGATTGTAGAGGATAACAAGGACATGCGCTCCTATATCCGCATGCTGCTTGCCGCCGATTACCGTCTGTTTGAGGCGGGTGATGGCGAAGAAGCACTGGAGATTGTACAGAAGCAGAGTGTTGACTTGATTGTGAGCGACCTGATGATGCCTGTTATGGACGGTATGGAGTTGTCCCGTCGTATCAAGGAGAATCTGGCTACGTCGCACATACCTTTCCTCATGCTTACAGCGCTTCGTTCAGATGTGCAGGAGAAGCGTAGTTTTGAAATAGGTGTTGATGAATATCTTTGCAAGCCTTTCGACGAGGAGGTATTGAAGTTGCGTATCCGGAATATTTTGAATCTGCGGAATAAGTATAAGAAGATGTTCTCATCCAGTAGTAAGGTAGAAGAACTGCACGTGCGTGAGGAGTCACGCGATAAGACGTTTATCACAAATGCAGTGAACCTAATGACGCAGCATTATGCCGATTCGGAATATAACCTGGAATGCTTTGTGCGTGATATGGGTTATAGCAAAACCCTTGTCAACAAGAAGATGCAGGATTTGACGGGGCAACCTATCGGGCAGTTTATGAAGAACTACCGCTTGAACGTGGCACAACGTATGATTCAAGAGGGGCCGGGTGATATTAATGTTTCCGAGGTGGCCTATGCTGTAGGGTTTAATGACCCGAAATATTTCACGAAGTGTTTCAAGGAGTTCTTCGGATATTTGCCGAGTTCCAAGATATCCAAGGCGGGAAAACAATAGTATATTTACTATTGTCTCCCCATTCTTTTCTATTTTCTCCCTGCCGAAAGCATTAATCGCCTACTTTTGTCACATCATCCTGAACAACGAATACCATGAAAATCAAACTCTGCCTATTTGCTTTGTTTATAGCTGCGCTACCGTTCGGCTTGTTTGCCAATCCCGTAAGTGACCTATTGGAAAGAATAGACCCGGGAGCATCGAAGAAGTTTATCATCGAACTATGTGCCGGTGCCGATGACTTCTTTGAACTGGATCAACGGGGCTCAAAGATAGTATTACGTGGAAACAACTACGTCAATATATCCACCGGACTCAACTGGTACCTCAAGTACTATGCCGGCATCCACCTTTCTTGGAACGGTATGCAGGCCAAGTTGCCACAGATACTTCCACCTGTCAAGCAGAAAGAACGCCATGAGACATCCCTATCCCTCCGATACGATTTCAATTACTGCACCTACTCCTACACCATGGCCTTTTGGGACTGGCAGCGATGGGAGCGCGAGATAGACTGGATGGCTCTGCATGGCATCAATCTACCTCTGGCAGCAGTGGGACAAGAATGTATTTGGTTTAATATGCTTCAAAAGCTAGGGTATTCCAAAGAAGAAATCAATACTTTCATTTCCGGCCCTGCTTTTTTGGCATGGTGGGCAATGAACAACCTCGAAGGCTGGGGTGGTCCTAACCCCGACTCCTGGTACACTCAGCAGGAGGCTTTGCAGAAAAAAATCCTGAAACGCATGCGTGAGTACGGTATCAAACCCGTATTTCCGGGTTACTCAGGCATGATGCCACACAATGCCGACGAGAAACTGGGGCTTACCCTCACCAAGTCCGACCTATGGAATGGCTTCACCCGCCCTGCTTTCCTGCAACCTACTGATCCTCGTTTTGCCGAGATAGCCGAATTGTATTACAGTGAACAGGAACGTCTGTTCGGCAAAGCCAACTACTACTCCATGGACCCTTTTCATGAGCTGGAGAATGCCGAATCAGTAGACTTTGATGCTGCCGGCAAAGCCATCCTTAACGCAATGAAGAAGACAAGTCCACAGGCTACCTGGGTCATACAGGGCTGGACGGAAAACCCTCGCCCGGAGATGATGAAATACCTTGCTAATGGTGACCTGCTGATACTCGATCTTTTCAGTGAATGCCGCCCCATGTGGGGCATCCCTTCCATCTGGAAGCGCGATAAAGGCTACGAACAACACAACTGGCTCTTCTGCATGTTGCTCAACTTCGGTGGCAATGTAGGGTTGCACGGCCGCATGGATCAGTTGCTCGATAATTTCTATTTAACGAAGAACAACCCCTTGGCTGCCCACCTGAAAGGCATCGGCCTGACTATGGAGGGTACGGAGAACAATCCCATGATGTTCGAGTTAATGTGCGAGCTGCCGTGGCGACCGGAGAAATTCAAGAAAGAAGACTGGCTGAAAGATTACCTCTTTGCCCGTTATGGTGCGAGGGATGACAAGATAGAACAAGCATGGATGTTGCTGGGCAATACCCTCTACAACTGTCCCTTCGGCAATAACCAGCAAGGTCCTCACGAGTCCATCTTCTGCGGACGCCCTACGTTGAATAACTTCCAGGCATCCAGTTGGTCGAAGATGCAGAACTATTATGACCCCACTACCTCGGAAGAAGCTGCCCGCCTGATGCTCGAAGTGGCAGATCGTTACCGGGGAAATAATAACTTTGAGTACGACTTGGTGGATATTGTACGTCAGTCTCTATCCGATAGAGCCAGGGTAGTCTATAACCGTGCGATTGCCGACTTCAAGAGCTTCGACAAGCGTAGCTTTGCTAAGGATTCCCAAGAGTTCCTCCAACTTTTGTTGATGCAGGACCGATTACTAGGTACACGTAGTGAGTTCCGCGTAGGACGATGGACGGAGCAGGCACGCAGCTTGGGTACTACTCCGCAGGAAAAAGACCTTTACGAATGGAATGCCCGTGTGCAGATAACCACTTGGGGCAACCGTACCTGTGCCGACGTTGGTGGCTTGCGCGATTACGCCCATAAGGAGTGGAACGGCATTCTACGCGATTTCTACTACAAGCGTTGGGCAGCCTACTGGCAAACCCTGCAAGACCAATTGGACGGCAAGCCCGAAGTGAAACTGGATTACTATGCTATGGAAGAGCCTTGGACATTGGCAAAAAACTCCTATAGCTCGGTACCCGAAGGAGATTGCGTGAATGTAGCTAAGGAAGTGTTTAACTCTCTCCACAACCAATGAAACGGCTTTTGTCACTCGATGTCTTGCGTGGCATCACCGTTGTCGGGATGATTCTTGTGAATAACGGTGGAGGAAAGCTATCATACGACTGCCTGCGCCACTCCGCCTGGAATGGACTGACGCTTTGCGACCTTGTATTTCCGTTCTTCTTGTTTATTATGGGGATTTCCACTTATATAGCATTGAGTAAGTTTCAATTCCAACCTTCCGCTCCGGTTGTGAAGAAGATATTGAAGCGTACACTTCTGATTCTGTGCATAGGCTGGGCCATTCACTGGTTCGACTTTATCTGTGAGGGGGAGTTCTTTCCTTTTGCCCATCTTCGACTGATGGGGGTATTGCCACGCATTGCTTTGTGCTACTGTGCGGCTTCGTTTATAGCATTGTATGTCCGTCACCGATACATCCACTATATGATAGGCGGGTTATTGGTAGGTTATGCCATTCTGCTTTTGGCAGGCAATGGATACGTCGAAGGAGAAAACAATATCCTGGCCTTGATAGACCAAAAACTACTGGGTACGGCACATCTCTACCGCAAGAGCCCGATAGATCCGGAGGGGCTGATCAGTACCTTTTCAGCGATTGCCCATACACTGATAGGTTTCTGTTGCGGCAAACTAATTTTGCAGAAAGCACCTTTGGAGCAGAGGACTTTGAGACTCTTTGTCGCCGGATTCCTGCTGATAGCATGCGGTTTCGTATTGACGGAAGCACTGCCGTTGAATAAACGTATCTGGTCGCCCACCTTTGTGCTTGTCACCTGCGGACTGGCAGCTATGCTTCAGGCCACACTGATCTACTTCATCGACCTGAAAGGCCAGAAGCACTGGTGCCGCTTCTTCGAGATATTTGGTGTCAATCCGCTATTCCTCTATGTATTGAGTGAAGTAGTGGCTATTGTTATCGGCGCCACCGGATGCAAACCCGTTCTTTACGAAGGCATACACGCATGGGTGACGAATGAATACCTCGCTTCGCTCCTCTACGCCCTCCTCTTTACAGGAGTGATGGGAGCTTGTGGGTATCCACTATATAAACGAAAAATATATATCAAGATCTAAATGAAACGAACTGCATATACTTATTGTCCGCTGCTATTGATGGTTGTATGGCTATCCGGCATGGCTTCCTGCTCATCCTCGCAGAAAGGGCTGGGGGAATCATTGGTACAATATATCGACACCCGCGTAGGCACTGCACCGAGCAGTACCCATACCGCCGGCATGTTTGGCAAGCACACCGAGGAGTATGGTCAAACCTTGCCCGCAGTACTTGAACCCAACGGCATGAACTTTTGGACTCCGCAGACGCAGGACACCGAGCAAAAGTGTATGGCTCCTTATTATTATAAAGACAGTCTGCTTCAAGGTTTCCGTAACTCCCACTGGATTGTGGGCGGATGT
Organism: Bacteroides sp.; assembly: GCF_030151085.1. Lineage (GTDB taxonomy): Bacteria > Bacteroidota > Bacteroidia > Bacteroidales > Bacteroidaceae > Bacteroides. The sequence goes on along the minus strand of NZ_JASLER010000044.1, from coordinate 111,440 downwards.
ACCCAGGACTACGGTTCAATGACCTTGATGCCCCTTTTCGAACGTCTTCGTTGTACGCCCCAGGCACGTGCCAGCCGATTCTCACATGAGGATGAAGAAGCTACCCCGGCTTATTATGCCACTACCTTGCCCGATGAGGGTATCCGGGTAGAGATGACCGGACGTTCTCGTTCGGCAATCTTCCGTTTTACCTATTCACAGGCAGGAAAGGGTTATTTAGTGGTTAATCCGAATAGCGACGAGGGACAAGGATATATTACCATTGATACATTAAACAAGCAGATCATCGGCTACAACCCCGTTCATCGCATTTACCAGGGATGGGGCGAGGCAGCCGGCTATAGCGGTTACTTCGTTATCAGCCTGCAGAAGAAGATAACAGACTACGGCACATTCAAAGCGGACTCCCTGGCGCCCCGTATCGCCGATGCAGGTGGTGCCCCACAGATAGGCGTTTATGTCGAGTTCGATGTCACCGCAGGCGAAGAAATCCTAGTGAAAGCAGCTTCTTCTTTTACCAGCCAAGAAGGTGCCTTGCAGAATCTGAAAGCCGAAATCCCCCATTGGGATTTCAACCGTACACACGAGGAACTGACCCGTATATGGGAGCAGCATCTAGCTACCGTACAGGTAGAAACCGATCATCGTGTTGATAAAGAGAAGTTCTATAGCGCCTTCTATCGTGCCTCCTTCCTGCCGCGCACAGTCAACGATGCCGACAGGCGCTATCCGTCCTTTGCCAAGGGCACGCCTATCCGCCGAATGCCCGATGGTGAAACTTACTACGATGATTACAGCATGTGGGATACCTATCGTGCTCTGCATCCATTGGTCAACCTGCTTTTCCCTACCCGAGGAGGCGAGATGATGCAATCTCTTGTATTGAAGTACGAACAAGGGGGATGGCTGCCTATCTTCCCTTGCTGGAATAGTTATACGGCTGCCATGATAGGCGATCATTGCCTTTCCGCCATCGGCGATGCCTATTGTAAAGGCATTCGCAACTTCAATATCGAGAAGGCTTACGAGGGAATGAGACGCAATGCTTTTGAAATTCCGTCCGACTTTACAGAATACCGCAATGGTATGGGTCGACGTGCGCTGGCTTCTTATCTGAAGTACGGTTACATCCCTCTCGAAGATTCCGTTCCCGATGCATTCCATACCCGCGAACAGACTTCGCGAACACTGGAATATGCTTACGATGACTTTGTACTGGCGCAGGTAGCAAAGGCTTTGGACAAGACCGCTGATTATCAGCAGTTGATGCAGCGTGCCACGAATTACCGTCGTGTAATCGATCCCCGTACCGGATATGCACAGGGTCGTCGTGCCGATGGTACATTTCTGAATGAAGACAATGCTTTCAGCTTTGCACGCTTTATCACAGAGGGAGCACCTTGTCACTATACCTGGTATGCGCCTCAAGATCCGTATGGGTTGATGGAATGTATGGGTGGCAAGGATAACTATGTATTGAAACTCGACTCCATGTTCGGCCAGCAGCGCTATTGGCATGGCAATGAACCTTGCCATCAGGTGGCATTTATGTTCAATTATGCCGGTCAGCCCTGGAAGACACAGCGTGCCGTGCGGCATATTATGGAGACTGAATACCTGAATGCTCCCGGTGGATTGTCGGGCAATGATGACGCCGGGCAGATGTCGGCTTGGTATATGTTTGCCGCAATGGGGTTCTACCCCGTTTGTCCGGGCACACCGTATTATCTGCTGGCTAGTCCTTCCTTCCCCAGTCTTACTTTAAATTTAGAGAACGGGAAGACATTTACAGTGAAGGCACAGAATGTATCAGAGAAGAATATATATATCCAATCAGTCCTACTGGATGGAAAGCCTTATACCCGCAACTACATTTCCCATCAACAAATTGTGGATGGTGGCATAATGGAGTTCGTGATGGGAGAGAGCCCAAATGAGACATGGGGGTCACAGAAGGAGGATTGCCCGCCGTCAGTAATGTGAATACCGGGGCTACGAAAAAAGATTTCTTAATTTAGAGTAACTATATACTTATGAGAATAAAAACAATTTTCTTTACCTTGTGCAGTACCTTGCTACTGGCGGCATGCAGTGCCCCGAAGACGGGGAACAGTACTTACAATATCATGGACTACGGCGCTATAGGCGATGGAAAGACCGATGATGCCGCTGCCTTGCAAACCGCCATCACCGTATGTTCACAATCGGGTGGAGGCACAGTCGTTGTCCCTGCCGGGCACACCTTCTTGTGCAGTCCTTTTGAACTGGCATCCTACGTAGAACTTCATCTGGAGCCTAACTCACGCATCCTTGCCAATCCTGACGAGGCGGTTTATACCCAGAGCGCCTTTCGGGATAACCGTGGTGAGGGCATGATGTGGATATTCGGCAAGGACTTGAAACATGTTTCTATTACAGGTACAGGTACTATCGACGGCAATGGCGTAGCTTTCATGGGAAGTGAATTGGAAGATTCCTACGAATTGAAGCCCGTCACCGACTTCGATCCCCGTCCGCACGTACTGACGCTTATTAATATAGAGCAGTTGGTGATAAGAGATGTCACCATCCGCAACAGTGCTTACTGGACGGTTCATCTTATCGGCTGCAATGACGTCTCCATCGACGGTATCAGTCTGCTGAACAACCTCAAGATACGCAATGGCGACGGCATTGACGTAGACCATTCCAAGAATGTTCGTATCGCCAATTGCCATATCGAGTCGGGCGACGACTGTATATGCCTGAAGAATCGCCGTGAATTTGAAGAATACGGTCCTTGCGAAGATATTGTGGTAACCAATTGCACCATGGTGTCCCGCTCGTGTGCCATCAAGATAGGTTCGGAGAATATGGATAAGATAGACCGTGTGTTGTTTAATAACTGCATCATCAAGAACAGCAACCGGGGTATCGGCATTCAGAACCGTGACGAGGGGACGGTAACGAACGTCGTCTTCTCTAATATGATCGTAGACTGCCAGTTCTTTTCCGACGTATGGTGGGGCAAAGCCGAACCCATCTACGTGACATCCTATCCCCGTGCCGTGGGCAATCATAAAGATGCCGGCTGGCGATTCCCCAAAGGTGCTACCGAAGGACGTTGTGGCGAGGTGAGCCGCATCTATTTCACCAACGTGAAGTGTACCAGCGAGAACGGTGTCTTTGTGGGTGGCGATACACCCGATAAGGTGAATCATATCTACTTCAAGGATGTAGACCTGCTGTTGCAGAAGCGTACGGCTTACAAAGGAGGCATTTATGACAAGCGTCCATGTGTAGGCGAAGGGTTTATCCAGGGGCCTACCTACGGATTCTATCTTGATACCGCTTCGGATATTGAGATTACTGATTGCCGGGTTACGTGGGGAGATATTCGTCCCGACCAGGCAACAGAAGGGATTGGACAAAAGAATGTAAGTAACCTGAAGGTCAATAACTAAGTCACTGGTAGACGACCTGACTAATTCGCAACAATGATGAGACGAAGCATATTCTTTATACTCTTTCTGCTGTATGGCTTTTCCGCCTATACGCAGATTACTCCTAGTCTGGAGCAGACGGGAAGCATTTACTATGCCTATCCTGCACCTACTGCTGTAGCTACCCCTGCACCTGCCGGATATGAGCCTTTCTACATCAGCCATTATGGTCGTCACGGTTCCCGTTGGATGACGGCCGATGAGCGATATACCGAGGTAGTGGAGGTCTTCGATTCTCTCTACCAATGTGCAGGTTTGACTCCCCTCGGCATCGACGTCCGCCAGCGCTTGCACCGTGTGTGGGAAGATGCCCGTGGATGCAGTGGCAGCATCACTCCACTGGGCGAACGTCAGCATCGTGAGATAGCCGGACGTATGTTTCAGAATTATCCCCAGGTGTTCCGTGGAGATGCTTTTGTCGATGCTCGTTCTTCCACCTCCCTGCGCTGTGCCTTGAGCATGAGCTACTTTACCGAACGATTGAAGGAATTGAATCCGGCACTTCATGTAGAGCGCCGTGCCTACCACCGATACATGGATTACATTGCCTATACCTCTCCCGAAGGCGAAGAGTTTTCTTCCGAAGCTGCCCCCTGGCGAAAAGGTTTTCGTGATTTTGAGGCGAAGAATGTCCGTCCCGGGCGACTGATGGCTTCACTGTTTGTGCACCCCGATGTCATAAACAATCCCGATGCCATGATGCGCAGTTTGTATTGGATAGCTGCCGACATGCAGAACGTAGAGCTCGACCTCTCTTTCTACGATCTCTTCGAGTACGAAGAACTGTTCGGCATTTGGAAAACGGTGAATGCTCGCATGTACGTCTGCAACGCTGCTGCTCCGCTCAATGGCGGACTGATGCCTCGTTGTGCCGTTCCTTTGCTACGCAATATTCTGGAAAGTGCCGAGGCGGCTATACAGAAAGGTTCCCCGGCTGCTGATCTTCGTTTCGGGCACGATACACATCTTCTCCGCCTGCTTGCCTTGATGCAAGTAGACGGATGCAGCAATCAGGAGTGGGATATGGAGAAATTTCACCTGGCTTGGCAGGATTATCGCATCTCTCCGATGGGTGCCAATTTGCAGATTGTCTTCTATCGCAACGGGGCGAATGATGTGATCGTGAAGTTTCTGTTGAACGAAACCGAAGTAACCCTGCCCATAAAGAGCGTCACCGGGCCTTACTATTCGTGGAAAGCGGTTAAGGCATTTCTCGAAGCGCAAATTAAGGCTGTTTAAGCACTTTGTCCACATCCACCCATTCGAGGTCGGAACTGATGAGCGTCCGTTCGTTGACCTTTCCTTGTTGGTTGCGCCCGTATTCGGGAATGAAGCGTACTTGCGAGGAGGTGATTTGTGTAGCGCTCACCTATTCGGGAGTATCTACCCCCAGTCCTTCGGAGCGGCAAGTGTAATAGAATGTCCCTACACCTTTGAGCTTCACCGAACGTCCGGAGTTCATCATTTCGGCCAGTACAGGGCCAAGATTCATAAGTACCGCATACGTGTCTCCCGGTGTCACGGTGGACATTTTCGATAGTCTTCGGGCTACGTCGTCGGCTGTATAAGGACGTCCCTTGGTTACGGCCATCGGGTGCCACTTATTATCAATCTTCTGTTTTACTTTCTTAAAGAATGCCATACTGGTTCAGTTGATTAGTGAGTTATATTCATACGTTAGGTCGGATGGGAATCATGGCACATGATTGTACCAATCATCCCACATGATTCATGCAATCATGTGGGATGATTCCCTATTCATTCGCAAAGGTAGTATAATTCACTCGTATAGCGATATAGGTTGAGGTATTTATTGTTCTACCGTCCAGTTAATTCCTAACGGATTATTGCGTACCCTCCACACCAACGGGAAGCGTGGATGATCCAATATCCACATCTCACAACCCTCCACTGTATCCTTTACATGAAGCAGGGGTCGGCCTAGGGCTTTCTCTTTTTTATCTACTACCGAATAGGTAGTCTGGTTGTAGACAAACGTGTCCCGTTCCTTCAGTAGCCGGTATGCCGAGAGTGAAAGCAGGGCTACGGTTTCTTCGGCGGGCAGACAGACATGATTGCCGTCTTCGGGCTGAAGGAAACTGAGCCGTATGGCTTGCTCTACCGAGGCACGGCTCATGGCATAGCTACCTGACTGCCATTTAAGGTTGCGCTCTATGCCCCAATGCATATAAAGCGTATCTTGCTTCTCGCTGAACGTAGTCTGATACTTCCGCGTCTGCCCGTGCAGGCTATATACAAACAGGAGTGTATCCGAAACAATGCCCTGCGCCGGGAGACTTCCGGCACAAGAGATACATAAGAAAAGAGTGAGTATAATCTGCTTTTTCATCATTGGTTATTTTCTTGGTTCGACAATAGTTGCTTGCCCCATTCGCCGGGTTTGCGTCCCATCTTCAATATCAATTCACCGCCACCTACGATGTCGGCATGACGAATGGCGGAGTAGGGGTAATCTTTCCCGTTCAAGGTGACGGATTGTATGTATTTGTTCTTCTCCGAAAGCCCTTGGGTAGATATTCTGAATGCCTTTCCATCTTCCAATCGGAAGGTAGCTTCTTCCAGCAGCGGGGTATGAATCAGATAATAGTCGTGCCCTGCATTGGGATACAAACCCATCATGTGAAAGGCAAGCCAGGAAGACATAGCACCGGAGTCATCGTTACCCGGCAGACCTGCGGCGCCATCGCTGTAGTTCTTACCGATGATTTCAAGGACACGGTCGCTGCTACGGTGCGGCTTTCCTATCCAATGGTAAAGGCAGGGAGAGAGGAACGAAGGCTCGTTGTTGACATTAAAGAAACCACGGTCGAAGAATATATCCAGTCGGTCTTCGAACTTCGCAGTGCCACCGCATTGCTCTATCAGTCCCGGTACATCATGCGGAATGCTTAACGAATACTCCCATGAAGAGGCTTCGTAGAAGAACATGCTCCACCAAGGAGTGTACCACGGACCCTCGAAAGTGACAGGCGTATAACGGAAGGTGGGCTTTTGCAGTCGGGATTCACCATAAACGATGTCATCCAGCCAATTGCCTTGTTCGTCACGCGGCAGAATAAAGCCACGGACACCGGCATGTTCGTAGTCGCTGCGCCACAGGTTCTTCCAGTTTCCCGATTGTTTGAGGTAATGGTGGTAGAGGTCGTCCTTGCCTAATCCTTTGGCGACGGTGGCAATGGCATAGTCGCAGAAAGAGTACTCTACGGTGCGATTGCCGGCACGTGGAATGCCGTAGGGGATGTAACCGAGTTGCAGATACGGGGTAAGTCCGCCTCGTCCTTCTGCCTCGTGACGGTCGCCGGGGTCTACGGTGGCATCCTTCAGCATGGCTTGCAGGCCGAGTTCGTAGTCTATTCCTTTCAGACCCTTGACGAAGGCGTCGGCAATTACGATTTCGGCATTGGAGCCTCCTTGTGTACGTCCGTTGCTGTTGCCACTACGAGCGTCGGGCATGTAGCCGTCGCGTTTGTAGATGTTGATGAGGCTGCGTACGATGTCCGTTTCACGAGCCGGGTCTATCAGGGTGATGAGTGGAGAAGAAGTGCGGTACGTATCCCAGATGGCGTAGAAGTCATCGTAATAAGGTTCGGCATCGGCCCAGAGAGGATTCTCGCCGGTACGGTCTACGGGCATTATCATCGTGTGGTAGAGGGCGGTGTAGAACATGCGTTTCTGCGCTTCGGGGGTGCGAGGGGAGATTTCTATCTTGCCGAGCAGTGCTTCCCATTGGTTGAGCAATTGATGGTACACGTCATAGAACGACCAGTGCGGAATGTCGGCGTATGCGTTCTCGCGTGCTTTCAGTGCACTGAGGAAGGAGATACCTACCTTCAGTTGTACCACTTCCTCCGACTGCTTGAATTGAAGCAATGCGCCCGTCTTCTGTTGCGAGTCGGATTGATACTTTGCATCGCTTATCTTGTCGGCTTTCCAAGTTGCCGTATGTACGAAAGGCTTGTCTGTTTCGGCATAGAAATAGACCGTATAGGCACGTCCGTTGTTCCATCCTCCCCGGATACGGGTGTACCCCATTACTTCGCGGTCGGAAATAATCTGTACTTCGGAACCTACAAATTGTTGTGCTTCGCGTGCATCGGGTGTGGGGCTTTCACCTAAGAAGAAGCCTGCATCAATAGCCAGTGATTTCAGTGAGTCTTTAGGATAGGTAAAGCGGTAGAAGGAAGCCCGGGGTGCGGTGGTTATCTCGGTCTGTATATCCGAAGTCTGAAATCGGGTGGAGTAATAGCCCAGCCGGATGGTTTCGTCCTTGCGGTAGTCGATATGACGGGTGCGGTTCATTCCTTCGGAGAAAGGCATTACCAAGATATTGCCATACTTAGGACCGCCACCCGTTCCGCTGACGTGTACCTGTGAGAATCCATCTACCTGTTTGGGCATGGGTAACCAACCACTGTTAGGACTTGCAGTGCAGTCGGGCGAGGGTTTCACCATACCAAATGGGCAGGAGGGACCGATAAAAACCCGTCCCAGTCCTTCGGAGCCGATGCGTGGGTCGACGTAACTGTGGAGTTTGGTTGTCTGTGCAAAGAGGCTTGCTACGGAAAGTAGTAGTGCAGGGAGTATAAGTATTCTTTTCTTCATTTGTACGGGGTTTTACTGTACGATAAAAGCCAGGCACTGCAATTGATAAAGCAAAAAGTACCAATTGCAATGCGAGGCTTCTACATTTTTAAAACTCTAAATAAAAACGTTTCTTTGATTAATATCCTGCATTCTGACTCCAGTTCGTATTGGTATCCAGCATACCTTGCGGCAATGGGAAGATACGATTGGTCAGTTTGGTCTTAGCAGTAGGGTTGACAATGTTCTTAAAGCCCCAGTCACGTTCGTAAGCACCGAAGCGAATCAGGTCGTTACGACGCCAGTTCTCATCGAAAAACTCGCGGCCACGCTCATCGAGTAACTCATCCAATGTGGGATTACCACTAATCTGAGGTGCGTTTACGTAGGAACGTATTTGGTTGAACAAGCTTGCCGGGGTATCACCATTGGTAGCAGAGCCTCCACGTAAGATAGCTTCGCACTTGGTCAGCAGAATATCGGCAAGGCGGAAGATAGGCACGTCGTTGCTCTGATTACGGCTGTATTGATTGTACTCGTTGATGTAAGCCGCGAACTTCAGTGAACGCCAGCCTTGTGTCCAACCTTTCATATCGGCTCCAGTATTCAGATTGTCGTAGCTGGGACCTAAAGGTATGGTATTTCCGTTTTCATCGGTAATAGCTTTCAGCGTAATGCTCTTCGACATGGTGACGGGCTCACCTTTATACATATTGCGTACCGTTGTTTTTTCGGCGGTCGTAGCATCAATCTGATAGATATCGCCACCAACCACACAGTCATTGCGGCGGTCGCCTTCCAAGGAGAACAGATTGGCGAATTCTTCGGTCATTACTACATTACCACCTACAGAGTTGCTCATGGCTACGGTATAGAAACCGGCACCACTGCCACCATCGTTCTGACCACGACGCCAAGTGCGGAAACGGGCATAGTTCATACCGGTGCGAGTCACACAATCGTAGGGCATGGCATAGATGAAGTCCTTTATTTGCGGGCCATTGTTATACAGGAACTTCGATTTGTAGTCTTGGCGTATATCGAACAGGTCGGACTGGATAATATCGTCGCAGGCAGCTATACATGCGTCCAATTTCTCATTGCTTGCCGTAGCCGACCAACTGGCATTTGTTACGTCTTGGGTATATACATTCCAATTAATATACAGTTTGGCTAGTAATGCATCTACCATCCAGCGGGTGGGTTTACCGTATGTGGCGATATTTACATCTGTTGTCATATCATCGATTATAGCCAGTAGTTCAGTCTCAATCCAGCGGGCTACATCGGCACGGGGAGCACGGGCTACAGCTTCTTCTTCATCGGGAATGCGATCGAGGATGGGTACATCACCAAAGCAATCCATCAGGATAAAGTGATAGAATGCACGTGCGGCACGTACGGGAGCGATAGCCGTGGGAGATGCATCGTCACCACCCAAGTCTACAATAACTTGGTTGCACTTCGTGATACCACCTGCCAAGTCGCCATACCAACCGATACAGGCATCATTGGCCATTGAATTGTGTAGGGATGGGTGGGCATTGTTGCCGGAGTCATAGTAATCACCATCGAAACTCACCCCCATAGCTTCGTCGGTTGAGAAGGTAATCAACTCATTGTAACGGCGGTTCAGCGGACCGGCAAAGGCATAATATACATCGGAAGTCTTGGCCTCAATGGCAATTTCCGAGTCGGGATATTTGGTGTAAATAGACTTCACATCCACATCCAAATCTGTACATCCGGTTGCCAGTAGGGCTAGCAATGCACCGGAGAGAATATATTTCTTATTCATAGCTTTCAACTGTTTATATTATTTTAGAAATTTACATTTACACCCAACATGAATGTGCGTGTACGTGGATAACGGGTAGAACGGTCGTCAATACCGGGAGCTGTACCACCCAGACTGATTTCGGGGTCGGTACCCTTGTAGCCTGTTAGTGTGAATACATTGTTGCAAGTGGCATAAATACGGCAGCTGTTTACCCAATCGCTGATTTTGCCAAAGTCGTAACTCAAGGTAAGAGTAGACAGACGCAGGTAGCTTCCATTCTCAATATAACGGTCGGATGGAGCTTGCGAGCGGCTATCGGAAGCCTTTTGTTCGGTGGCTACTTCGGCCAGTACATTCTTACCGGATGAAACCATGGATACGTTGCTGTACTGTGCACGGGTAGCATTGTATATCTTGTTGCCTAAAACACCTTGGAAGAATGCAGTGAGTGACCACTTCTTGTAGGAGAGTGTGTTGTTCCAACCGTATGTCAGTTTGGGCTGGGCGCTACCGCATTTTGCTTTATCCTTGTTCTGAGGGTCGGTAGTGGTGGCTTGTTTGCCGTCTTCACCCATCAAGGGAGTGCCGTCTTCATTATATTCATAGAATACGGATATACCGGCATCGTTGTAACCTGCCCACTTCCAGGTGTAGAATGTTCCGAGGGGTTCGCCTTCCAATATACGTTGTACGTTGGCTGTGTTATAGCCGCCCAGGTTCAGGTAACCTTTATCCAGATAGCTTACAGAGTAAGTGTTGTTTGAGAGGCTCACTACTTCGTTGACGTTGTGCGACAGGTTCAGACTGGTTTCCCAAGTGAAGTTGCGTATCTTTACCGGAGTAGCATTGATGGTCAGTTCGATACCCTTATTGCTGATTTCACCTACATTGGCATCCATCCAGCCGAAAGGATAACGATTGGTTGATACGCTGTAGCCGTTAATCAAATCTTTGGTACGTTTGTCATAGTACTCGATAGTACCACCTAAGCGGTTATTCAGTAAGCTGAAGTCAACACCGATATTGAACATGCCTGTGCGTTCCCATTTCAAATCCGGATTAGAGTTACGGGTAGCAGCAAGTGTGCGGTATGATTGCGTAACGCCATCTGCATCGGTATAGCTGAACCAACCTGATCCACCGTAAGTCTGGCGTGCAGTAAAAGCATCGAAGCCCAGTGAGTTACCACTTACTCCGTAACCTACGCGGAACTTCAAGTCGTCAAATAAACTCTGATTCTTCATGAAGTTCTCTTCAGTCACACGCCATGCCAATGATACGGAGGGGAAGGTACCCCAACGATTGTTCTTGCCAAAGGCGGAAGAACCGTCACGTCGAATGGTAGCTTGGAACAGGTACTTGCTGTTATAGCTATAATTTACACGACCGTAGAATGAAATCATGCGCAGGGTAGACAGTCTCTTGTCATCTTCGCTGTTGATGCCGTCGATATTCATATTGTTGGCCATTGCCATATTGTACCATTTCAGGTCGTCATTGTAGAAGTTGTATGCAGTCAGGCCGAAACCATCATGATCGTCGCTTTGTTCCCAGGAATAACCTGCCAACAAACCCAGCTTATGCTTCTCGGCGAATGTCTTGTCGTAGTTGAAGTAAGCTTCCATCTGCTTTCTGATACTCTCGGTAGTAATGCGTGTTGCTTGACCATGGCGGGAGGCAGTAGCGGTGAGTTGTGAGTTGGAAGTATTATAGTTATTATAGATCCACTGCTGGTTCTGATAAGACATATTGAAGTTGAACTTCAAGCCATCTACGATATCGAGGGTAGCTTTGGCAATGCCTTGCAGGTATTTGTTCTTGTTGTTGTACAAGTCTTCGTAAATCATGGACATCGGGTTCATGTTCTGCGAGATGTCCTGACGACGGTACCAACTGCCATCGGCATTCTTTACCGGAGCAAGCGGAGAGTAATAGTACATGGCATCGTAAACACTTTCGCCATTCAATGTACCGGTAGGAACGGTATTGGCTTCTGTTACACTGGCATTTACACTGAACGATAATTGCAGGCGGTCGTGCAAACCTTTGGTTTGTACGAATGAACGGGCAGTAATGCGTTCCATGTCGCTGCCACGAATCACACCTTGCTTGTTCATATAGTTGATACTGGCGCTATAGCTGGTCTTCTCGTTACCACCATTGATGCTGAGGTTATGATTGTGGGTCAGGGCAGTGCGTTGTACTTCGTCCTGCCAGTTAGTGTTGGCGCCTTCGTCGTTGAGCAGAGTGATGTTGTTGGCTTTAGCATAAGCACGTAGTTCGCTGGCATTCATTACATCCAGGTTCTTCATAATATTGTCAGCAGCCACATAACCGCTGTAGCTGATGGTAGTACGGTCTTTGCTACCCTTCTTGGTAGTTACGATGATTACACCGTTGGCTGCTTTGGAACCGTAGATAGCTGTGGCGCTGGCATCACGTAATACGTCAATACTCTCGATGTCTTCGGGTGCTACGAGCGAGAGGCTCACACCGGGCACACCGTCGATTACGTAATAAGGCTCCATAGCTGCACCATCGCGCAATGAGGAAGAACCACGCAAAGTGATTGAACCTGAACCGGAAGGGTCTGAAGTATTGGTTACCGTCAATCCCGGTACCTTACCTTGCAGCAATTCCGAAGGAGATGAGAAAGCACCCTTGTTCAGTTGGTCTGCTTTTACGGTGGTGATAGACGAAGTGACATCCTTACGGGTCATGCTTCCATAGCCTACTACTACTACTTCATCCAATGTTTGGCTATCTTCTGCCATTACTACATTAATCGTGTTTTGAGTTACCTTTATATCTTGTCTGATGAATCCGATAAAGGTAAAGATGAGTGTTTTCCCCTTATCTGCGGCTATGGAGTATTTACCGTCAAGGTCGGTTATGCAACCGGTGGTAGTGCCATCTATCAATACATTGACACCGGCCAGTGGTTCACCTGTCTTGTCTGTTACAGTACCGGTCACCTTGTTTTGGGCAAATGCTAAGGTACTACTTAGCAAGAACATAACAAAGAGCACTCTTTGCGCAAATGTTCTTTTTCTTTTTAATTGTACATTCAGCATAAAATAAAGTTTTAGTTAGAATTATTGTTCGCTTCTTTATATTTATAAATATTATTTCAGATGCAAAGGTACAGGTTGTATGTTACAAATATATCTCATATATATTATATATTATTGTAATACATTGAAAGATAAATACTTACTATGAGTATGGTAAAAAGAAATCCTGCCTCACATTACTGTTTTATAAATAAGTAATGTAAAGAATGACTGATATCAATCAGATTGCTCCTTTTGATAAGAGCCAATCTGGGGAAAAAGGGGAATACTTCTTTGCCTCCATAGCTTATTAGATTTTTAACAGGAGCAAAGCTACGGTAATAGAGGCAAAGTAAGGGAGAAAATGATGCAAATAAGGGGGAAAATAGTGAACTCCTGTTCTTTTATAGATTTTATCCTGCCCAGTCCTCTCTATCCAGATTCCTGTATCCGATGGCTTCTGCCAGGTGTGCAGCCTGTATTTCCAACTGGTTTTTCTTCTTGAACATGATTTGATATGGTATTTGTTCTTTTCATGATGCATAACTTTAATCTTTCAGGCAAGCCAATGGTATGACCTTTATGCCATCAGGGCGAGAATAGGCCATTTGTCCTCCTGTCATGACAATCAGTAAGTCTGGTTCACGTAGAGGCACCTGCTTTTCCTCTTTATTATGTTCCTGAATGAGCCGTTTGATTTCCAACAGGTGACTGGCACCATCTTCGATTTCATGGCTGCCAAGTTTGCATTCAATGAGTGCATAACGACTATCGGAGAGGTGCAATACGAGGTCTGCTTCCAGCCCGTAGCGGTCACGATAGTATGACAAGGCACCATCATGGGATGCAGAATAAGCCCTAAGGTCTCTTGCGCACATTTGCTCGAAGATAAAGCCAAAGGTTTTCAGTTGGGTCATCAGCGCGTCAGGAGTCAAGCCAAGTGCGGCAACCGCAATGGAGGGATCACAGAAAGCACGCTTCGGCCGACTTTGTATAACAGTCTTACTCCTGATAGAAGGGCACCAAGCATCGATGTCCATAATAACAAAAAGCCTTTCCAATGCATCCACATAACTGTCGAATGTAGGGCGGGTACACTCGATATTATCTGCTGCTGTAACGTCTGTCAGAATGGAGGTTGATTTTGCCAACGTTGAAATGTTTCTGGCGTATGATTTCAGAATCCTGTTTGCCAGTTTCTGATTTCTCCTAACTCCGTCTATCTGAGAAATATCTTTCTTATACACAGATTTGACATACTCAGTGGCAACAAGCAATTTAGCCTTATCGTTCTTCAGATTCAAAGTTGCAGGCCATCCGCCTCTGCAGGCGGCAAAAATGATTTCCTCCATCGCCATCCCAGACTGAGCAAAGACCTCCATCTCTGGGTTATCAAACAGATCCATCAATGAAACAGAGCCATTTGATTCTCCATATTCCCATAAGCTCATAGGAAGCATCTGCATTCGTGAGATGCGTCCTGTACCACTATGATGAATCTTGCTGTCATCAACAGCGTTCGAACCAGTCATAATGAACTGACCTGGCAGTCCTCGTTCATCGACTTTTGTCCTTACGGCATCCCATAGCATAGGCGCATCTTGCCACTCGTCTATCAGACGAGGTACATTACCCTCCAGCAAGAATGAGGGCTTTGTCATTGCGGTGGCCAAATACTCCTCACGATGATCAGTGTCTTGCAGACTTATGATGCTCTTTGCCAACTGTCTCGCCGTGGTTGTTTTTCCACACCATTTAGGACCTTCTATGAGTACTGCCCCCATCGCATCAAGATGAGCCTTTAGTTGTGTATCGAAAATTCTTTGTAGATATGCCATTTTAGGTTACTGCATTATTGAATTGTTATCTGAGTGCAAAGGTAACCATTTATAATTTAATAGCAAATCTATTTTTAATATTTGAGATGATTCATTTGCAATATTTGAGATGATTCGTTTTATATTTTTGCTGTAAAAACAATACTTCCTCATTCAGAGCACCCAATAAGTTCAGAAAATATGATTATTTACCTGCTTCCCGCATAGAAAAATGAGACCTTCCCACTCCACGACACCGCGGCCAGTCCTTCGCTAGTCTCCTGCCATAAACAAAGGTGCTGCATGTAGGCTTTTGGCCCATGCGTACCTTTTGCTGAGTTTTGATACTCTATAATGCCATCTTTATTGATTTTGAATCGAGAGGTAATGGCCTCTTGTTGAGCTGTTTTTTCTCCTTGCTCTTCCGAAAGTAAAAGCTGGCGGTCTATATCTACCACATGGTTCTTCTTAAACTTATGGAAGATAGCATAGCGTCCCGATTTAGATAGGCGCATCTCATAGCTATTCATTACGCCTACTATTCCTACCATCTCTTCCGGCAAGAATTGAGCAATTACAGTCATACTTTTCGCATCTATCACATGAATAGTGGGATTGAGACTAGCGATATGGTGTCCGCATGCTGCTACGAGCCTGCTTCCATCTTCCGTAAAGCGCATGGCTAGTTTGCCGCCGGCTTGAGCGATGCGCCCGAGTATATGCCCTTCGGGGGAGAGACAAATCAAATCACCCATAGGGTCGGATTCCGAAATCCAGACTCTATCTCCTGCGGGACTTACTGCGCACGACATGAAGTAGGGATAGGTGGTGGCTTGAGATAAGTCTATCTTCATCTCTTTCCCATGATGGATAAGCAATAGGTCGGTGCATCGGTCTTGCACTTCATTCTTTCCGATGGTCACGGCTATCAATTCGCCCTTGCGACTACTCGAAATCGTGTTGATGCCAGCATTGAAGAAGCTATACGATTTCATAGTATCGCATAGGAGCGGTAACCGATAGCAAAGGTTTTGCAGATTATCGTAAGCATAGGCCAGATTTTTGCTAAGGGCTGTGATGCCCTCCATGGAGGTGCTTCTGAGTTGCTTGAAGGTAAATTCCGCATATTTCACCACGTAGCATTTACTATGCTCATACTCATTGATTATGATATAATCATCGTCATGAATACCCGCTATCACTGAATTGGTATCCATAAAGCGATAACGGGAGCCACTCCATTGTTTTTCATCCGCATGGATGACTATCAACTGTATGTGATTATTGTTTCGGAGGATGCATTTATCCTCGCTAGCGGCTAGAAGCAGAGTGCTTTCGTCGTCTGCTTTATAATCGTTTAGCGTCATGCCAAAAGATTTATCCTTTACGAGGTCGTAGCGCCGGACGCCATCTGAGGTGCTATACCACAAATAGCGTCCACTCGGGCTGAGTCGGGCGGTGTGGCAACCCCAATTTTGGAGGCCAAATCCTGCTATGAAACAATGGCTCTGATGCCCATACGCCCAAATCTTACCATCGTCAGATAGGGTAATCCAAGTGGGGGAGGAAATTTGGGCATCATGATTCAAAACCTTATGGTGTATATAGTCGTAGATTTGTGCGCCATCTTGCGTGGCTAGCGCATGTATGAGCAAGTTTGGAGTGGCGTCTATGGTTAATATAGACGTATGCATGTCATAGTCTTTTGAATAGCCCAACTCGTCCATATCTTCTATGTGTACTCGATGCTTATGTCTCTTCAGCGACAATATTCGGCTTCCATCGTTGCTCAGCAGGGGATGCTCTCCGCATTTTCCAGACGCATATACGGTGAGGTCGTAGGGACGTGAGTTACACAACCCATCCGGTATCACATCTATTCCTTGCGCTAGACCACGGAGCGGGCTCATCGGATGGGTGTTGGCACAATAGAGCAGGAATTGCTCGTAGGTGCAACGATTGATCTGAGCTAGGTCTTTCTTCAGATTTAAGAAATGCTGGCGATGGACTTCTGTGCAGATTTTGGATAACTCTATCATCAGGTCGAGATCGTTCATCAGGTCACTTCGGTCGAGCATCAATTTGACATGAAGAAACGTAGGGTTTTGAAAGCGGGCGATGACGTTGTCTGTCGGGAGGGAAATATACTTACCAAAAATGTGGTATAGCTGAACGACATACCGATAGTCGCAGAAGGTGGCTTCGTGAATGGCATGCGGGGTTTCTAAGCCTTGATACAACAAAGCCAAGTGATTGTAGGGCGGAAGCAGATCCGTTGGTTGGGATAAATAAATCTCTTGAATGGCTTGAGCCAAGGCATGGTGGTAGATGTAGATCATATTGCCATACTTTCCTTGACGCTGGCGGAAGAAGAACTCCAGATCGTGGTAGAGGCGTGACCACAGAATAGGGGGGATGGTATTACCTTGGATGGAATGGTGGGCGTGCTCCTTGAGGTGCTCCATGAGGGAAGAGTCGAGCGATAGAACTCTTTGCATCTCGGCATGTGTGAGCCCTTGTCGCTCGCAATAAAGCAGGGTGAGGGCACTCTTCACCAGGTGAGCATCGTGATGACGGGCCGAGGTGAGAGTGTGAAGCACCAGACGAAGCAGACTGGTAAAGTCGGAGGGTGGTGGGGGAATTGTCTCATAAGAGGCGAAACCACAAAGGTAGTCACCCAGTAGGGTGAGATATATGGGCCGTTTGTCCGAAGAAGCGATGGCTTGTTCTACTTGCCAACATTGGTCGGGAGTGAGCACTCTGCCTTTTTCTACCAAAAGGCCACCGACGAGCCTTAGGGCATCTACCGGAGGCAGAGTGTCTAGAGTGTGTCGTTTAAGATGGGTCTGAGTCTTGGCTATGCGTGGGTCATCGGTAGAGGTAAGGATGACACGTACCAGTGGACTTAATTCGCAATCAATCCATCTTAGGGCGAAGCATTCGTCTGAGTCTTCGTCGATCAGCTGGTCGAACCCATCAATCAAAATGAGCAGGGGACGCCCTTCTTTTATCTGATGAAGACGGGTATCGAACATTTCTGTAGCAGACTTATAGGTGTCCCATACCGATGCGGGCTCACTGCTAAAGCCGGGTAAATCTTGCATAGTCCATCGGATTAACGGGTATAATCTTCGCATCTCTGTCCAGATGCTATTGAGCAGGTGGGCGCCATCTGAAGTGGCTTCTGTTTCGCCACAAAAACGGCAGATGACGTTGTGTGTAGCTTCGTATCGTTGATAGATTTGGGCGATGAGCGATGACTTGCCGGAGCCGGAGGCCGACACTATATAATAGGTGTGGTTGGCCTGAGCATCATGGATGTAGGCATCAATGGATTGTAATTCTTTTTCGCGACCTACAAAAAACCTCTGCTTTTCGATGGCTATTTTATGGTGTTTGTCGCTTTCGGTTTCTAAAGGATGATATTCGCTGATGGTATGGTCGATGACTTTTCGTAATCGGATTCCCATCTCTTGCTTGAAGCGATGGGTAAAAGAGGTGGATTGATAAGCTTGATAAGTGAGCGTTTCAGAGTAGAGATTGGGCTCATCGAGGGCGACTTTGAGCTGATTATGGAGGGATGCGACATCGTCTGTACTTTTGGTTTCTATAAATGTGGATGCTAGGGATTGCGGTACTTGGGTGAGCTGGCGAAGATAGGCTACGACATGCGAGTGCCCCTCGGGGTCGTGGGCATTGAGTATGCCATCTTTAATTTCTATCTCGGTAGCTGAAGGCAGGTGTTCGTTGAATAAAGCTATGAGAGGAAGATAGACTTCGCGTTCCCATACCGGGGAGTTGGTATAGCGTCCCTCGCGAGGCTGGAGGATATACTGGGCCTCTTCAAAATAGTTGGTATCTGCCCGGTACCAAATCTGCATAAGTTTGCGTTGGGCATTGTTCATCTTCGCTTGTAATGCTTCCATCTGATGGGCAGGTAGTGTTTCGGGCAGGGGAATCCATCCTCTTCGTTGGCCGGAGAGGATGATAAAATTGGGCTTGGGTGACATTTGTTGGCATCGGGCCAACTCAGCTCTGCATATCTGAATGGTGCGATTGTCGAGTCCTGCTTCTTGGGTGATGCCCCATCGAAGGTCTACATATTCTATCTGCCACCCTTGAGGTTGATATTCAGAGGCTAGTTCGGCCATGAGTTCTTGTAGCAGATTTCGCTCAATGGTCATATCGGCAAAAGTGCTACTGATGAAAAAGCGGATGTATCGCTGTGGTAACATAGGGCTTATGTATTATAGTGATTCTTTTATCCAAGTTAGTAAACTTTGCGACATTTTTCGAATGTATTTCATAAATCAACATGATTTTCTACGAAAAATTACCCTAACTATCTTTCTACCCCGCCCAGCCCTCTCTGTCCAGATTGCGATACCCGATAGCTTCCGCTAGGTGTTGCGACATGACGGTTTCACTGCCCTCGAGGTCGGCAATGGTGCGCGCCACCTTCAGGATGCGGTCGTAGGCACGAGCGGAGAGGTTCAGACGGTTCATGGCATTCTTGAGCAACGCCAGTCCGGCATCGTCAGGGCGGGCATATTGCGCAATGAGGCGGCTGCTCATCTGCGCGTTGCAGTGGATGCCGGGCTCACCAGCATAGCGCTCCGTCTGCCGCTGGCGGGCGTCCATGACTCGCTCACGAATCACGGCACTGCTCTCCGCAGGTCGCGCGTCGCTCATCTTCTCGAAGGGAACAGGAATTACTTCGATTTGAATGTCTATGCGATCTAACAAAGGTCCTGATATGCGGTTCAGATACTTCTGTACTTGTCCGGGGCTACATACACAAGCTTTTGTAGGATGGTTATAGTATCCGCAAGGGCATGGATTCATAGAAGCCACTAACATAAAACTGGCAGGATATTCTACATTGCATTTGATACGGGCCACCGTTATCTTTCGGTCTTCCAAGGGCTGACGAAGTACTTCCAGTACATTACGTTGGTATTCGGGTAGCTCGTCGAGATATAAAATACCATTATGTGCCAGGCTAATTTCACCCGGTTGAGGAAAACTACCACCACCGGTCATGGCTACGGTCGATATGGTATGATGTGGATCACGAAATGGACGTTTGGATATAAGTCCGCCATTACTACCTAGCTTGCCGGCAACGGAGTGTATCTTGGTTGTTTCAAGACTTTCGCCTAACGATAGGGGAGGAAGTATGGATGGTAACCGCTTTGCCAGCATGGATTTACCACTTCCGGGGGCACCGATCAGAAGAATATTATGACTTCCGGCAGCCGCTACCTCCAAAGCTCGCTTCACATTCTCCTGCCCTTTTACTTCTGCAAAGTCAAAGTCGAAGTCACTTTGTTGGTTATAAAACTCTTCACGGGTGTTGACGAGTGTAGGTTCTAATGCTTGCTTTCCGTTAAAGAATTCAATAACTTCCTTGATATTTTCTACTCCGTACACATGCAGGTTGTTTACAACTGCCGCTTCTTGTGCATTTTGTTTAGGTACAATCATACCCTCGAAACCGAGTTCTCTTGCTTTGATAGCAATAGGAAGTACTCCTTTGATAGTTTGTAAGCTGCCGTCGAGACTAAGCTCTCCCATTAGCAAATATCGGTCTAGTTTATCCGATTGAATTACTTCACTGGCAGCGAGCATGCCGATAGCTAAAGGTAGGTCGTAGGCAGAGCCTTCTTTACGGATATCTGCCGGAGCCATATTGATAACAATGTTGCTGGTCGGCATCCGGTAGCCGTTAACTTGCAGGGCGGATATAATACGCTGGTGGCTTTCCTTTACTGTTGAGTCCGGTAGACCGACTAAATAGAACATACAGCCTCTGGAGCTGTTGACTTCGATAGTGATGAGGGTTGCATCGATACCTTGAACAGCCGCTCCGAATACTTTAATGAGCATTGATTTATTTCTCCTTTTGACTTATTTCTTTAAGCTTCTTTTCTATAGCTTCTTTACTTAAGTTTTTCCCGTCAATCTTGCCCGATGGACTGAGTAATATATTGGAGGGTAACGTTTGTATAGCAAATTGCTTGATGGTTTCTGTATTCCAGCCTGAAAAATCACATGTTTGTTCCCAATCCAAGGTGTCTTTCTTAATGGCATCTTTCCATGCTTCTTTATCAATATCCAACGAGATGCCTAAAATGGCAAAATCCTTGTTCTTTAGCTCTTTCTTATAAATACGGCGTAAGTCGGCATTGGCATCCCTACTTGGTTGGTCCCAGGAAGCCCAGAAATGCACTAGCAGATATTTGTCCTTGAAATCGGTACGGTTGATATTTTTTCCTTTTGCATTAGGAAGATGAAAATAAGGAGCTATTTTACCTACGGCAACCTTTTCTTCCTCCTGAATACGGTCAATTAGTTCATCTATATAGGGCCGGTCTTTCAGTTCTCCGGTCATTCGGTCTATTAGTTTCTTAATCAATACAAAATCGGGTTGGGGCTTTTGGACGAAATATTTCTCCAATAGGTAGATGCTTACTAATGATGAATGATGGCTTTCAATAAATGCTTCCGCTTTCTGTTCCAACATCTTTTCAGATGGTTTGCCTAATCCTTTCAAGTCATTTTGGAATGTAGTTAATTCTTCGTTTGGCGTATTTCCTGTAATCTCCAATGAGGATAGATTCGCTTTGGAACCTTTGATTTTTATTTTATCTCCTTTGTTCAGATAGAGCGGATATTCTGTGCCATCACTGAATTGTAACCAGGTAGACACTAAGGTATCAACGGTAAGGGTTGCCGAGAATTTGCCCTCTTTTACAATGAGAGTGTCCATACGGTTGTACATTTTATCTGTTCCGTATATGTAAAGGGTGTCATTACCTAATCCATCTATTTCACCGGTTAAGCTGGCTGAATTGGTTGGCTTACTACCACAGGCAGACAATATGATAAGCAAAAAGTATATGAGATAGATATTCTTCATTTCGCTTTTATGTTGATACTATGCTGCGAAAGTACTCCTTTTTGGTGTGAATAAAAAAAAATGCCCGACATATTTCTATGCCGGGCATTTTCTTTTCATCTTATACCTTTATTATTTGATAATATTCATAAAGTCTGCATTCGTGAAGTATTTGGAGAATTCCAAATCAGAAGCAGCTTTCTTAGCTAAAACAGGATCTTTGGCAATAGCGCTTTTTAAGCTGCTGGTAACCATAGAAGTATTGTTAGTTCTAGCACCGAGTACAGCCATCAGATAATCTGTTGTAGCATCCGGTTTTTCGATACTTGACAATGTAGTCTTAGCTTTGTTGTAGTCCTTAGCTAGGATTTGAGCCAAAGCAGCACTGTTAGTCTTAGTATCACCGAAAGCAGTTGCAGCCTTGTCATATTGACCTTGAGCAACATAAAGATTACCCAATGCCTCGTTCAATTCTTTAGAACCTGAAGCCTTGCTCATATAAGATTCGGCAGCAGCTCTGTCGCCCTTGGTCAAAGCGATCAAACCAAGGTTCATGTTAGCTTCAGGAGCATCTTTGATAGAAGTAGCTTTCTTGAAGTAACTTTCTGCCTTGTCAAGGTTGCCAGCTTGATAAGCCAACTTACCTAAGTTGTTGTAACCACGGAAATCGTTAGGATAGATTTGAGTAGCTTTTGTATAGATAACTTCTTGCTTAGCAGGATCTGTAGTCAGAGTAGCAGCATAAAGCAATTCTTCAACATTCAGTTGCTTAGCATCACTGTTAGCCAAGTTTGCAATTTCTTCGTCAGACTTACCGATAATATCATAGTTCAAAGTCAAACGAGAACGACGTAATTGCGGAAGGATATCGTCAGCCAAAGTTTTGAATACAGAAGAGATGTTCTTGATCTCTTGTTCTCTTTGCTCAGGTTCTGAGTACATAGAAAGAACACGAAGGATCAATTCTTTGTCTTGGATGTTTGATTTAGAAACCAATTCTTGGAAACCTTCCCAGTCTTCAGCAGTGTATTTAGTATCTACATCAGCGTCAATCTTAGCTTTCTTCAAGTCTTTGTTGATCAACTTAGCAGTGTTGTCCTGACGGTTTTCAGCCAATTTGGTATTCAAATCCA
The DNA here is from genome assembly GCF_030151085.1 of Bacteroides sp. Lineage (GTDB taxonomy): Bacteria > Bacteroidota > Bacteroidia > Bacteroidales > Bacteroidaceae > Bacteroides. The sequence continues at coordinate 88,672 of NZ_JASLER010000044.1, read as the reverse complement.
TGCCACCATCCGGTGAAGCGTATGCAGAAATCTCGATGTTGCTGATCTTCTTGTTAGCTGCGTTGTTAACGTCTTTCACTTCGTTACCGAATTCTTTGGCAGTCTTCAATTCGCTGCTGCGGACGTTAGCTTGTTGAATCAAGAACATGATGTTAGCGTCATGTTTTTCTTTGATGATACGTTGGAAAGCATCGTCACCGTTAGCGGGATTAGCGCTGTTCAATGTCTGGTTCAGTAATTCAGAAGTAGAGATTACGCCGTCTGCAACTTTTACAGCAGGGATAGTAATCACTTTCTTGCCGATAGTAGCTTTGAACTCCAGATACAGTTCAGATTTAGCCATTTCGGGTACATAGTCGAAAACGGTTTTCATTGTATAGTTACCACCCATCTTGTAAGAGATAGCTTGGTCGTTACCTTCTACTTTTTCTCCTTGGAATACTGCAGACTGACCTTTAGCTTCACCACCGTTCCATCTCAAAACGGGAGTTACTTCTACTACTGCTTTCTTGTTGAAATACTTTTCTGGGAATTTACCGTTGATAGTGGCAGGTACTTTACCACCTACGGCTTCAAGAACTTGAGGTGTTACGGTGAAATAGTCTGATGACAATTCACCCATTTTGCCGCTACATGATGTCAACAATGCAACAACACATGCCATTAATAATGGCAAATACAATTTCTTAGTCATTTTAGGTATAAATTAATTGTTTGTAATTGAAATTTATCTGTTTCATTTTTGTTTGCTATCTCCTTAGAGGCACAGCGTCGCAAAGATATTAAATCCCCCTACAGATTGTTAATTGAACTTATAGATTTATCATAATTTAATGAATTCCGTTCTCTTTGCGATATTTTATGTTCCGGGGATGGTGTTCTATGATTTCACTCCTCAACATGTTGCGGTCTATGTGTGTGTAGATTTCTGTTGTAGCAATGGACTCATGTCCAAGCATGCATTGTATGGCACGCAGGTTGGCACCACCTTCTAATAGATGTGTTGCAAAAGAGTGTCGGAAGGTATGCGGGCTGATATTTTTGGTGATATTTGCTTTATTAGCCAATTCTTTAATCAGATGGAATACCATGATACGCGAAATACTGTTGCCCCAACGTGCGAGGAATACAAAGTCTTCGAATCCTTTCTTGATTTTCCAGGCCTTGCGATCTTTGAACCAATATTCGATTTCCTTGATGGCACGGGGTGAAATGGGGACCAGACGCTGCTTACTTCCTTTTCCTTCCACTTTGATGAAACCTTCGTCAAAGTACAGGTCTGAGATTTTCAGATTACACAGTTCTGATACGCGTAATCCGCAACTATACAGTGTTTCGAGAATGGCACGGTTACGTTGTCCCTCATTGGTGCTCAAGTCAATAATAGAAATAATTTTATCTATTTCTTCTACGGTCAATACTTCGGGTAGTTTGAATCCTATCTTCGGACCTTCAAGTAATTCACTTGGGTCACCTTCCAGATAATCAGCTATTACAAGAAAATGAAAAAATGATTTTATACCGGAAAGGATTCGTGCTTGTGACCGGGGATGAATGCCGATGTCATGCAAGCCGGCTGTAAACCGTTGCAAGTCGTCGAGAGTAACGGCAAGGATACCTATCTTCTCGTCTTCCAAAAAGCGTAGCAGTTTCTCCAGGTCTCTTTGGTATGCATCGAGCGTATTGGACGAAAGCGATTTCTCCAATTTAAGATATTGATTATACTTCCTGATTATCAATGCCTGTTTCTCCTTATTCGTTGATTTTTCTTCAAATATCATTTCTTTTTTCTACCTTTGTTCCCTGATTTTATGTTCCATGGCGAGAAACCGGACTGAATACAGTCCGTACCTTATCCGGAAGACAAAGGTATAAAAAATTGTGTTATGAGGATACAAATTATAAACGGTCCCAATATAAATCTGTTGGGCAAACGTGAACCTTCCATTTACGGTAGTGTTACTTTTGAAGACTACCTTGTAGAACTCCGTAAGAAATATGCGGATGTGCAGATTGACTATTTCCAGTCTAACGTTGAAGGAGAATTGATAGACAAGATACAGCAAGTGGGTTTTGATGTAGATGGTGTTATTTTGAATGCGGGTGCTTACACTCATACGTCCATTGCTTTGCAAGATGCTATCCGTTCGGTCATTTCTCCGGTGATTGAGGTGCATATTTCTAACGTGCATGCCCGCGAGGCTTTTCGCCATGTATCCATGATAGCATGTGCTTGTAAAGGTGTTATTTGTGGTTTTGGATTGAACTCCTACCGCTTGGCCTTGGAAGCATTGCTGGATATAAAAAAATAAGTATAATAAAGTAATAGGTATAAGATTATGTTATTGAAACAAACGAAAATTGTTGCAACGATTTCAGATCAACGTTGTGATGTAGACTTTATAAAACAGTTGTTTGACGCCGGATTGAACGTAGTACGTATGAATACGGCTCATCTTGGACGTGAAGGTTCTGAAAAACTCATAAACAATGTCCGTGCAGTATCCAACCGTATTGCCATCTTGATGGATACAAAGGGACCGGAAGTTCGTACGACTGTGCTTGCCGAACCTATTCTTTTCAAAGTCGGTGACCGAGTGAAAGTGGTGGGCAAACCCGAACAAGAAACAACTCGTGAGTGTATTTCTGTTTCTTATCCTTACTTTGTGCATGACTTGAATGTAGATGGACACATTTTGATTGATGATGGAGATCTGGAACTGGTTGTAATTGAGAAGACCTCCGACTATTTGCTTTGTGAAGTGCAGAATGAAGCTACTTTGGGAAGTCGTAAGAGTGTGAATGTTCCCGGAGTTCGTATAAACTTGCCTTCTTTGACTGAAAAAGACCGTACTAATATCCTTTATGCTATTGAGAAGGATATTGATTTCATTGCTCACTCTTTTGTACGCAATAAGCAGGATATTCTGGATATAAAAGCCATTTTGGATGCTCATAACAGCGATATTAGGATTATCGCCAAGATTGAAAACCAGGAAGGTGTTGATAATATTGATGAAATTTTGGAAGTTGCCGATGGTGTAATGGTTGCTCGTGGAGACCTTGGCATTGAAGTTCCCCAAGAACGTATTCCGGGTATTCAACGTTTACTGATTCGCAAGTGTATTCTTGTAAAGAAGCCGGTAATTGTTGCTACTCAAATGCTTCATACCATGATTTCTAATCCGCGTCCTACCCGTGCAGAAGTGACCGATATTGCTAATGCAATTTATTATCGTACAGATGCATTGATGTTAAGTGGTGAAACTGCATACGGTAAATACCCCATTGAAGCACTTAAGACCATGACTAAAGTTGCTGCCCAAGCTGAAAAAGATAAATTAGCGGATAATGATATTCGTATTCCTCTGGATGAAAACAGCAATGATGTAACTGCATTCCTTGCCAAGCAAGCGGTAAAGGCGACCTCTAAACTGAAAATCCGTGCAATCATTACCGATAGTTATAGTGGACGTACTGCTCGTAACCTTGCTGCTTTCCGCGGAAAATTCCCTGTACTTGCTATCTGTTACAAGGAAAAAACAATGCGTCACCTTGCCTTGTCTTATGGTGTGGAGGCGATTTATATGCCTGAACTTGCAAACGGACAAGAGTATTATTTTGCCGCTTTACGCCGTTTGGTAAAAGAAGGTCGCTTATGTACAACAGATATGGTGGGTTATCTGAGTAGTGGCAAAGAAGGTACACAAACTTCTTTCCTCGAAATTAATGTGGTGGAAGACGCTTTGAAGCATGCTGCTGAGAGTGTACTTCCTAATAGTAATAGATACTTGTAAAAGATGGTAGGGTGATAGAGTGATAAGGTGGTAAAGGCTATCTTACCACCTTATCACTCTATCCTTTATCACCCTATTAATATGACAATAGACGAATATATCCTGCAACACATAGACGATGAAGGCGACTATTTGAAGGCTCTTTATCGTGACACACACCTAAAGTTACTTTATCCCCGTATGGCTTCAGGGCATTTGCAGGGGCGTATGCTTAAGATGTTTGTCAGGATGATACGTCCTCGTCAAATCTTGGAGATAGGTACTTATAGCGGTTACTCCGCACTTTGTATGGCAGAAGGGTTGCCGGAAGGCGGAAAGATTCATACATTCGAGATTAATGATGAGCAAGAAGACTTTACACGTCCTTGGTTGGAAAACTCAGCTTATGCCGATAAAATCAAATTCTATATTGGTGATGCTTTGGAAATGGTACCGAAGCTGGATCTAACTTTCGATCTGGCTTTTATAGATGGTGATAAGCGTAAGTATATTGACTACTATGAAATGGTGTTGACTTGCCTTTCCGATGGTGGTTATATCATTGCCGACAATACTCTATGGGATGAGCATGTTCTTGAAGAACAACCTCATCGAAAAGATTTGCAAACTATTGGCATTAAGGCCTTCAATGATCTTGTTGCAAATGATACACGGGTGGAGAAGGTTATTCTCCCTTTACGTGACGGATTGACAATTATCCGTAAGAAATAAGCCTTAAGCTAGAGGGTAGGTAATGAATACCTGTTTCTTGTTCTCTTCCCCTAAAACCTGGTAACGCCCCATGAATGCTTCAACATAGAGGCGGTTAATATTGTGTAGTATATTTTGTTCTTGCTCATCTTTCCAAATCTGGTATAGTGGACTTCCCTTGACTATTATTGTCAGATTCTTTTCCGATCGGTCTAAAGAGTATTCTATTGAAAGTCGTTCTCCCGCATAATCTGTTGGTACGGACATTAAACTGGTCAATAATTTGAGGAACCATTTGCTATCCACATGAACCTGTAAGTCTTCCAGTTCAGTGTTGAATGTTAGTTCTACAGCATCGGGTGTTTGCATTTGCACCATCATCTTAGCTTCCCGGCAGAGTTGCACGATATCAGATTCTTGTACGTTGAACCGCATCATACCGGCTTCAAGACGTGATAAGTCAAGGATATTGTTTATAAGCGCCAATAATCTGGATGAATTGTTTTTGACTACAGTTGAATATTCTTCCAACTCTTCATCCGATAAATTGTTTTCTATAGACAATAATTCGGAAAAGCCTACTACAGTGTTCAATGGAATGCGTATTTCATAAGTAATATTGTGCAGGAAGCGTTCCTTCATCTTGTCAGCAGACTTGATTTTCTCTAATGCCAGTCGGGTTTCTTCTTCCGAACGCTGTAATTGGCGTCGGATTTGGGCGGCACGTACAATGACGAAAAATAATAGAACTAAAATGATACAACCGACACCTATTTGTATGTAACGGTATCGTTGCGTTAAAATCTCTTTCTCTAGCAGAGCCTTGTGAATTTTATGGTTAATCAGATGTACTTCCTGATGTCTCTTCAACATATTTTGGTTCAGTGAATCTCCTTTTATGGCTACAGTCTTAAATAGGTTGGCAGCTTCTTCATGTTTACCTATTTCCATTAAGACATTGGCTTTCGTTTTAAGTATCTGGTTCTCTCCGAAAGGCTCTGTTCCTTGGCAGGCATTAATAGCCAGGTCAATCTCCCGGAGAGACATATCCCATTCTTTATTGAGCTTGTGATATGCTCCCCACAAGATATGATAATTGATGTAAGCTCCGCGGTATATATTTTCATTGTAATACTTTTGAGCTTCCTTTAAATGCTGCCCCAGATTTTCTTTATCCCCTAATTCCATGTAGATTTTGCAGAAAGATATTTCTATCTCTAAAAAATTCGATCTGAATGGATCCGATAATTGAGACTTTTTATACATTCTCGTAAGGGTAGCGTGTTGTTTTCGCAATTCCTCTAGAGCTTGAGTATATTTTTCTAATTTGAAATAAAGCCTGCTAAGATTACCATGTATTATCAACAGGGCATCATCATTTGCCTTAGGATTCTTTTCTAAAGCCTGTTTGTATGCATTTATTGCTTTATCGTATTGTTTGGCAAAGTCATAAGCTTGTCCTAAGGCGAGGGCTGCTATAAATGTACCTCCCTTATAATTCAAACGTATAGCTTCGTTTGCCATTTCCTTTGCTTGCATTATGGCATATTCAATATCTCCCATTGCGCATCGTGCATGAAGTACGGACATCCACATTGTATAATAATATGCGTAATTCTTATGATGGTAACTGGCATCCTTTAAAACCACAAGTCTTTGCTCCAACTTGGATAACTCGGTAAGGTATTCATATTGCCGGCAATAATCGAAGAGTGCCCATAATTCTTCATTGGGTAGATACTTGCGTACGCTGAGGGCGATAGCTGAGTCCAAAAATTCAGTAGCACCCTCCTGACCAATAAATTGTTCGAAGGCCTCTCTCAGGAATAGAGAACGAACTGAGTCAACAGAAATGGAAGCTGCTTCGTGGAAGACACTATCCCGTGCCTGTTTATTGAAGACAATCGAGGCATCTGTTTTAGCAAAAGCCGATAAACTTGCCAAAAAGAGTATAAAGAACATTATCTTTTTCATACGATGCCCTCCAACTTTATTGGGTGGGTAAATACAAAACGCGAGCCGTTGGTATATTCCGGATCAATCCAGATTTTTCCACCGAAGCGCTCAATAATGAACTGACAGATGGAAAGCCCGATACCGGTTCCTTGTGATTTCTCGTCTACTCGTTCGAAACGCGCAAAGATAGTAGGCTGTTTCTCTAAAGGAATGCCGCAACCGGTATCGGTAATCGAAAATAGTGCAAGGCCTTCCTCTACCTGCTCAAGCCGTAGTACGATGCTACCCTCTTTGGTAAACTTCGTGGCATTGATTAGTATATTGATTAATACTTGTTGCAAGCGAGAGGTGTCTGTCTCAATCTCCAAAGAAGGCAGATCGGTCTCAAAAGATATCTCAGCCTGTGTCTGCTTAATACCATTCACTGTTTGGATAATACCTTCGCAGAGGGCTACAGCATCATATTTCCTTAGATCAAATTTCATGTTGGTTATATCCAGACAGGAAATATCCACCACATCATTAAGAAGATTTATTAACAGGCGGGAATTCAATTGGATAATTTCGTAGCACTGCTTCCGTGTTTCTTCGTCAATACCTGGGGTAGTTAGTATTTCAGAGAAACCGGATAAGGCATTTAGAGGGGTGCGTATTTCGTGGCTCATGTTCGACACGAACAGGCTTTTGTTATGAATAGATTTCTCTACTGCTTCCTGAGCCTCTTTAAGTTTTTGTTGCGATAAGATTAACTTCTTTCCTTGCTTTTTCAGAAAAAATACAATATATCCGGCAATGGCTATAAAGATAGGCAAAATGATGAGAACCATTAAGAGTAAATGGCTTTGTTCTTGACTGTTAGCCAATTCCAGTTCGTCTATGGAATATATCTTGCGCAGGTCAGCTACCTTTTGAGAGTTAATCTCCTCATAATCGCTGTCTGACTTATTGATTAATTCTTTATAAAGTTTTGCCGCCTCCCCGTATTCTTGTTTCTGCATATTCAATTCCGCTTCTTTCCAACGGTTGCTGTCCTTGGCATAAGCGGTTGAAGAAAAGAGTAGCAATAATAGCCAAACGTATACTCTCATAAATTAAAATGTTGCGTTGATAGTAGTATGATTGCAAATATACTTTATTATTTGATATCGAAGGATGGCTGATACTAAAAAAAGTATAAATTGTAAGTCTGCCAAGATATTATACGTAACTTTGCCGTTAATTAGAAAAAAGAAATTATGGAAACAACCCGTCAGAATAAAATAGCTCGTTTACTCCAGAAGGAGTTGAGTGAGATTTTTTTGTTGCAAACCAAGTCTATGCAAGGCGTATTGATCTCTGTTAGTGCAGTACGCATCAGTCCGGACATGAGTGTAGCACGTGCTTATCTTAGCATCTTTCCTTCAGAAAAGGGAGAGGAGATTATAAAGAATATCAATGCCAATATGAAGTCCATTCGTTTTGAGTTGGGCACACGTGTACGTCACCAGCTTCGTATCATACCGGAACTGAAGTTCTTTGTGGACGATTCATTAGACTATCTGGATAAAATAGATGAGTTGCTGAAGTGAACCTTCCCTTCTACATAGCTCGTCGATATCTCTTCTCTAAGAAGAAGCATAATGCTATCAATATCATATCCGGTATTTCTGTATGTGGGGTGGCATTGGCTACATTGGCGTTGGTATGTACTCTTTCCGTATTCAATGGCTTTCAGGATATGGTGGCGGGATTCTTTACGGCTTTCGATCCGGAACTGAAGATAACGATCCGTGAAGGAAAGGTTTTTGATCCGAGCAGTGCTGCTTTCAAGCAAGTACGGTCGTTGCCGGAGATTGAGGTCTGGACGGAAACGCTGGAAGAGAATGCTATGGTGCAATACAAAGATCGCCAAGCTATGGCTGTTATCAAAGGAGTGGATGATAACTTTGAACAACTGACTTCTATTGATAGCTTGTTGTATGGTACTGGAAAATTCGTCTTACATGATGAGGTAGTAGATTATGGTATCTTAGGGGTGGAGTTGGTATCAGAACTGGGTACGGGTATCCAGTTTGTAGATCCGTTACAAGTCTATGCTCCTAAAAGGAATGTTCGGGTCAATATGGCTAACCCTTCTGCTTCTTTCAATCGAGATTACCTGTTTTCACCAGGTGCTGTATTTGTAGTGAATCAGCAGAAGTATGATGGTAGTTATATACTTACTTCTCTTGACTTTGCCAGACGATTATTTAATTATGATAAAGAAGTCTCCGCTATTGAACTGAAGTTAAAGCCTGATGCTGACATAGCTTCTGTTCAAAAAAACATATCCCGTATTCTGGGGCGTCATTATGTGGTACTGAATCGTTATGAGCAACAGGCTGATGTATTTCGCATCATGGAGATAGAGAAATTTATATCTTACCTTTTCCTTACATTTATTTTGGCTATTGCTTGTTTTAATGTGATAGGTTCACTTTCCATGCTTATTCTTGATAAGCGCGAAGATGTGGAAACTTTGCGTAATTTAGGTGCTAGTGACCATTTGATAGCTCGTATCTTTTTATTCGAAGGAAGACTTATTTCTGTATTTGGTGCGTTTGCTGGTATTCTTGTCGGATTGTTACTTTGTTTCCTTCAAAAGCATTTTGGGATTATTACTTTAGGAGGTAATGGTAGCTTCGTAGTTGATGCCTATCCTGTGAGTGTTCATGTAACGGATGTTTTACTGATATTTGTTACTGTGATAGCAGTTGGTTTCTTGTCTGTTTGGTATCCGGTTCATTATCTTACACGTCGGTTACTAAAGAAATAATTATCTTTTCTGTTTTGTTATATCATTTTCTTGCCACTCGTCGGCAAAATCTTCCCCTACGTAGATTTCATTTGCTATTCATGGGAGGACTATGTACATTTGTATCGGAATAGAAATAGACTGTAATAGGAAATAGTGAAATATTATAGTTATGTATTGACAGAAGAGACTCTCTCTAAATAGCGTTTTTTCATGTATTATTGACTTGGACCGTTTTTACCCGTGAGGGTAGAGACGGTTTTTTTATGCTATGGTTCAGTTTCTAAAGCATAAACTGTTGGTTTTAATAAAAGACACTCCCGATTTCTATAAAAAGTAGAAACCGGGAGTGTCTTTATTAAGAGAATATTCCGCTAACGGATTTATTCCAATTTATTTGGATTCCTTCTTTCTGGCTATTAGTACCACTGCAATAATTCCGATCAGTAATAGTGCTAATGCTCCATAAGCAATGCCTTCTGTAACATGCAGGCTCGTCGGGTCAAAGCGCATTTCGATAGTGTGCTTTCCGGCAGGTACATACATTGTACGCAGGATATAATTGGCACGAGCTATATCAGTAGGTTTTCCGTCGATGGTTACTTGCCAGCCATCCGGATAATATATTTCGGAGAAGACGGCGACACCATCTTTGGCATTATTGGTTTCGTAAACCAAACGGTTGGGTTCGTAACTTTTCAGTTGAATGCTGGAAAGACTGTCTTTGTAAACTTCAGTAGCACCTTTCAAGGCATCTTTAAAGCGAGCATCTACTACAGCTGTTTCGGTAGGAAGAATGTTTTTTAAAGCTTCGATTTCCTGATTGGCGTTGTCTACGTATTGAACTTTATCTACAAACCATGCATTACCATAAGCATAAGGGTTAAGGATAGGTACTGTTTGTCCTTGTTGTCCGGCAGGTAAGATGAAGTATTTTGTATTCAACATATTCAGTACGCGGAACTTGGAGGCGTCTACACTATCCATTTCTCCACCGGCAGTAGCAATTTCCCTATAAGCAGCTTGCATTTCAGGTGAAATGTGGTTCTCTATCATTTCCTGATAGCGGCGTAGTTTGGCAGCATGATATCCGCCAACACTCTTATGCCAATAGGCGGTGTTGTTCTCGTCGAATGTACTGGTAGCAAGGTTAAGTACACGGTAATTCAGGCTTTTATCTTGCAAAATCAGCTCATCAGTTTGTGTCTTATTAAATGTCTCGGTTTGTGCAGAACGGGGAACAAACTGGTCATCGTGAAGATAGCGTTTGTTCACACTCCACATATCACCCAAGCAGAGGATAGTGATACCTGCAATAGTCAGCGACTTGCGTAATTTGCCGGTTGCATAGAACCAAAGCAGAGCACAACCAATAATAATAATGAAGAAGCTACGGATAGCATCGGAACTAACCAATGCAGCACGCATTTCCGATAGACTGGCCATGATACCCGAAAGTTCGTTTGCCGGTATCATTTGCTGGTTAACGGCATTTTGTAACATTTGTACCTCTTGTGCAGGAACAAAGCTGGTGAATATTGCCGGAGAGATAAACATCAATAATGCTACACCTGCCGTAAGTGCTAGGCTGATGCCTACTGCTTTCTTATCTTTCTTGATAATTTCCGGTTCGTCCAGTACACGTTTTAAAGCGAAAATTGCTAGTAATGGTATAGTAAATTCTGCAATTACAAGGATAGAAGATACTGCACGGAACTTATTATACATTGGAATGTAATCAATGAAGAAATCAGTGAGTGGCATAAAATTCTTACCCCATGACAATACGATGGAGAAGAAGGTTGCGCCTATCAATGCCCATTTTAATGGACCGCGTACAATGAAACATCCCAGGATGAAAAGAAAAAGAACGAAAGCTCCTACATAAACAGGACCGGACGTCATAGGCTGATCGCCAAAATACTGTCCGAGGTTGTAGATTTGTGAGTATTCGGGTTTGGACTTCTTCATCGCTACCTCGCTTTCATTCAGTCTGTTGAAAGAGGAACCTCCTTTGAAGTTAGGGACAAGTAAAGTCAACGTTTCATCGACACCGTAACTCCATTGAGTGATGTAATCACGCTCTAATCCGCCACTGGCTTGCTTGGCAGCTTCACCTGTTTGTACCAGTTCGCTTTTGCCGCGCATGGTTTCTTTACTGTACGTATAAGTATGGTAAAGATTCGATAGATTGGCTGCTACCCCGATAAGGGCTGCTACTACCAAGACTGCACTTGCCTTGAAGAATTGCGGTAGCGTTTTGTTACGCCAGGCATCTTCGAAGTAAGCCCCCACGAAGAACAAGATGACAAACAGGAAGTAGTAGGACATCTGTACGTGGTTTGATGAGATTTGCAAGGCAATAAACAGGGCAGTAATGATTCCTCCCCATAGTAGTTTACCGCGATAAGCAAGCACAATACCTGCCATCGTAGGTGGTATATAGGCCAAGGTGATGAATTTCCAGATATGTCCGGCAGATATCAGAATAAAGAAATAGGATGAGAATGCCCATATAATTCCTCCTAATCCCGCCAGCCAGACTGGTATACCGAATGCTCGCAATAGGATGTAAAAGCCTAGCATCAAGATAAATGTAAGGCATACATAATTGGGCAGGAAAAGTTGGTACACCTTCTGCACCCATTGCAATGGCTGGGTAGAGTCGTAGGACGGAGATATCTGGTAGGTAGGCATACCTCCAAAAATAGAGTTCGTCCAACGAGTACGTTCACCCGTTTGTTCGTGATATTGTACCGCTTCTTGTCCGGCACCTGCTCCGGCAGCGATATCGTGCTGGAACAGAATGCGGTTCTCTATATCCGCCGGGAAGAAGTAGGCGAAAGAGAGTACGGCAAATACCAGTATGGCAAGGAAATCAGGAAGAATCTTTTTCATTTACAATTTGACAATTTACGATTTACGATTGAAGAAAGTTCGATTTACAATTCACAACCTCAGACTAACTTTAATCGTAAATTGTAAATCGTCCGATCCTTTAATAACGATAGTGGTCGGCTTTGTACGGTCCATCTACGTTTACACCGATGTATGCAGCCTGTTCAGAAGTCAGCTTCGTCAGTTTTACGCCAATCTTTTCGAGATGCAGACGGGCTACTTCTTCGTCCAGATACTTGGGCAAACGATAAACATTGGTTTCATATTTCTTGTTGAACAACTCGATTTGTGCCAATGTCTGATTTGTGAATGAGTTACTCATTACGAAAGACGGGTGACCGGTAGCACAGCCCAAGTTTACTAAACGACCGTCAGCTAACAGGATGATGCTGTGTCCGTCAGGGAAATAATAACGGTCTACTTGCGGCTTGATGTTCACGCACTTGATACCCGGGAAATGCTTGAGGGCTTCTACCTGGATCTCATTGTCGAAGTGACCGATGTTGCAAACAATGGCTTGGTCTTTCATCTTCTCCATGTGGTCGATGCGGATAATGTCAATATTGCCGGTAGTAGTTACAAAGATATTGCCTTCTGCGCAGGCGTCTTCCATAGTGACTACTTCGAAACCTTCCATAGCAGCTTGCAAAGCACAGATAGGGTCGACTTCGGTTACCAGTACACGGGCACCGTAGGAACGCATGGAGTGCGAACAACCTTTACCTACATCACCGTAACCACAAACAACAACTACTTTACCGGCAATCATTACGTCGGTAGCACGTTTAATACCATCTGCCAAAGACTCACGGCAACCGTAGAGGTTATCAAATTTAGATTTGGTTACCGAGTCATTCACATTGAATGCTGGGAACAGCAATTTGCCTTCTTCCTGCATTTGATACAGACGGTGTACACCGGTAGTGGTTTCTTCCGAAACACCACGTACTTCGGTTGCTACACGATGCCAGCGGTCGCTATCTTTAGCCAGAACCTGTTTAAGGATGGCGTTCAACTCTATTTCATCTTCGGCATGTACTTCCTTGTCCAGTACGGCAGCGTTGTTTTCGGCATCGTAGCCTACGTGTATCATCATGGTAGCATCTCCTCCATCATCCACGATAACTGTGGGACCTTTACCGCCGGCAAAGTTCAGGGCTTGAAGTGTACACCACCAATAATCGGCTAACGTTTCACCTTTCCAGGCAAAAACTGCTACTCCGCTGGCAGCAATGGCAGCAGCGGCATGGTCTTGAGTAGAGTATATATTGCAGGAACACCAGCGTACTTCTGCGCCCAGTGCCACAAGGGTTTCGATTAATACCGCAGTTTGGATAGTCATGTGCAGTGAGCCCATGATACGAGCACCTTTCAACGGTTTTGTTTCTCCATACTTTTCGCGAAGAGCCATGAGGCCGGGCATTTCTTTTTCTGCCAGATCGATTTCCTTGCGACCGAAGTCGGCAAGCGTAATATCTGCCACTTTGTAAGGCAGAGTAGAGAATAATTCTTTAGACATAAATGTTTGATTTTAATTAAAAAGTGGTGCAAAGATAGAACATTCTGATTAGTAGGGCAAAAGCTTTGTCATTTTTTAAATAAAAGTAAAAACAAATGTTGATGCAATCATTTTTTACAGTATATTTGTAGCCACGATAATTGTAAAATATGATCAGACTCTATCATTTATTGAAATGGGCGATTACAGGAACAAGACAAAAGAAGAGTTATTGGACATCATCTACCATCTGGAACAAAAATTAGAAAGATGCTCCATTCAGGATAATCCTTGTGAGAATAATTCGCAAGGACAATTCCGTGAACGATATGCTCGGGAGATATTGGAGACAATTCCTGATATGATAACTGTATTTGATTATGATGCGAATTGTGTAGCATTAGTTTCTGCTCCCGGTACTAATCATATTGAAGGTCTTTCCAATGAAGGTTTGTGTTGTTCCAAACTTGAAGATATCGTGACGGGAGATGCTTATGACGTCATCTTTGCCAATATGGAAGAAGTGAAACGTACGAAAGAAACACATACCGCCCAGCACTCTTTAATATTCGAAGGTGAATTGCACTATTTTGATAACAGAATTTGTCCGTTAGGAGATCAATATTTGTTATGTGTATGCCAAGATGTAACAAGAAGGGTTAAATCGGAATTTGAAAGTGCAAAACAACAACAAGAGATCGTCCGCTTAAATTCTATAATGGGCGCAATCCTGGATAATATTCCTGTTTATCTGTTTGTTAAGGACGCCAAGGATGATTTCCGTTATTTGTATTGGAACAAAGACTTCGTTAAACACTCCGGTATATCGGCTGAAAAAGCTGTAGGGCATACCGATTTTGAAATATTCCCCGATTCAGCAGACAGAGAGAGGTTCCGCAAAGACGATCTTGAGACGCAGAGACTCGGCTTCAAAGAATTTGAAGAGGTTTATACAAGTGCAAACGGTGATAAACGGATTGTACATACTTCAAAACTGATGGCGGATTCTCCGAATGGCGATTCATACCTGATAGGCATTTCATGGGATATAACAGGTTTGAAGCAAACGGAAAAAGAACTGATAGCTGCACGGGAGCGAGCCGAAGAATCGGATCGATTGAAATCTGCTTTTCTTGCTAATATGAGCCATGAGATACGTACTCCGTTGAATGCTATTGTCGGTTTCTCCAGATTGGTAATTAATCCGGGAGATGAGACTGAGAAAGAAGAATATAGCTATATCATAGAAAAGAACTCTGAGTTGCTGCTGAATTTGTTCAACGATATAATTGACCTTTCTTCATTGGAAGCCGGGGTGATGGACTTATCAAAAGAAGAGATTAATTTATATACCATTTTCACGAAAGAGTATAATCAGTTCTATAAAAAGACGGCGAAAGGCGTTCAACTGAAGCTCGATGAAGTAGAACGGAACTTGTGTATTGTTAGTGATAAAATTCGCTTGACTCAAATCTTGACGAACTTATTGAGCAATGCCATAAAGTTTACTGTTTCCGGAGAGATACATTTTGGTTGTCAGTTGCGGGGTGATGTGGTGCAATTTTATGTGAAAGATAGTGGAATTGGCATTGCCGCCAACCGAATTGCAACTATATTCCAGCGCTTTGGTAAGGTTGATAACTTTGCACAAGGAACCGGTCTCGGACTGACCATCTGTAGAATGTTGGTGGAACTTATGGGCGGACGTATTTGGGCACGATCTACCGAAGGGGTAGGTACCGCATTTTATTTTACGTTGCCACTTAGTGTTTAATTCCCCTCACTCCCTTGAAAGGGACCGAGGGGTGAGAGAACTTCTTATATAATATCTATTCCCTGTTCTTTGCAAATCTGCAATCCCAGGTCTTTCAATCTGAACTTTTGTATCTTACCGCTTCCGGTCATTGGGAATTCTTCTACAAAGAAGATGTATTTAGGTATTTTATAACGTGATATTTTACCCGTGCAGAAGTCGCGTACATCGGACTCGTGTATATCTACACCTTCATGCAGGATGATGAATGCGCCGACTTCTTCTCCGTACTTCTTCGAGGGAATACCGGCTACTTGTACATCTTTTACTCCAGTCAGTTGGTAAAGGAATTCTTCTATTTCACGGGGATAAATGTTTTCACCGCCACGGATAATCATATCTTTTATACGTCCTGTAATGCGATAGTTGCCATCTTCATCTTTTACTCCTAAGTCTCCGGAATGCAGGAAATTGTTTTTATCAATAACTTCGGCAGTTGCTTGCGGATTCTTATAATACCCTTTCATTGTATTATATCCACGATTACACATTTCACCTTGCATGCCGATAGGACATTCTTCGCCGGTTTCAGGATCGATTACTCTGACTTCCGTGTGTTCAAAATCATACCCCACTGTATTGCAACGAGCATCAAACGGGTCTTCAATACGGGTGGCGGTCATTCCGGGCGAAGCTTCTGTCAGTCCGTAGACGCTGGTAACCTTCATAAACATCTTTTCTTCCACCTTTTTCATCAGCTCTACCGGACAGAGGGAACCTGCCATGATGCCTGT
Source organism: Bacteroides sp. (assembly GCF_030151085.1). Lineage (GTDB taxonomy): Bacteria > Bacteroidota > Bacteroidia > Bacteroidales > Bacteroidaceae > Bacteroides. Next base: position 72,513 of record NZ_JASLER010000044.1, on the reverse strand, counting down.
GCGCAGGCTAGACATATCGAACATATCGAACATAGGATGATTCAATTCGGCAATGAACATCGTAGGTACTCCGTAGAGTGCCGTGCAACGTTCTTTGTGAATAGATGCAAGTACCACTAGCGGGTTGAAACGTTCTACTATTACTTCCGTACAACCATGTGTCAGGCAGTTCATTGTAGCAAGCACTACGCCGAAGCAGTGAAACAAGGGTACACAGACGCATAGCTTGTCGTCGGCGGTAAACTTCATGTGTTCACCGGTCAGGTAACCGTTATTGGCTATGTTGTAATGAGTCAGCATAACACCTTTCGGGAAACCGGTAGTACCGGAAGTATATTGCATGTTGACTACATCGTGGCAATCGACTTGGCTCTTGAGTTCGTCCAGGCGGCTGTCTTTTACATTATCGCCCAGCAGTAGTATTTCGGTGGTATTATACATGCCCCGATGTTTCTCCTGCCCCACATAGATCACATTTTTCATATACGGGAAACGTTCACTTTTCAGATGTCCGCGTTGGCAGGTTTTAAGTTCGGGAAGCATGTTGTAGGTCATCTGTACAAAATCACTATCCTTTTCGCCATTGACGATACAAAGAGTGTGCATATCAGAGTTCTCACACAGATATTCAAGTTCCGCCTGTTTGTAGTTTGTGTTTACAGTTACATATACGGCTCCTATCTTGGCGCAAGCATATAGCAACGTCAACCAGTCCGGTACATTTGCAGCCCAAATGCCGACGTGTGTTCCCCGTTCCACACCAATGGCGATGAGACCTTTTGCCATATCGTCTACCCGACGGTTGAATTGGCTCCAAGTGAAGCGCAGATTGCGATCAGAATAAACGATATATTCTTTATCGGGCGTAGTTTCTGCCCAGTGCTCCAACCATTGGCCGAGCGTTCTTTCGTATAACATTTAAATGAAGAATTAAGAATTAAGAATTAAGGATGAGCGAAAATGAAAAATGAAGAATATCAGTAGCGATGTTGTGCCGCATGGTAATTCTTCATTCTTCATTTTCGTTCTTCATTTATTAAATTGGTGTATAAATTACTGCAAGTATTTTTGCCGCTTGTCCTTCGTAAGCATGTACGTGATGTGGGACAATAGAGTCATAATAAATACTATCTCCTTCTTCGAGCAGATAAGAGCTTTTGCCATAGCTGATTTCCATGATGCCTTCCATAACCATGATGAATTCTTCTCCTTCGTGTGATGAAAGCACGAAATCACTGTCTTGGGTAGGCGCAACATCAATGATGAATGGCTCCATGTGGCGATCTGCTTTAGACTTGGAGAGAGAATGATATTCCATGTGTTTACGGCTTTGGATAGCATTGTTGGAGAAGCTGATGCTGTCTTGAGCTTCCGATTTGCGGCATACTACCGGACCGGTTTCATCCTGATCGTCCAGGAAAGTACCGAGACGTACACCAAGCACACGCGCAATCTTGATAAGCGGTGCCAGCGATGGCAGGTCAATGTTATTTTCTATGCGTTCGATCTGCTCGATGGCAAGTCCCGAACGTTGTGCCAATTCTTCTATGCCAATAGATTGGCTCTCGCGGAGCGCCTTAATCTTTTCTCCTACAATCTTACTTGTATCCATAATGAAAGTATTTTCAGTCTAAAGGTTATGATTTATAGTTGTTAAGTCGCAAAAATAAGATAAACTTTCACTAAGTGCAACAATCTGAAGAGAAAAGTTTGGTTTTGATGTATAAAACAAAGATGTGCTTAGTCAGTGAAGGAATGTATTCCTATAATTCTTTCTATGAGAGATTCTTTCTTTATTTCTATAGTTGCTTTCAGATGGCATTCTCCTAGAGATTTTATATTGATCTTCCTGTTGGTTGATTCTTCATCTACTAATATTTCTTTTTCAAGCTTTTGGCCATTTTCTGTTATTACGATAGTATTTATTTCATCTGATAAAAAGCCTTTTGTTAATAATCTATTTTGATTATAGATTTTTACAATACATCCTTTGTGGATTGGCGTTTCTATTACTTCGGAAATAGACTGGATATAAATTTTCATATAACCTTGTTTGTTTCTGGCTATGGCGTCAGCTGATACCGTTGTTGGCATCTTGATTATACAGCTTGAAATGAATAAAATAATAATGATTCCAAGGATACAAATATTGCCCATCCTAATAATTATAGGTGGTATTTTACCCATTAAAGTTCTTACCTTTTCACTCTTTATCTCCACCTTCTCCATATCAGTTTCCTAATTCTAATTGATTTCTGATTAGATTATAATAGTAACCTTTCAACTTTACTAATTCGTTATGTTTTCCACTTTCAATGATTTCACCATTATGTAATACCAATATTCTATCTGCATTCATTACCGTACTTAATCTGTGTGCTACAATTACTACTGTACGTTCTTTAATAAATTTATCAAGGTTATTGGTTATTATTTTTTCGTTAGTTGCATCTAATGCATTTGTTGCTTCATCCAAGAATAGATACTGTGGCATTTTATATACAGCGCGGGCAATTAATATCCGTTGCTTCTGACCTTGACTTAATCCTCGGCCTTCAATTCCTATTATAGTGTTCAGTTTTAAGGGAAGGCTGTTGATGAAATCTTCAAGGTTAGCGACTTGTATAGCATAGATAAGTTTGCTTTCATCTATATTGTCGTCAGATGTTGCTATGTTTTTTGCAATGGTATCCGAAAAAATATATCCATCTTGCATGACAACTCCACAATGTTGTCGCCAAGTCTCGGTATTTATTTCATCTATATTTTGATTTCCAATCTTTATATATCCATTTTTAGCTTTGTAGTATTGCAAAAGTAGTTTTATTAAAGTCGTTTTGCCACTGCCACTTGCACCAACTATGGCAATACTGCTTTTTTGTGGGATATCTATATTGATATTCTTTAAAACGTCTTGATTGCTTCCATTATATCTAAAAGAAACATTTTTAATTGAAATGTTTTTTGACCCCGTAACAGTTACCTCTTTTCGATCTGTATTCTCATCTTTTTTTTGTTTAATATCAGCTATTCTTGCCATGCTAATTCTGGTGTCTTGTACATTGTAAATGAATTGAGCTATTTGTTCAATAGGAAGATTCAATTGCCCTATAATATATTGTATAGCCAGCATTACTCCCAAAGTCAAATTGGAGTTTATTACAGCATATGCCGCGATGAAGGAAATTAGAATGTCCTTCACTTCATTAATGAAGACACTTCCGGTTCGTTGAGCTTGTTTCAGCTTTAAATTAGCTATGTTGATTTCAAATAATTTTGCTTGTATGTCTTCCCACTCCCATCTCATTCTCTGAGCACATCCTTGTAATTTTATTTCTTGCATCCCTTGGATGAGTTGGTAGGTTTTATTGTCATTAATAGCTCTTTGTTCGAACATCTGGTAATCCAGTATTTTCCTTTTACGCATAAAAACCAGCAACCAGCATATATACGCAAAACTACCGGTAGCGAAAATTATGAATATACTAATATTGAACCAATAGAGTACTCCATCGAATATAAGAATATTCATAAACGCATACGAAATGGTTAGCAATTGATTTGTAACAAATGATTCGACCCGCTTATGGTCTTCAAAGCGTTGTAGTATGTCTCCGGTGAGTTTTGAGTCAAAGAAACTTATTGGTAACTTCATTAACTTTGATAAAAAGTCTGAAAGCATAGAAATGTTTACTCTGGTTCCTATATGCAATAGAATCCAGTTTTCTATAAAACCGGCACACATCTTGCCGATTAACAAAGCCAATTGAGCAATTAATACAATAGTAATGAAATTCAGATTTTTTTCTTCTATACCGACATCGACTATGGATTTGGTTAGGAAAGGGAAAAAAAGTTGGACTATGCTCCCAATAATTAACCCTATGAAAAGTTGGCAGAAGTATTTCTTATACTTCAGGAAGTAGGGCCATAATATTTTAAAGTCAACTCCTTTGTCTTTCTCTTTTGTAGCTATAGATTTGAAGTTAGCTTTTTTCTCAATAATAAGGGCAATCCCTTTATCACAATTGGTTGTATTGGTTGCATACCAATTAGCGGTAAAATCCTCTTGATTATATTTTAAACATCCAATGCCGGGATCTGCGATATAAAAGAATGTGTCTTTCTTTTTTTTCTTTATTTTATACAGTATCACATAATGCTCTTGATTCCAATAGAGTATACACGGCAAAGGCGCTTTCTCAGTCAATCGTTCTAATGAAAGTCTTCCCCCGATTGTTGAGAAACCAATTTCTTCTAACGTTGCCGAAATTTTTGATAATGATACTCCTTCTCGTGAAGGAGTACAGATATCTTTTAAATAGCTTAAAGGTAGTTGTTGCCCATAATAAGATGAAATCATCTTTATACAAGCAACGCCACAATCCATTGAGTCGTGTTGAATACAGATTGGAAACTTTTTCATCGTGAAATTCTTTCTATTTCTGTTTGGTTACTAGTACTTTTTTTGAATTTGCCTTTGAAGTTATTAAAGTTGAATTTGACTGTCATTCCAAACATTCTACTATCTAAGTTCGCTATTTGCCCATTTTCGACATAGCCATACTTTGAATTAGTTTTCCCATTGGCTTTATGCAGTATATCATTACCGAATATCATTAAGTCGATTTTTCCATTCAATAATCTAAGGTTGACACCTGCTGTCAAAGAGTATGTTGGTGAAAATACAGTGTTTATATAACTGTATTTATTGCTCCCCATAAAATTACAAAAGAGGAATGTTGTAGGATTAACCAGATATGTGTTTATACTAACCAGTTGAATTTGAGGCTTGTCATTCGATATTTCTTGATCTCTATAATTGAATTTGATGAATGTTTTCTTTAGGTCAGCTACTATATTTGAATTGAATCGACCTATTGATAAGTTATAAGTTGCATTGAGATATATGGATTGGGCTTTATGGATATTTGTAGGACTGTTGTATAAAATGTTATCTTTATTAGGTTCCATAACGTAAGCGACTAGGTTTTTCGTTAATACATATCCGATACTGATACTTAGCTTTTTCCATGCAGTTCCATTAACTTCGATAGTATGGTTCAATGTGGGTTTCAGTGATGGGGTACCGTGCTCATAAAGTACAGAACTTAAATAATTTACTGTTGGGTCCAGTTCATAAAATCCCGGTCTCTTAACCTTGCTTGTATAATTGAGGTTAAGTTGCAGGTTCTCATCCTTGTCATAGTTGACAGTCAATGAGGGAAATATGTTGAACATGTATTTAGGTTTATCATATATGGGGATATTGTTATTGAAATACTTTCCTTTATTGAGTTCTAGTCTAGCTCCCGCCTCTAAGGTGAATTTTGAAAAATGGGTAGAAAACACGCCATAGGCGGCAATATTTTCTTCTCTCATATCAGAACGGTCACTGCTGTTTTGAATGTCCGATTTTGCTTGGCTGTCTATAGATGAATAACGCAATCCGGAAGAAAAAGCGTATTTATTTATTTGTTTTTGATATTCTGCTCTAATAACGGTAACATTGAATCTTGACCAATTCTTTAAATTTGTATATTTAATATTGCTGGTATCGAAGATAGAGTTCACATCTTCTAATGAGTTGTTATGTTTATAAGTATAATCACCATAAAAGTTTAGAGAACTATTGTCGTCTATGTACATATTGTAACTTATATTTGCAGTATGACTATAGCTTCTTGTTTGACCTATGCGTTTAACATCAAATTCTATATTTTGAAGATTATCTTTGATATTTTCCGTGCCGTTGACTTTTCCTTTTTGTACATCATAATCAAGAAAATACTGGATGTCAAGGTTGTCTTTTTTTCTCGTAGCAATATTGGAACCGAATGTCAGGTTATGAGATTTAATATTTTCTTTCATCCTGCTTTTATAGGAGTTATTTTGGAAATCCCCTCCATACACCAAGTTTTGGAACGATTCAGCTATATCTGTATTACGGCTATCTTTGAACTTGTACGATAAATGTTTTTTAATCTTCTCAGAATTATAAATGAGATTCATGGTTTCGCTGTGGTTGTAGTTCTTATTGAAAGCCGAACCTTGTATGACTTGTGCAGTAAGGTGGTCTGCCATATCATTCTTGGTTAGGATATGTATGATGCTTTGATATTCAGCATTGTATTGGGCGGATGGATTTCTATCTACTGTGATTTTCTTTATCATTTCAGGGCGTAGGTTTGCTATTTCGCTTTCTTGTTTGACCTCTTTTCCATTAATTAGAATCAGAGGTTTTCCCTTGCCGATTACCATAATATTATTACCAGAGATATGTATTCCCGGAACGAATGCCAATACATCCATTCCTGAAGGCAAGCGAGATAACTGAGAATTTGCTACATTACACACAATATTTCCTTTTTCGGAAGTTATTAAAGGTTTACTGGCAGTAATGACAATTTGATCCAAATTTATCCCTTCATTTAATTTGATTTGGGGATATATCTGTGAAGAATTAATTTCTATGTTTTTATTGTAGGTAGAATATCCTATAGCTGAAACTCGTAGTGTATATGTTCCGGGAGGAACTTTAAATGCATAATCTCCTTCTGTTCCGGTAACTCCTCCTGAAATAATGGAGTCTTGCTTGTCAAGTAACGTAATTGTAGCATAAGCTATAGGGGTATTATTCGTGTCTGTGACAATGCCTTTTAAAGTATTATTGCTGATTTGTGCATTAAGAGATGCATGCATGCTTATTGCAATAAGCAAAAAAAATAGTTTCACTCTCATATTAATTTATTTAAATTTTCCTATCTGCCGCTTAGCAGCAGATAGGAAAATATTTAGGCTAAAATCTCTGTCGAGTATGTAATTTAAATTTCGACTGTAATCTCGTAGCTGCTGCCATCTGCATTGGTCTTCTTAAACGTAACTTTAATACCACCCAATAATTCGTCCATTTCTGAAGACAATTGATCTTCTTTTTCAAAAACATTTTTGTTTTCCATTTTACTTTTTGTTATTAATTTACCTACTCTTAAGCTTTTCGGTATACGCTCTCACAATTTGTACAGTCGGAGTTCTGCATTATCTGGTCAGACTAACGCGCGTTTTGCCTGAATGAATAATCAATTTTAGGTATGTGTGGAGATGTGTGCCTTTTATTCGTGCTCTTCTTCTCCTAAGTCGAAAGTTTCGATCCAATGCCATGTCCCTTCGACTAATACCCATCTACCGCCGCCTTTTATTTGTGACATCTCTTCTTCTGATAGCTTTTCTGTTTTTGTAGTATTCATATACATCTTTTTGTTTGATGTTGCAAAGGAAACGCTTTATTTCGAGCGCATTTATAATGAAAATATAATCTTTTTGTAATTATTCTCTGCTGGATTGATTATCTTTGCAGTGCTATCCTGATTATGAAAATGAAGAAATATTATTATATAGCCATCATTGCCGCATTTGCAACAGTCTTTCTACAAACGATTTACGTGATAAGTTTGTATAATCAATATTTTGATGAAAATATAATCAGGATTAATGATGCACTGCATGTGGCTATAGATAAAGAGATGCATTTACGCTCGCTGGAAAGGGAGGGGAAGAAAACTAGAGAACACCAATATCTATATATAAAATCAATAGATGATATGTCTCCTCAGGAAAGAGACAGCCTGCAGCGTTTGTCACCGATAGGTAATGGATACATATACAATATTGATGCTGCAAGAAAGAAGGGGATAGGAACTACTGCATCTGATTTGATAATGCAAGTGGGACAAGACGAACTGTTGAAAGATGGTTTTTCTTTACATCTGAAAGTTCTCGATAGTATATTCGTTAAAACTGTTGATGTCGATTGCCGACATCGCGTTCTTCTTTATAATGAGAATAAAGAGTTGGTGGAGACTACAGGTGATTTGGGTGATAAGAAGCCGAATTTTACTTCCGCAGATTTTCGAATAGGGACAAAAGGCTTGCAGTGTTTGCGGATTGAGGTGAATATTCCAATAGTTCCTTTTGTTGGACAACAAGTTTGGATATTAATTTCATCAGTATGGCTAATGTTGCTTGTGATACTTTGCTTATCTTATCAGTTGATTACTATACGACGAAAAGATGCTTTGCTTCATAAGCGCGAAGATAGCATTAACGGTACTATACATGATTTGAAAGCTCCTCTCAACAGTGTTTTGGCTACTTTGGGGTGGTTGCAATCGGATGAAACTAATTTGCCCAAGAAGAAAGCGGTGGAGATTAGTAGGGCAGAGGTAAGGCATTTAGTATGTAATATTGAATCGCTATTGGTAACTGTGCGGAAGGACAGAAAAAGGTTGATACTGAAGAAGGAAGAAATTGATATCTTGCACTTGACGGAGATGGTGAAACATAGTATGGATGCACTTTATCGTGCCAAGCCACATACTATTGAAATAGTGGATGAATTACCTGTAGGGGTAAAAGTTATTGCCGATGGGCTGTACATCGAAAATGTTATCAGAAACCTAATGGAAAATGCTTTGAAGTATTCCGATGATGGGGTAAAGGTGAAGGTTACTTTGTCCATTGTGAATAGTATGCTGCGAGTATCCGTACAAGACAATGGCTGGGGCATTGCTCCAAAATATCAGCAAAAACTGTTTCGTCAGTTCTATCAAGTACCCAGAGGCGAGGAGCGAATTTGTAAAGGCTATGGCATAGGTCTTGCTCAATCGAAATATATTATAGACGAACACAAGGGAAAGATCAAAGTGGAAAGTGCCAAAGAGAAAGGCAGTATATTTACATTCACTATTCCCCTTGTCTGAATGAAGAACCGATTATGAATAAAATTAAAGTATTGTTTGTGGACGATGATGTGGCATTGGGGAACATCATCACCTTGGCATTGGAGGCTGCGGACTACGAAACGCATTATCAGACTTCCTTGGCAGGTATCAAGGAGGTAGTGAAAGAGTGGCAACCGGACATCATGGTGCTTGATGTGGAGATTGGTACCAAGAACGGTATTGATGCTGTTCCGGAACTGAGGCTGATTGCACCGGAAACTCCTGTTTTGTTCGTTTCATCGCATGTGGAGGCTGCAAGTGTGGTCAAGGCGCTGGAGGTAGGAGCAGTCACTTATCTGAAGAAACCTTTCGAGATTGCAGAGTTGCTGGCATATATTAACAGGTTTGCAGATTCGTTTCATCCGAAAGGAATTGAAATTGGTATGTTTCATCTGTGTGCCGAGGAAAGTCTGCTGATGAAGGGGAATGAAGCAGTGAAAAAACTTAGTGCTTTTGAGTGCAAACTACTTAAACTGTTGGCGCTGAATTTAGCTACTGTAGTGACTCGCCAGCAAATAGAACAGGAGCTATGGGAAGGAACTCCCGGTAGCGAACAAAGCCTGAACAACTACATAGCTAAACTCAGAAAATACTTATCCGAAGACAAGCAACTTGAATTGCTGACTATTCCGAAGGTGGGGTATAAGCTATCTTCATTTTGACACTTTGTATTTCTATAACGCTTAGAATGATGAGTTTCCGTATAGATGCCTGCTACAACAAAAATACGCAAACGAAAATCGGTAAGTGTTAGATTCTGACTGTAATATCGAAATGCTTACATCTCTGTTAGAATAAAATCCTTCTCAAAAAGTACTTTTATAGGAGTGAAAGGTGACACTTATAGGAGTGTTACCCGTAAGTAGTAAGTCTTTTACCCGTATGTAGTAACCATATCACCTATAAGTAGTAACCATATCACTCGTAAGTAGTAACCCTTTTCTGCATAAATGGCTTGGAAAAGTGAGAAGATATGCAAAAAGAACGCATTGTTATTCTCTCTTTATTCAGACAATGTTCCGGAAGAGGTGTTTCTTTGAAAGTGTGTGTTGGCAAAAAAACTTATATAGTGTCATTGTGATATTAAATTCCATCGTATTCGTGTCTTTGTAGTAAAAATCGCATGCGCTTGAAGTTTCCTGTGGTGAAAATAACCACGTCAGGATTCTTGTCGTACTCTTTGGTCATGAAGGCAATGGCATTGCGACGATACTGGTAGTTGAGGCTGAATTGCACCCATCGGTAAAGGATGGTGAATTGTACGTCATGATTAGTTTCGGGTGTAAGCAGTGGATTGCCGCCTTCGTAGATGAAACGGTTATTATAGCTTAGGGTGCTACGCAGTTGGAAGAAGTTGGGACGATTGCTTTTTACTGTATAGCTGAGGTTGGCTTGAGTCTTGCCAAGTGGGAAATCAATGGAGAAGCTGGGGCACCAGTCATTTGGTAGTTCAGATTGATTTGTTCGTTATGGTTGGTGCGTCTGCGTTGTGTGATTCCTGCACGGATGTTCCCGCCGAATCCATCTCCTTTACCCCGCAGGGTGCGGATGCGTACTACGGCTTTTATGGTAGCGTCGTACTCTGCTTCCGGATTGGTGATAAGCTCCACTTTGTCGATGTCGGTGGCAGAGAGGCGTTCCAATTCGGAAGGGTTCTGCAAGAGACGGTTGTCTATATATATGATGGGAGTACCTTTACCGAAGACGGTGTATCCCTCTTCGGTGGAGTGCAGTCCGGGAATGTGTTTCAGTACATCGTTGGCGTTGTTCAGGGAGGAAAGCAGAGTCTGCTGTATATTCGTTTCCAGTTTGCCACCTTTCAGCTTGAAGATGGGGCGTGCGGCGGTCACTACGGTTTCGGCAAGCATTACGGCGTCGGTTTCAAGTATATATAGTCCGGTGCCTCCGGTCTTGCAAGGGCGGCAAAGAGTTTTGTAGCCGATGGATGAAATTTGAAGCAGATACCCTTCACTGTCAGGAGGAACGATTTCAAAACTCCCGTCGCTGTGGCTGCATGTGCCTTGTATAAAAGTGGAATCCGGCGACAAGAGGGTGATGTTGGCAAACTCTAAAGGTTGTTTCTCTTCTGTCAGGACTTTGCCACGGATGGAGGATGTTACCGGGTTGTTAGGGGACTGTACTGGGCTATTCTGTGCTTTTGTCGGGTTGATACCGGCTAAAAGTAGTGTAAGAATACATATAAACTGTTTCATGTTTCGGTAGTTGTTTAATTTCAGGATACGAAGGTATCGGCTTCACTGGAAAGAGCGGGAAACAAGTACCTGATAACTTCCTGACATTTGTCTGACATTACCCTGACAATCGTTTTTCCTAATTCTTTTTCGGGGCAACCACACTAAAATAAACTTATTTTAGTGTGATTATGAGCAAAATGGAAATTCAGTTTATTTCTGTATTTGAGAAATCAAAGAGATAATGTTTAAATTAAATCAAGTTCTCTTTCTTATGAACCATCTTTCGTCAGAGTATCTTCTGAATAGGGTATTTCTCCGACACCGAGAAAGGGAGGGTTCGGCACCGAGGAACCCCTTGCTCGACACCGAGGAACAAGCCCTTCCTCGGTATCGAAAAAAACAAGGATAAGCATGACTGTTTGGAATGTAACGTATTTGCACTATTTTCAACTTTTTCCTCATTGGAACGAAGGTGATAATTTATTATTTAGTTCATAACTGGTGGGAAATACACAAAACTCCCCGTGGGAAGTATAAGTCTTGCTTAATATGAGTTTCTAATGTAGAAAAGATAACTATTGATTATTTCTTGTATCATACCAGCGGTTTAGTAGATTTGGCTTCTACGCGAATTCAAAAAGTAAGGTGCAGCTCTATCTCTCAACTTCCATATCTCCGGTATAAGAGATGGATTGCCTATTGGATGCCTGCACGTGTATGGTAGTCGAACCGTTGGGATAGATTGTCAGGCTGTACTCATAATTGTCTCCTTCGCTACGGGTCTTAAAATCTATCTGCGTTTTACCTTTTTTGAGTTCTTTGGTTTTGTACCCGGTTATTGGTTCGCTGAATACGAGACCTTTGCCACCGCCGTAAGGTACATTGTAAGCTACGCCGAAGTAGGGCAGGTAAGAATAGACAGAATCATTCCTGACTTGTAGGGAGTAGTTAGTGGTCAGCGTGCGGCTTCCCCCTCTCATGGGCTGCATACGGTCCACGTTGATCTTGTACGTTTGGGAGTCAATGGCTTCCTTTACGGCACGTTCAATTTGTGCTTTCTTCTCATTCCGGCTTTGGGCGGTAGCCGGCACTATTGCGATCATGCAGATCAGCCCCAACAGAATCAGTTTACTTGTTTTCATTATTCACATGTTTAGGTTTTTATTTCAAATCCGTAGGCACGTCCCTTAATCTTATTTCTTTTGGGCAATGAAAATCATATCCGTTAAGAAGCTTCCGTCTTGTTCCGGATACCTTTTCTTTTGCAAATCTACTATTTTGAATCCGGATTCTTCCAGGCATCCGGCAATAAAATTCTCTTGATGATAATATACATATACTCTGTTTATTCCGCTGAAGCTGGTTGTCTCATATCCTGACTTAGCGTAATCATCCTCCATTGTACTGATATATAAAACACCTCCCGGTTCTAAAAGTTGTGAGATATTTGATATAAGTTCCCTGCTGTCTTCTTTAGAAAGATAAGGTAAACAGAATGCACACATGATGCCTTTGAACTTCCGTCCTATCTTGTGAATTTCCCGACAGTCCATTACGTCAAATTCTCCTTGGGGATTATTTTGCCTTGCCAATTCTATCATTTGGGGTGCCAGGTCTATTCCGGAAACTTTGAAGTCAGGGCGTCGGGATAGCAGATATTTGGTTACATTTCCGGGACCTGTGCCTATTTCCAGAATAGAAGGAGCAGATCCTTTCACTAATTCGCAGAACCGGTCATAAGTGTCGTCGTATAAGTCCATCAGCATGAATTTATCCTGATAGCTTTGTGCAGACAAGTCATAGGTCTGTATGGTTTCTGCAGTTTTGTTGCCGGTTGTGGTTTTGTTCCTCATAGGTGGGATTGTATTTCTGTTTTAGATTTTGTATGTTGATTTGCTTGGGCTTTTTGAGGGATTTTACAAAGATAAAAATTGTGTTTTGAGTATTAGTCTTATTTACGTATTTTTGTACAGGAATGAAGCTTTACCTAATAAAATAATCCCTGTATGATATACATTGAAACTCCCCGCCTGCTATTGCGTGATTGGGAAGAAGAAGACTTAAAACCATTTTCGGAGATGAATCAAGATCCATTAGTCATGGAGTTCTTTCTGAAAAAGCTGACTGATGCAGAGTCTTTGGATTTCTATAATAGAATTATAAACGAGTTTGCTCAATGTGGCTATGGTCTATATGCCGTTGAGCGAAAAGAAGACCATGCCTTTATCGGATATACCGGATTCCATAATATCGCCTTCGATGTGGATTTTGCTCCGGGTGTTGAAATAGGCTGGAGGTTGAAGCAAGAGTATTGGAACCGCGGATATGCTACCGAAGCTGCCGGGGCTTGTCTGAAGTATGCCAGTGAACATCTTCCGTTTACTACAATCTATTCTTTTACTTCTTTACCCAATAAGCGCTCCGAACGAGTGATGCAGAAGATAGGTATGCAGAAAGTGAAGGAATTTCCGCATCCTTCAGTGCCTGATGACCATCCGTTAAAAGAACACGTATTATACGGGATTAATCTACAAATGTAAGTCTAATCAGGTTTTTGCTGCACAAAAAAAGCGGGAAGTTTTCGAAAGAAAACTCCCCGCTTTTTAATGCTTTTGCCGCAAGTATATTACTTACGCAAGCCAAGTTCTTTGACGATAGCACGGTATCTGTTGATATCGCGGTCTTTCAAGTAAGTAAGCAACGCACGGCGTTTACCTACTAACATAGTCAAAGCTCTTTCAGTACTATAATCCTTTCTGTTGAGCTTAAGGTGCTCAGTCAGATGGGCAATACGGTAGGAAAACAAAGCTATCTGAGACTCAGCTGATCCAGTATCAGAGTTAGACTTCCCGTGTTTGCCGAAGATTTCTTGCTTTTTAGCAGCGTCTAAATACATAATGTTTAATTAAAAAGTTGTTATAAATATTCCCTTTTGGGGTTGCAAAGATAGGGATTATCTTTTATATCGCAATGATATACAGCTTTTTTTCTTCTCTATACTATATATTTAATGCAAAATTCGTACCTTTGCCGCCAAATAATAGGTATTATATGCAAAATATTAGAAACATTGCAATTATCGCCCATGTTGACCATGGGAAAACGACGCTCGTAGACAAGATGCTTTTGGCCGGAAATCTGTTCCGTGAGAACCAAAGCACAGGTGAATTAATGCTGGATAACAACGATTTGGAACGTGAACGAGGAATAACGATTCTTTCAAAGAACGTTTCAATTTCTTATAAAGATACCAAGATTAATATTATTGATACTCCGGGTCACAGTGACTTCGGTGGTGAAGTAGAACGTGTGTTGAATATGGCAGACGGATGTATCTTATTGGTAGATGCTTTTGAAGGTCCTATGCCGCAAACCCGTTTCGTGTTGCAGAAAGCTTTGCAGATTGGTTTGAAGCCCATCGTTGTAGTAAACAAGGTAGATAAACCTAACTGCCGTCCCGAAGAAGTTTATGAAATGGTGTTCGACTTGATGTTCAGCCTGGAAGCTACCGAAGATCAATTGGACTTCCCCGTGGTATACGGTTCGGCCAAGAACAACTGGATGAGTACTGACTGGCAAAAGCCTACCGATAACATCTACTCATTGCTGGATTGCATTATAGAAAATATCCCTGCTCCTACGCAGTTGGAAGGTACTCCGCAAATGCTAATAACTTCATTAGATTATTCTTCATATACCGGTCGTATTGCCGTAGGTCGTGTACATCGTGGTACGCTCAGAGAAGGCATGAATGTATCTTTGGCTAAGCGTGACGGCAAAATGGTCCGCTCTAAGATTAAGGAATTGCATACATTCGAAGGTATGGGACGTGTGAAAGTGTCCGAAGTATCTTCAGGCGATATATGTGCGTTGGTAGGTATCGATGGATTTGAGATTGGTGACACTATCTGTGATTTTGAAAATCCGGAAGCATTGCCACCTATCGCTATCGACGAACCGACTATGAGCATGTTGTTTACTATCAATGATTCTCCTTTTTATGGTAAAGAAGGTAAGTTCGTTACTTCTCGCCACATCCATGACCGTCTGATGAAGGAATTGGATAAAAACCTTGCCCTACGTGTACGTAAGAGTGAAGAAGATGGTAAATGGGTTGTTTCGGGCCGTGGTGTACTCCACTTGTCGGTATTGATCGAGACTATGCGCCGCGAAGGTTACGAGTTGCAGGTTGGCCAGCCGCAGGTTATTTTCAAGGAAATTGATGGTGTAAAAAATGAGCCTATTGAAGAGCTTACCATTAATGTTCCCGAAGAATATGCCAGCAAAATGATT
This sequence comes from Bacteroides sp., assembly GCF_030151085.1. Classification (GTDB taxonomy): domain Bacteria; phylum Bacteroidota; class Bacteroidia; order Bacteroidales; family Bacteroidaceae; genus Bacteroides. The sequence goes on along the minus strand of NZ_JASLER010000044.1, from coordinate 57,245 downwards.
GATATGGTAACTCGTCGTAAGGGTGAAATGGTGAAGATGGAAAGTGCAGGCGAACGTGTAAACCTCGAATTCGATATGCCGTCACGTGGTATTATCGGTCTGCGTACCAATGTACTGACTGCATCTGCCGGTGAAGCTATCATGGCACACCGCTTCAAAGAATACCAACCTTTTAAAGGTGAGATAGAGCGTCGTACCAATGGTTCTATTATTGCTATGGAGTCGGGTACAGCTTTTGCTTACGCTATTGATAAATTGCAGGATCGTGGTAAATTCTTTGTCTTCCCGCAAGAAGAAGTTTATGCCGGACAAGTAGTAGGTGAACACTCTCACGATAATGATCTTGTGGTGAATGTTACCAAGTCTAAGAAGTTGACCAATATGCGTGCTTCCGGTTCCGACGATAAAGCTCGTTTGATTCCTCCCGTACAATTCTCTTTGGAAGAAGCATTGGAGTACATTAAGGAAGACGAGTATGTAGAAGTTACGCCGAAGTCTATGCGTATGCGCAAAGTTATTCTGGATGAAACAGAGCGTAAGCGTGCGAATAAGAATTGATTTTTTGCATATATTATAAAAAAGGAGTGCCTTGCAAAAGCGAGGCACTCCTTTTTTATTGCTATTCCTTATAATTAATCTATGAACCTGATTTTTGCGGCATTTCTAGGTTTTGCATCCGGTGTTTCATCAGGATATCCGAAAGCGATGCAGTAAAGCAGCTGATAACCTTCTGGAATATCCAGCCTCTTCAAGTATTCGGCAGCACCGGGAGAAGACATCATAAATCGGGTAGGCCCACCGAGACAACAGGAACCGATGCCCATAGACCATGCGGAAAGAATCATATTCTCACCCAACAATCCACAATCAATTTGCGATAAGTCATACGATAGGTCGTTGGCTATAAATATTACGGTAGAAGCATTGCGGAACATATTTTTGAAGTTCGGATCTTTCGTAGCATCCGGATTCTCCTTCTTATATACCTCAGTAATGCCGTTGATGAACTCCGGATTATCTACTACACGTATTTCCCAGGACTGTTTGTTTTGTCCGTTTGGAGCATTGATGCCACAATCAAGGATAATTTGCATTGTATCACGATTGACAGCTTGTGGTTTATATTTGCGGATGCTACGTCGTGACATTATGTTTTCTATCACAGCATTTTCTTTACTTCCATTTACATCGGTAGCTGTACTCTCTTTTTGTACTTGTGTGCCGCATCCACAGCACAATAACAGGCTGGCGCCTACTAACATCAGTTTGATACTTTTCATATTGCTTTATTGGGTTATGGTTTCTGCAAATCTAATAAAACTTTCGGATTATTGAGGTATACATTCTCATTATATAATCCTGTTGTTGAGTTTATCTGCAATTGTGATATTTTGCAATGCTTTTGCTGACTTCAGAAAAAGAAGAAGGTGCCTCTCGAAAGAGGCACCTTCTTACATGTATAACTGGTTTTATGCAAATTATAATTTCGGACCAGCAGCAACCAAAGCTTTACCAGCTTCAGTTCCAGTGAACTTAGAGAAGTTCTTGATGAAACGGCCAGCCAAGTCTTTTGCTTTTTCTTCCCATTGACAAGCACATTCGTAAGTGTCACGAGGATCAAGGATCTTCGGATCAACACCCGGCAATGCAGTCGGAACAACGAAATCGAAGAAAGGAATAACCTTAGTAGGAGCCTTGTCGATAGAACCGTCAAGGATAGCGTCGATGATACCACGAGTATCTTTGATAGAGATACGCTTGCCGCTACCATTCCAACCAGTGTTAACCAAGTATGCCTTAGCACCAACCTTCTGCATCTTCTTAACCAATTCTTCTGCATATTTAGTAGGATGCAAGCTCAAGAAAGCAGCACCGAAGCAAGCAGAGAATGTAGGAGTCGGTTCAGTGATACCACGTTCTGTTCCAGCCAACTTAGCAGTGAAACCAGACAGGAAGTAATACTGAGCTTGTTCTGGGTTCAGGATAGATACCGGAGGCAATACACCAAAGGCATCAGCTGACAAGAAGATTACTTGGTGAGCGTGAGGACCTTTAGAGATAGGCTTAACGATATTGTCAATGTGATAGATAGGATAAGAAACACGAGTGTTTTCAGTTGCGCTCTTATCTGCGAAGTCAATCTTACCAGCAGCGTCAACGATTACGTTCTCTAACAGAGCGTCACGTTTGATAGCAGCGTAGATATCCGGTTCGCTTTCTTTATCCAAGTTGATAGTCTTAGCATAGCAACCACCTTCGTAGTTGAATACACCTTCGTCATCCCATCCGTGTTCGTCATCACCGATCAACTTACGTTTCGGGTCAGTAGACAAAGTAGTCTTACCTGTACCAGACAGACCGAAGAAGATAGCAGAGTCAGTGCCTTCCATGTTAGTGTTAGCAGAGCAGTGCATAGAAGCGATACCACGAAGAGGGTTCATGTAGTTCATGATAGAGAACATACCTTTCTTCATTTCACCACCGTACCAAGTATTCAAGATAACTTGTTCTTTAGTCTTCAGGTTAAATACTGTAGCAGTTTCAGAGTTCAGACCCAGTTCTTTGTAGTTGTCAACTTTTGCTTTAGAAGCGTTGAAACATACGAAATCAGGTTCTCCGTAAGCAGCAAGTTCTTCAGCAGTCGGGCGGATGAACATGTTAGTTACGAAATGAGCTTGCCAAGCAACCTCTACAATGAAACGAACTTTCATGCGAGTAGCCTCGTTAGCACCACAGAAAGTATCAACAACGAACAAACGTTTGCCGCTCAATTCCTTAACAGCTTTAGCTTTCAAGTCATTCCAAGCTTCTTCAGTACAAGGTTTGTTGTCGTTTTTGTATTCTTCAGAAGTCCACCATACAGAATCCTTGCTGGCTTCATTCATTACGAAAAATTTATCTTTAGGAGAACGACCTGTGTAAACACCTGTCATTACGTTTACAGCACCCAGTTCAGTTACTTGACCTTTTTCGAAGCCTTCCAGACACGGTTTGGTCTCTTCAGCGAACAATACATCATAAGACGGGTTGTGGATGATTTCCTTTACGTCTTTGATACCGTACTTGCTTAAATCTAAATTTGCCATTTCTTTTAAGATTTTTAAATTGGTATTTGGTTTATAATCTCTTTTCTTATCTCTTTTTACCTTTCGTAAGGGGGAAAATCAGTATTAAGAATTCTCTTTTTTCACTGCCTTTTAGTAGGCCCCTTGTTTTTCGCCTACAAAAGTAATACTTTCTTTTGAAAGACGAACTTCATTACAGAAATTTTTCTTTAATGGGAAATCTTTTATAAAAAGGTAACAATATCTGCAAACTGAACGTTGCAAATTTAAAGGAAATCGCTTCCTTTGTATTCGCTTTTCATAAATGAGCAATAACTAAAACATATTAACTTGATAATAAACAATGAAGATTGTCAATTTTGCTGAGACTAATTCTGTCTTGAACCAGTACGTAGCGGAGATTCGTGATGTAGCAGTCCAGGGCGACCGTATGCGATTCCGTCGGAATATTGAGCGTATCGGAGAGATAATGGCGTATGAGATGAGTAAGGAACTGACTTACTCCGTGAAGCAGGTACAGACCCCTTTGGGGATCGCACCGGTTAGTACATCCGATAATGATGTAGTGATTGCTACTGTTTTCCGTGCCGGATTGCCTTTGCATACCGGTTTCCTGAATGTATTCGATCGTGCCGGAAATGCTTTTGTTTCTGCATATCGTTATTATAAAGATAAAGAGTGCCGTGTGGTAGATGTGCATATTGAGTATATCGCGACTCCCGATCTGACTAATAAGACTTTAATGTTGGTCGATCCGATGCTTGCCACCGGCGAGAGTATGGAACTTGCTTGGCGAGGCTTTCTGACGAAAGGTATACCTGCCAAGCTGCAAATAGCTTGTGTTATTGCTAGCCAGCAGGGAGTAGATCACTTGGCGAAGCTCTTTCCTGATGATGAGGTGACTTTGTGGTGTGCAGCTATTGATCCTGATATGAACGAGCACTCATACATTGTACCCGGATTGGGTGATGCGGGAGATTTGGCGTTTGGAGATAAGATATAGTATCAACTGATTTTATCCCATTTGTCAAACACTGGTGTTCCGCTTGTCAGGCACCAGTGTTTGTCACGATAAACACCAGCCTTTGTCGCGATACACGCCAGTGTCTGACAAGCGGAACACCAGTGTCTGACAAATGACTTATACCGCCGTTAATTGTTCTTTCTGTAGTTACGTTTAATGATAGTAACATCGTAGAAGCTATTATTTGCCAATAACAGGTCTTCTTCATCGAAAGGACGGAGTTTGTACCAGAAATAAGTATCAGCAGAGGCAGTCAATAAGCCAAACATTCCCATATAAAATACGATTGCATTTCCTGTGCAAAAACCGTGAATGGTAGGTAATAATCCTAGTAATATGCCAGGTAATAATAAGGCAACCCGGTAATATTTCAAAGTAATAGGGCAAGTCAGATAGAATCCGACTCCAGTTAAACTGCCTTGCCAACGCAGTGATTTTCTATTCTTTCCGCTGAACCAATAAAGAACACCAGTCTGAATTAACATATAAACAAGGGCAAGTAGTAGTAAAAATAAGATGAATCCTCCGTCTTTGAACTGTTTGCCGATGGTGCCCATTCTATATCCTATATTATAGGAAGAAAACTCGTCCCATACATAGACAAACAAGCAAGTGCCTGCTATTAATAAGATAAAGAAGTATATCAATCCTCTGATGTTAATTGATTTTGCTGATAATTTTACTTCTACACCATCGGGGTGACTAATGTTTTCCGTATCCATATTTTTGTTTCTATTAAGTTATTCTATTGATTTGTATGCTGCAAAGATAGGGAAGTATTGAAAGGTAGAAGGTTATCAGAATGTTATCTTTATGTTAAGACGGAAGGAAAAGATTGCTTATATTTGCCCAAAATACCGTGTGCTTGATGAAAAAATCATATTATATACTTCTTACAGTTACAGCGACCGCCGTCGTCCTGTTTATGATGGGCAACTGGATAGGGCGTAACTTCAAGATGAACAAGCAACAAGTGATGCGAAACATACATGAAGCTTACTGCCACGCTACAGATACGTATGAAGCTGATAGCACGAAGGTGCTTTCTGATCTTTTCCGTAGTGAATTGGATGAAGTAGGGTTGCTGCGTATTAAGTTCCGGTTGGATACTGTATCTCTAGTGAGTGATTCGGTGGCTTTGAAACAAGACTTGCGGTATTTTTCCGATTATCAGAAGTTACTTGATAATCATTATACTTTTGCATGCCCTATTAATAATACGCAAGGTGTTCGTGCCCGTATCTTGAACTTCCGTGCCGAATTTGTCGGTAAATTGCTCTACAATTTCTTTGGGACAATATTAGCTTTGGGCGTATTACTATTTTGTATTCGCAAACAGGTGGATATTATCCATCGGCAGGATGAACTGGCACGAATACGAGAGGATTTCTCTTATGCAATGATCCACGACATGAAGAATCCTATCAGTTCCATCTTGATGGGGCTCAAAGTTCTTCGTAGCGGTAAAGTAGACGATAATCCCGACAAACGTGAGAAATATTTCGAGATACTCGATACAGAGTCGCAGCACTTGTTGGCTCTTACCAATAAAGTGTTGACCATCTCCAAGCTAGAACATGGACAATTGTTGTTGGACTTGGATTTGATCCATCTTCGTCCTATGATTGATGAATTGGTGAATACTTTCACTGCCAAAGCCGAAAAGCCCATAACCTTTCAGGTTAATTTGCAGGAAGATGCCGTATATGCTGACGGAGAATATCTGAAAGAGGCATTAAGTAACTTGATAGAAAATGCTATAAAGTATTCGAAAGATACGGTGAATATAGAAATTACATCTAGCCTTTATAATCGTTTTACCCAAATCAAAGTGAAGGACAATGGTATAGGTATCCCTCTTGCCGCACAGCGAACGGTATTCGATAAGTTTGAGCGGGTAGTATCTAAATCGGGCGGAAATGCAAAGAAGATTTCCGGTTTTGGATTGGGACTTAACTACGTGATGAATGTGGCGAGAGCGCATGGTGGCTATGTCAGTGTAGAGAGCAAAGAAGGAAAGTACAGTGAGTTTACCGTATCATTGCCATTGCCTGCAAGGAGTGAAGAAGATAATTGAAGCCTCTTTTAATAAAGTAAGCAATTTGTTAGCTTAAAGAAAGTTTCCCCAATATACCTGTAAAATTTTGGATTGTAATCCTAATAGTTATAGGCATATTGGGGATTTAGTATACATTATTCTACCGGTGGTACTTCCGATATACTACCATAGCGATGATACTCGAACGAGATACTTTGTTCCTTAATGTAGTGGATCAGTTCTACACGTCCGTCTTTTACCGGTGGTGCAGTAGCGATATATTTGTCAAAGTGTGCGGCATGTTCGTACATCTTCATCGGGATATCGGCACGACAAGTACGGATACGTTCGTAATCTTTCATTGTAGAGAGGAATTCGTCGAGTGATTCCTTTATAATTTGGCAGCCGGTAGAGGCTAGCGTTTCCGTGCGGTCATCAGTAGGATCGCAGCTGATAATGAGCGGAGTGTGACAAGTTTTTGCTGCCAAAGCTACCATATGGATTTGTTCGTCGCTATCACCGGGGAAGAGGCGAAGTACCATATTCTTCAGGGATAAATAACGGAAAGCATTCTGCTCGCCATAAAGGTTGTTGATGTCTCGGGTACGAGCAAACTCCTTCTTGTAGGCTTCTACATAACTCTTCTCATAATCAGTAATACTGCCGGGCTTGTCGGTGATCTTCAGGAAGCAGGCACAGTAATTAGGACCTCCTGCCTTTACGCCACCACCAAAAGCTGATAGTTTCATGCCACCGAATGGCTGACGGTTAACAATAGCTCCCGTAATGCCACGGTTGATATAGAGATTTCCAGCCTGAATAGAGTCTTTCCATTCTTTCTGCTCTTTTTCGTCAAGGCTTTGCAGGCCGGATGTCAGACCATAATCGAGACTGTTAACCAGCTTGATGCCCTCTGCTAGATTCTCGATGCAGACTACACTAAGCATCGGCCCGAACAACTCTGTACGGAATGAATAATTTCCGGGCTTTACCCCCCATTTTACAGTGGGGGCAAGAATGTACTCCTTTTTGTCAAGGAAACGGGGTGCTACCAGCCATGATTCTCCCGGTTCGAGTTTAAAGGCAGCAAGCAATTTTTCATTCTTGTTGGTAATCATCGGTCCTACTACGTTTCCGCAATTCCATACGCTACCTATTTTCATACTGGTAGCAGCGTCTTTCAATTTATCTTGGAAGTTTTTATCTTCGTAGACTGAACGTTCAACCAATAGCAAGGAGCAAGCGGAACACTTCTGTCCTGCGTTGCTGAAAGCGGAGGTTACGATGTTCATGATAGCATGGTCGCGGTCGCCCGATGCAGTAAGGATGATCGCATTCTTACCGCCTGTTTCGGCAGAAAGAGGAGTGGCAGGGTTGGAGTGGGCTATATTCTGGGCTGTGTCGGTTCCACCGGTCAGGATGATATGCTTGATGGCGGGGGCGGTACTCAGCACGTTTAGCGCATTGCGGTCGGTGATAATTACTTGCAAGGCTTCTTTCGGTACACCCGCATCCCAAAATGCTTTGGCAAACATCCAAGCTACAGGGGCGGCAACGGTTGCCGGTTTCAATATTACTGTGTTTCCGCCAGCCAGTGCTGCTGCAATACCGCCGATAGGAATAGCACACGGGAAGTTCCATGGAGAAATGACGAGAATAGTTCCTTTGGGAGCTATATCTACATCGGGCAATGTAGCAAAAGTCTGCATCGAGGTAGTGTAGAAACGGGCATAGTCTATACCTTCCGAAACTTCCACATCGCCTTCGACTACGGTTTTTCCGGTGACTGCACACATACAACCTATCAAGTCACCACGCAAGTCGCCGAGACGGTTGGCTGCTTCGTACATGATGCGGTGGCGCTCTTCGAGAGTTGTATTTCGCCAGCCTGCGGGATCTTTCTCGGCGATGTCGATTATCTGCTTCACTTGTTCGCTATTGGCTTGTGACATTTCGCAGATGCATACTTCATCGTCTAGGCAACGGTCCATGTATTTGTAACGCTTTTCACATACCACGGTCTCAGCACCTATCTGCAAAGGAATAATTTCGGGAGTATCATTGGGAGATTTCTTCCATTTGGCGAAAATATTTCTTACCCATTCCTGATTCTGAGCCAAGTCGAAGTCGGTGTCCGGTTCGTTCTTCATAATTTCTTGCGGCGGTACAGGTTGATAAGGTTTCAATCTGTTCTGTGTACGGGTAGGAATATGAGAGATACTGTCTTTCATACAGTAAGCATCTTCGAATTGCTTTTCCAAGAAATGCCAGGTATCTGTGTCTGGTTTCAGGTTGAAGGAGTGGGTCAGGAAATTGTCGGGTGCCGTATTCTCATCCATGCGGCGCACCAGATAGGAGACTGCATTGAGAAAATGCTCGTCCTTAACGACAGGAGCATAAAGAATGACATGATTACCCAGTATGGATTGTGCCCGCCATACATGGTCTGCCATTCCTTCCAGCATTTCGAATGTCATATACTCTGCACTACCTAGTTTTTGACTTAAGAGATAGGCGTATGCTATTGTGAAGAGATTGTGCGAGGCCACACCCAGATGGAGTGCTTTTGCATTTTCGGGCAATAGGGCGCGTTCTAACAGATGCAGGTAGTTGGCATCCACTTCGGTCTTTGAGGAACGTATCGGGTTGGCCCATCCACGAAGGGAAGATATGACGGTTTCCATCTCCAGATTGCAGCCTTTTACGATGCGCATTTTAAGAGGTGCGCCACCATCGGCAACACGGGCCTTGGCAAATTCCAGTAACTCCGTTTGGAAGTCGTATGCATCCGGCAAGTAGGCTTGTACTACGATGCCTGCTGAATAATTCTTGAATTCAGGTTTGCTAAGTACCGTCTTAAAGAGGCGTAACGTGAAATGGGTGTCTTTATACTCCTCCATGTCCAAATTGACAAACTTAGCATGTTTTATTCCGTTGTCATCTACATAAGGAAAATCTATTGCTTTCTGATAGAGAGCGGTCATGCGGCGTACTAATTCAGGGAAGCTTTCTTCATAGTTCAGCGCATGAGTCTGGGCATAGATACCGGATATTTTGACGGAAATGTAATTGATGTCAGGTGCTTCCAAAGATTCCAGATAATGGAAATAGCGATGATCGGCTTCTCCATTTCCCAGAACGACTTCTCCTAACAGGTTTACATTCTGTCCTATGTTTTGTTTGGAGCGCTCGGCAAGGTGTTCAGTCAGCTTTGGTCTTGCTTCGTCGAGGATTACCTTAGCAGTGTCCATGCGCAGTCGCTTCTTTATAATAGGTATAGCGATGAAGTCGAAATGATGTCCGAAGACTTGATACATCTTGAAGAGGAAAGCATCACGCTTATTCAGAAATTGAGGAATACCGTAACGGTCTATCAAGGTTTTGATGCGGGCAGCCAGTTTTTTGCGGTCGCGTATTTGGGACGATTCGTCCAGCATCTTCACAAGAAAACGTTTGTCTTGTGGGCGTTGCACCATGACGGCATATTTATGCTGTTCCCGGCGTTCTTCGTCAGTAATGGTTTGTTCACAGGTATTATAAAGCTTCAGTACCCATTCTTGTACTTCAGCGACGGTTGGTTTGTTTTCCATAATGATTTCCATGTTAAAATAGTGAATACACAGGTTTGTACCTCTCTTTTTCTAAAAGAAAAGTATCTCGGTTTATTGAAACATGGAAGGAAGGGGAGGACTGAACATGACTGCACGGTATCGATGCAAGGTTTGGAGGGCTTGCTGTGAAAACCGGTCAAAGAGAAGTTCTCGGTCCATAAAAAGTAAGATTTAGAGGTATATAACAACGTATGCAAATATACACTAATTCTTTTATTATCAAAGGAAAAGATATAACTTATTTTTCTATTTGCAGGTGAGTATAAGAAAAAAGACTTTTCTTCTAATGTCGGTCTTCTATTCTTCTTTTGGGAATTCGTTTTCCTGTATCTTCTTCCTAAATTCCAATGGAGTCATTTGTACGGTCTTTTTAAACTGTCTGTTGAAGTTTGAAGGGCTGTTGAAGCCAGAATCATAGCATACTTGTTCTATGCTATATTCTTCGGAATAGAGCATTTTGCATGCATGACTGATTCTTACCTCATTGATGAATTCGGTTAGCGTCTTTTGTGTCCGTTCCCTGAAGTATTTACAGAATGCTTGTGGGGTCATGTTGGCAATATCAGCTATCTCTTGCAATGATATATTTTCTTTATAATTAATGGTGATATACTTGAAGACCTTGTTCATACGCTGTACTCTCTCTTCATTGTGGGTATTCCGGAAACCATAGTAAGATAATTGTGTCTTGTTGGGGGAACTGGCGAGGTAGTTCAACAGCTTCAATAACTCGATGTCCCTGTCGAACTCATCCATCTGAAGCATCTGTTCCATCTGTTCTTTGACAATAAGAGCGACTTCATCCTTGAAACAGACTCCTAGTTCCGACTTCTTCAACAATTCGTTGATGCCGGTGAAAGGATATAGATCGAAGAAATCTTGCCCGAAGATGCTGTCGGAGAAGTGGATGATAATTTGATAGTCCGTAGAACCGATCTCTTTCTTGTTAACCTGCCAATTGTGTGGCAAATAAGGCCCTAATAAAAGCACTTCATCCTTCTGAAGTAGGTCAAAGTGGCTGCCTACGTGCTTGGTTCCGTTAGTCACATGGATATAAGCCAATTCATATTCCAGATGTACATGCCATGGAACTTGTACGCTGTGGAAGAACTCCTTTTTCAGGTTGTAGCGATTGTCCTTCTTGGGTATCGCTTCATACTTAATATTCATAGTATAGATAATATTAATTATTATGCGCCAAATATAATGAATTAAGATAAAATAATACCATTATTCATTAAAAAGGTGAAAGAGCTCTCTGCATTAATTTCCTACTTTTGCGGGAACGTATTGATTTACAGTGCAAGATGCAGAAAAAGAGGCATTGTGCATCAATTAATGTAGTTAGAAGAAAAATAGGTTATTTTATAGTAGATTAATAGAGCAATATGGTGAATAATAACTTTCTTTTAGAGTCTTATGAAGATAAGATTTCTAATTATAGTCAGATTGGGGGCATTGAATTAGCAACCATTCGAGGAGGAACCGGAGACGGAACTCAGATAGCATGGTTCAATACGGGTAGTGGACTCCGTTTCAAGGTAGTGATAGATTATGGGTTGGATATTGCGGATGCGTTTATCAACCAATATGGCTTGGCATGGATTAGTCCTTTCGGACCTGTTGTGTCGGGGATGTATATACATAGTGTATTGGAGAAGCAATACTATAATGTGGGAGGCTTGCTGACTACTTACGGCAACAAGGGGGAAGATGTAGGAGCTTGGGATGCGCAGATCAGCCGTTATCCGGCAACCATTGAATCGGTGTTGCAACCCAATCCGTTACGGGGTGAGTATGCTATGAGTATTTGTGGTAAGATACTCCAGACTACTCCTTCGGGCGATTATATAGAGTTGAGGAGAACGATTTCTGCCACTTTGGGCAAGTCTAAGATTACGATTAAAGATACGATCATCAATTTGGGAGCTTCCCGGATTCCATATCTCTTCTCTTATCAATGTAACTTCGGCTATCCTTTGGTAGATGACGATACACATTTGGTTTTTCAGGGAGCACCTATTGCATGGGATGTAAATGCTGAGGCTGGGCAAGAACAAGATCATCAGTTGAATCTTATCGACTTGGATGTTGATAGACGGGGTTTCAGCGAATGCGGGCTTTGTAATGATAAATTGGGCTTTGAGGTGAGCTTGAAATACAAGAAGAACCAGTTTCCCATATTGAAAACCTGGCAATCATTCAAGAAAGGCGGCTATATGATCGGGCTAAATCCATGTGCCGATAGGAAGAGTGAACTTGATAGTAACCCAGAATTGTTTTTTCTCGATTCGATGGAAGAACGTTCCTATAGCTTGGATATCGACATCGTTCATAAGAAATAGTATATATATAATTAATGTGTAAGGGATATGAAAAACATTCATTCAAGATTAGCCTTTTGTACTGTGTTAGCATTTATGCTGAGCAGTTGCACCTCTCCGGTAATGGTGAAGAGGGATGCAGAGAGAGAAAAAACAGCTTTTCAAACTAATACGCCTTGGAAAGAAACGTTAGATAACAGAGCGGACATCGCCATTGTCTACGGCATGGACGAAACTCCGGAGATGTCGTTTGAGCAACGTATGCAGTCGTGGAAAGATCGGGGCTACCGCATTCACTACATGAGTGGTATCGCCTGGGGCGGTTATCATGATTATTTCATGGGCAAATGGGACGGTGTCAGTCATTTCGATGAAGCACAAGTGACGCAATCCGGAGACACTTTGTGGCATGGCCGTCCGGTGCCATATCTGGTTCCGACAAAGAAATTCATTCGATATATGCAGGAGAAAGTGGTGAAACGGGTGATTGATGCCGGTATAGATGCTATTTATCTGGAAGAGCCGGAGTACTGGGCACATGCTGGCTATAGCGATGCGTTCAAGAGAGAATGGAAAGACTTTTATGGCTTCGATTGGAAGCCTCAGCACGAATCGGCCGAGAATACCTATCTTTCCAATAAACTCAAATACCACTTGTATTACAGGGCATTGGACGAAGTTTTTAGCTATGCCAAAGCGTATGGGAAGACGAAAGGCATGGACATACGTTGCTATGTTCCCACGCATTCGCTCGTCAACTACTCTGCCTGGTCCATCGTGAGTCCGGAAGCTAGCTTGGCATCCCTGTCGTGTGTCGATGGATATATTGCACAGGTGTGGACGGGCACTTCGCGAACTCCCAATTATTATAACGGTGTGAAGGCAGAGAGAGTCTTCGAGAATGCTTTTCTGGAATACGGCTCTATGGAGTCTATGACGGAGCCTACGCATCGTAAACTCTACTTCCTTACTGATCCGATTGAAGATTGGCCGCGTGACTGGAATGATTATAAAGTCAACTATCAAGCCACTTTCACTGCACAACTGCTTTATCCCAAGATTGCTAATTATGAAGTGATGCCTTGGCCCGATAGAATTTACGAAGGGCTTTTCTTGAATCCGAAGACCGGAAACCGAGAGCGTATCTCACGGGATTACTCCACGCAGATGCAGGTAATGATTAACGCATTGGGCATGATGCCTGTTTCTGATAATAAGGTGTCCGGTTCCGATGGTGTTTTTGTGATGATGAGTAATTCATTGATGTTCCAGCGTGGAGCAGTGCACAAAGGATATGACGACTCGGATTTCTCTAATTTCTACGGGCAGACCATGCCGCTAGTAAAGAGAGGAGTGCCAGTACGGATTATGCATCTTGAAAACGTTTCCTATCCGGAGACTTGGAAAGATGCCAAAGTTGTGGTATTGTCATACGCCAATATGAAGCCTATGGACCCCGAAGCACATAAACATATTGCCGAATGGGTAAAGCAGGGTGGAAACCTTGTGTATTGTGCCCAAGACAAAGATCCTTACCAGCAGGTATTGGAATGGTGGAACCAGAAGGGCAATAATTATCTTTCTCCGTCTGGTCATTTGTTTGAGCAGATGGGCATGAAGCCGGATGCCGCTGCCGGTGAATACCGTTATGGCAAGGGGGCTGTTAGAATTATCCGTGAAGACCCCAAGGGATTTGTGCTACAGGCTGATGCTGACAAAGAGTATATACAAGCTGTAAGGGAAATGTATGAACGTGGAGGCGATGCCGGGAAACTCTTGTTCAAGAACTCCTTCTATCTGGAACGTGGTCCGTACGAGATTGCGGCGGTGATAGATGATGGAATTGATAATACTCCGCTTGTATTGGAGGGCCGGTTTATCAATCTTTTCGATACTTCATTGCCGGTAGTTTCAAAGTTTGTAGTAGAGCCGGGCAAGCAGGCATTACTATATAATATCGATAAAGTGGAGAATCCCGAAGTGCCCCAGGTTCTTGCTGCTGCCGCTAGGGTAGAGGAAGAGACAATTGACAATAACACTTATACGGTAGTCATGAAGTCCCCGAAAGAGACGACGAATGTGATGCGTGTATTACTCCCTGCCCAACCTTCTGTGGTACAAATTTTAGATACTGATGGTAATAGTATGCGAGAAATGGAGTTTACATGGGACGAAGTTTCAAAAACCTGTTTCCTCAAGTTCGAGAACTCACCCGAAGGTGTCCGTGTCAGATTTGTGCTGAATTAAGGGCCCCTTCCTAAATCCTTTTAAAATTATGAGATCCCCAATACATACTCCTAAACTTCTTATTCTTTTGTTATTCCTGACTTGTGCCGGCTTGCGAGCACAAGACAAGTTCAACATTCGTGGTGTACTCCCCTGGCATAACTTCCTTTCCGGTCCTACCGCATGGAGTTTGGAAGATTACCGGAATTATCTGGACGAATGCCAGAAGCATGGCATTAATTTCATTGGATTCCATAACTATACGGGAGGTGGCGAACGCTATGCCACCTACGTGGAACCTATGATTAAGATAGAATACAAGAATATTCTTCCCCAGGCATGTTTCGACAACTCTCTGACCGCCCGTTGGGGCTATCTGCCGATGAAAGTGAAAGACTATGCCTTCGATACCGGCCGTATTTTCCCTTTGCCTACGGGCGCTGAAGCTTTCGGAAGTGATGCCTCTATAACATCATCCACTCCCCGTGAACACTATGACAAGGCCCAGTCATTGATGCGCAATGTATTGGCTATGGCACATGAACGCGGCATACGTATGGCGATGGGTTTTGAGTTCGGTGTGCTCCCCCCGGAATACTTCTCCTTGAATATCATGGGCGACTGTTTCTACTGGCCGGGCGAAGCCAATATGGTTCCCAATCCGAGAAACCAGTTGGCGATAGAACTGCATTATGCAGCCCTCGACAATATTTTGGAAACCTATCCCGATATAGATTATATATGGATGTGGTTGAACGAACACTCCTTTATGGGCGTCAACGTACAGAAAGCTTTGCAAAATTCCTCTTTTGCCGAGGCCTACAAGACCGGAGTGAGCTATTTTGAAGAAGTAACTGATGAGTCTGCCCGTTTCGTAGGTGTTTGGGCGTTGGAATATATGAAACTGACCACCTAATACTTGAAATCCAAAGGCGCTAAAGTGCAGGTTATCTTGGGCGGATGGGGAGGTGGAAACCAACTGCCATCCATCTTGAAGGGCCTGGATAAAGCCCTGCCACGGCACGTTATTTTCAGTTGCCTCAACCCCGATTTAGGCAAAGCTCCCCAACCGGATTTTCTGACGGATATTGCCCGGAACAGAAATGTATGGGCAGTGCCCTGGCTGGAAGGCGACGACCAACTCTGGCATTTTCAACCTCGTGTAGAGATGATGCGTGACCACGTGAAGCTGGCTGCCCGGCAAAATCTGAATGGTGTGGTTGCCATCCATTGGCGTACGGAAGAGCCTCGTTTCAACTTCAAGACCTTTGCTCACTTTGCTTCCGCTAATGAAGATGACAAGACAGTAGAGCAACTCTACGAGGAGTACCTCACGGAAGAGTTTGGCAAAAAAGCAGCTAAAGCATTAGCTCCCCTGCTAGCGCAGATGGATATCAACCAGAAGCACAGA
The DNA here is from genome assembly GCF_030151085.1 of Bacteroides sp. Classification (GTDB taxonomy): domain Bacteria; phylum Bacteroidota; class Bacteroidia; order Bacteroidales; family Bacteroidaceae; genus Bacteroides. The sequence continues at coordinate 41,546 of NZ_JASLER010000044.1, read as the reverse complement.
TATATTGCTTCCCCTGAATATTTCGCCTATTCTCCTGAGTGGGGATTACTGAACGAGGAAAGCATCAAACTTCGGGAACATCTGATTCTTACAGCCGGTCAAGCGTTGAAAAAGGTGGAAGGCATTCAACGTGAGAATTTGGAAAGGTTCATAGCTATGTTTCGTTTTGAACTTCTGCTGAACGAAGTGGATAGAGCGATGTTGCCTGCCTATCAGTTGAAGAAGAATGACAGTAAAAGTGGTAAGCGGAGTTCTCGTCAAGCGTACGAGGCAGCCTATCAAAGTCTGATGACCGCTCCGATTAAGGAGATGTTCGATACTTATGTAAAAAGAGTTCATTCCCGTGGAGAGCTTGGCGTATTGAGTTCTTTGAATCAACGTGTATGGCACGAATATAATGAATTGAAAGCATATCTGAGAAAAGAATGTGATAATGTTTAAATATAATCAAGTTTTCTTTCTTATGAGCCATCCCTAGTCAGTACACCTTCTGACTAGGGTGTTTCTCCGACGCCGATGAAGGAGGGGTTCGGCACCGAGGAACCCCTTGCTCGACACCGAGGAACAAGACCTTCCTCGGTGCCGGAAAAAACAAGGATGAGTATGGCTATTTAGAATGTAATGTATTCACACTGTATCCTGTTGTCTTACAAATCCACTTTTATACTTACCTTTTTCTTATTTCCCTTTATGTTCTTGACCCATATCCAGGAGACATCTCCGGTTTGTTCTATTTCGTAGTTCTTCGGATTCTTTAGTTGACGGGGGAACGGGCCGACACGTAGGTCTATACCTGCTAATCCTTCGGCTCCCTCTATTTCTACTGTGCAACTTCTCAACCATCTTTGGTGGCATATTTTTAAGTGAATGCGGTGAGTATTACCGTTTTCATCTACTACAGGCCAGTCCCGGCACTCCATCTCATTCCACATCCAAGGCAGACGTGGCATTGCGATGAGACGGTTGCCCTCACAGCGTATGCCTGCAACCATAGTCAATGCTTTGATAATCTCGGCCTCTTGCACCAGGTTGCCCTCATCACCGGGATTTTCCATAATCTCCCTTCTCCCTTCGGAGTGTACACCGAAAGTATGGTCGAGACCATGCTCGTAATTGTCGTAGTTGAAACATTCGTGCATCACGAACGGGTTCTTTTCGTAGGATAACTGCTCTATCACTCCGCCGTCATACCCTAACCGGGCTATGCCTTCCAGACATTTGGTATAAACGTTCACATCGTCGGCCATTAAGGCTGCTTGGGAGAAGAAACCTTGCCCGTATCCGCACATGGTTTCGTCGTGGCGACCACCCATGCCGGTCCAGCCGCTATTACTTACAAAGCCGTATTTGCAGAAATATTCCCCTTTTGCCATCCAGGTGCGCAATAGTTCGTAACTTTTCCGGTGTGTTTCGCTGAATGTGCCGTCCGGACGAGGCGATGCGTAATCGTAGTTCAGAATATAAGGCACTTGCCGGGTCCAGTGCCAGATGGGCCATGCAGTGCCATCCCATTCGGAGATGTCGTAGGCTCTGCCGTTCCGGCTATCTATGCCGTTGAACCAGCATCCCTGTGGAGCATAGCTGAAACTCCCGTCAGAGATAAGTCTTTTCAGTGCCGTTTCCAAAGCGGAGTGTGTGCGGGCGGCTAAATCTTGCAATTCGCTATCACCTGCTTTTTCAGCCATATCGGCTATCTGAGCCATAGTAGCATACATGCCGTAATTGCCAAAAACACTATACACCGGATAATCCGTACTCGGATTACCGGATAATTCGGAAGATGAGGGTAGGAGCCCGCCGTATGGAGAAGCTTTTACTAATGAGTCCACCCACTGAACTACGGGTTTGATGCCGTTACAGAATTCCTTTCCGATGTTTGAACTCATCCCATTGGCTTTCCAAGTGGCGCATATAGCGGAGAGAATCAGTGCGTTAGCATCTAGCTCACAGGTGCCGGAGGCGTGTTGCTGATGTAGCTCCCTGCCCCACTGATTGCCTTTGGTGATGTGAGACAGGAAGTAACGGGAGATGTTCAGGGCATCTTCCGCAAATCCTAATCTTGACAGTTCAATAACGCCTCTGCCGCAGTCACGTCCCCACATGTCTTTGTAATATTGCGGAACACCAGCCTCTTCGGTAGAGGTATGGAAGAACCCCAATGGGTATTTAGGATTGCTGCCGTCCTCTATCTTATTTCTCATGTCTTGCAGGGTTTCTGCAAAGATAGCGCTTGCTTTGTCTGCGAATTCATCTCCGGAGAATTTGATCCGTGGGATTGTCTGCTCCTGCGCGTGAAGGCAGGAACAGACGGGAATAGCTACTAAAAATGCAGCAAGTTGTTTGAGGTATTTCATTTGCTTCTTTTGTTTTTGGAAGTTCATAAATGGAAGTGATTATATTGTTGAAACCGGCCTACTTTCTACTGCCGCCCCAAATTCTTTGTTGGGGGTTCCGCTCATTTCAAATTGTAATTCACCACCGTTCATGATATCTTCGTACGTGATATATGCCTTCGTATATTCCTTACCATTGAGTTGTACGGACTGGATATATGGATTATTGGCAGGATCGTTGGTCGCAGTAATTGTGAATGTCTTTCCGTTGGGTAGATTGATTGTGACTTTGTCTAATAACGGACTTCCGAATACGAATACACCATTGGACGGATTGACTTGATAGAATCCCATAGCAGAGAGGATGTACCAGGCAGACATTTGCCCGCAATCTTCATTACCGATGATGCCGTCTATCCCGTCTGTATAGAAATTCTTCTGAATATAGCGGACAATTTCTGCGGTCTTCCACTGCTGGCCTGCATAGGCGTATAGATAGGCCACATGATGACTTGGCTCGTTGCCATGAGCATACATTCCGATCAATCCGGAGATATCCATAGAAGCCTTTTCACCCATATCGCCTTCCAGCTTGAAGAACTCGTCCAAGCGGGCGATAAAAGCTTGGTCATCGCCCATCAGTTCTATCAAACCTTCCGGATGCTGCGGCACGAAGAATGAATATTGCCAACCGTTTCCTTCGCAAAAGTGTCCTACGCCGTGTATGGACTCGATAGGGTCGTAAGGGGTAAGCCACTCGCCATTATCCAACTTCGGGCGAATAAGGCGGAGATCTTTATCAAAATATTGCTCGTAATATTTCCCTCTTTTGAGGTATTCATTGTAATCCTCCTGATTACCCAGTTTCTTGGCAACTTGGGCTACACCCCAGTCTCCTACGGCATATTCCATAGCGATGGAAGTAGCTTCGGCTACTTTGTCATCGGGGATATATCCTTTCTCCAGAACATATGGTACGCCATTTTGTAACGGGTAGACGGTAGATGCCTTCATATAATTATAGGCTCTCTCCACATCGAATCCGGGTATGCCCTTGACGATGGCGTCTGAAATAACCGGAACGGCACTATATCCGGGCATCTGATTGGTTTCGCCTCCTACCAAAGGCCAAATAGGGAGTTTGGACTGTTGCTCGTGAATAGAGAGCATAGAGTTTATCATGTCCGGTAGCACATCCTGGCGGGTAAGTGTGAAAAGCGGGTGCAGTGCCCTGTAAGTGTCCCAAAGTGAGAAGGTAGAATAATTCTTCCAGTCGCCCTTGATGATGGAGTCGTTGTGTCCTCTGAATTCTCCATTGACGTCACAATAGGTTACGGGAGCGATGATCGTGTGGTACATGGCGGTATAGAATATCTTCTTTATCACTGGATCGGAACTTTCAATGTCGATTACTTTCAACTGATCGTTCCACTGGGCTAATGCGTTCTGGTGTGTCTTTTCAAAATCCCATTCGGGGAGTTCGGCAGTCATATTGGCTGCCGCATTGGCGCAACTCACGGAGGAGATAGCTACTTTGAGCATTACTTGCTCTGCCTCTCCGAATGTAATGACGCCTTTTGAGCCTGCACACTGGATAGCCTTTTCTTCTCTGGCATTATCCCCGTCGAAAAGTGCTACGGATAGCATGGGCTGATCCGATTTCAGGGTGAAATAGACATGATGCCGGGTCCATCCTTCCGAGATGCGGTGACCTTCCACGGTATATTCATCTATTTGCTTCAAGTAAGTATCTACGGCTCTATCCCCGTTACCTTCCTGAAGGTTGATGAGTAATCGGTGCTCATTACCTTGAGGATAAGTAATGCGATGGATGGCTGTGCGGGTCGTGGTGGTCATTTCCTCTTTGATACCATTGTCCATCAGTAGTGAGTAGTAGCCGGGAGTGACGGTTTCGTTCTTGTGGCTATAATAAGAAGAGCAGGAGTTATCGATATTGTCCTGCTCGCCCCGGCGGGTGCGCACCTCTCCGGTGAAAGGCATGATAAGCACGTCGCCTAAGTCGGTACATCCCGTTCCGCTGAGGTGCGTATGGGCAAAGCCGATGATGATGCTGTCCGAATAATGATAGCCCGAGCACCAGTCCCAACCTTTGTGTATGTTCTGTGGACCGGCTTGGATAGCTCCGAAGGGCACGTTGGCTCCAACGAAGACATGTCCGTGTCCGCCGGAACCTATATAGGGGTCAACTGAATTTATCAAATCAGGATGGGTGACTTGGGTACAGGACGTCCCCAAGAGAATACTTAGAGAAAGCGTAAAGAAGTGAAGCCATTTCTTTTTCATTGTTTTGGATGTTTTTATGGTTTGAATTTTAGATCGTTGTCCGCAAAAGTAACTAAAAAGTGAAGCTTGCTACCATAATAACCACTAAAAAAATGCTTATGGTTAAAATAGTACCAACATTGGTTAATTCACGGTTTTTTAGTCGAAAAGTAATTTGAAACGGGTATATAGTGGTTAAAATAATACCAAAACTCATTAATTGAGGCAGCACCTAAGAAAGACGCCCACGCTATATTTGCAATAGTCAATTTGAAGAACAAACATGAAACAAAATATCGGATATACTATGATATACTGGCTTTTTCAGAAGTGCTGATTCCTTTCTCTCTGAAAGACACCCGGAATATTGTGAATCTCGAAAAAAAGAAAGGAGGGCAATATATATATAATAATGTAAATGCTTTGGTGAATTTAGTATTAAAGAGACGCTTTCGTAAAGAATGTCTTCTCTCTACCTCAATAGATTCTTTATTTATGAATAATAATAATTTTAGTTGTTAACCTTTTTAACCATCTGTAATATGGGAAAAGAAAACTTTGTAGCATCGTTTAGTCAAAAGAAGACCATGAGTCTGATTTTGCTGGTTATGCTTTTATTTATGGCTCCTGCTTTCGGGCAGAGCGGACTTTATGCTCAGGTCAAAGCCTCGGGCGTTGTAACTGATGAGTCGGGCGAACCAATTATTGGTTGCTTGGTTAAAATTAAGGGAGCTGCCGAAGGTGCCATCACTAATGTTGACGGTCAATTCTCCGTGAATGCTCCTAAATCTGCTGTACTGGTATTCTCTATGGTGGGACTGAAAACACAGGAACTCCCTGCAAGACCAGACATGAAGGTTGTGATGAAAGACGATAACGTTCTTCTCGACGACGTTGTAGTGGTAGGTTATGCCACACAGAAGAAGGCTAGCTTGACAGGTGCTATCTCCAGTATTAATAATGAAGAGATTCTGACGACCAAAACCCCGTCACTAGCTGTGGCATTGACCGGTAAAGTGCCGGGTTTGAGAATCCGCCAGAACAACGGTATGCCTGGTGGTTTCGACACAAAGATTGATATCCGTGGTATGGGTACTCCGATGATTGTTATCGACGGTGTGGTGCGTAACGAGACTACCGAGTTCCAGAAACTGAACCCGGAAGATATCGAGAGTATCACTGTACTGAAAGATGCTTCTGCTGCAATATATGGTATCAATTCAAGTAACGGTGCCATCATTGTAACTACGAAGACAGGTAAAAAAGGACCTATGAAGTTCTTCCTGAATACCAACTGGGGCTTCTCCAAACCGACTACACATACGGATATGTTGAACTCTGCCCAATATTGGGAAATCAGAAATGAGAATGAAGTAAACTCAGGCCGCTCGCCTTATTTCTCTTCCAGAGAAGAACTGCTGAAGGCACAAGCACTTCCTAATGTAAACTGGTATGACGAAGTTTTCAAACCGTCCGCTTTCCAGCAATCTTATAATGTAGGTATCGAGGGTGGTGGAGAGAAAATATCTTCTTACACCAATATCGGGTATATGACGGATAACGGTCTGCTTCGTAGTGGTGATATCGGTTATCATAAGTACTCTTTGCGCAACGGAACTCAATACCAGATTAATAATAACCTGAAAGTTAATCTGAGTTTATCCGGATATACCGACATGCGCAAACAACCGGGTACATGGGACGATGCATTCTTCTATCTGAACAAGGCTGCACATGGCATTATTCCTTCGGAAACGGTGTATGCCAATAACAATCCGCTTTATTTTAACCGTCCGCGTTCTTTGAATGATAATCCGGTGCAGTTTGCACAGAGAGAACAAGTGGGTTATAGCGAATGGAGAGACCAGTTCTTCCAGGGGATGTTGTCCGTTACATACGATATACCCCAAGTGAAAGGACTTTCTTTGAAGGCACAAGCCTCTTTCGATTCTAAAACTACAGTGAAAACTAAGGTACAGAAGAAAGCTACCGGTTATCTTTATTCCGAGTCTGACGACAAGTATGAGCCTTTCACTATGTTCAATGACCCAAGTATCGAGGAAGAAAACTGGCTGACACAGCGTTTTAACTTCCAAGGATCTATCAACTATAAGAATACTTTTGCAAATGCTCATAATGTAAGTGCGGTTGCCGTATTTGAAACTCGCCAGGACAACAGCCGTTATTTAGGAGCCAAGCGTTATTATGACGGAGATTTCTTTACGACCGATAACATAGACCGTGCTCCCGAAGCCAAGATGGTGGGTCGTGGTAATACCGGCGAAACCTCCTTTGTATCTGTAGTAGGGCGTTTCAACTATGATTATAAGAGCAAATACTTGATAGAGTTTGCTTTCAGAGAAGACGGCTCATACCGTTACCATCCCGATCAACGTTGGGGATTCTTTCCTGTAGTGTCAGGAGGTTGGAGATTGTCTGAAGAATCATTTATCTCAGAAAACCTTCCATTTATTACCAACTTAAAGATTCGTGGATCTTGGGGACGTTCCGGTGAGGACGCAGGCGCTCCATTCCAGTATATCCCTGCTTATAAAGCTTACAACGGTTATGTACTTGGCAGCGGTTCTTATACGAACGGTTATGCAAGTTCGGGTTTGGTGAACAGCTATTTGACATGGGTAACCACCGAAATGTCGGATATCGGTATAGATGTCTCTTTGTGGAACGGCTTGTTGGATTTCTCTGCCGACATCTATCGCAGAGACCGTGATGGATTGCTGGCAAGACGTTTGCAGGCACTTCCGAATACTTTCGGGGCTACTCTACCCGAAGAGAACCTGAACAGTGACCGTACGGAAGGCTTTGAAATGACGATTGGACACCGCAACCGTGTGGGTGAGGTTTCTTACGGAGTTTCTGCCAATATGAACTTCAGCCGTTCCATGACTACTTACCAGGAACGTGCACCTTTCCGCAGCAGTTGGGATCGTTGGAAGAATGGTTCGGTAGACCGATACCACGGCATCGGATGGGGTTATCAGTTGGACGGCCGCTATACCAGCTACGAGCAGATACGTAACAATCCGTTCATGGAAACCGGTGCACATGGCAACACCAAAACCCTGCCGGGTGACTACAGGCATCTCGATGTCAACGGTGACGGTCTTATCAGCGGCAATGACATGATGCCTATCTTCTGGGTAGACGACCCGAAGATGACTTTTGGTATCTCGATGGATGCTGAATGGAAAGGCTTCGATATAAACATGTTGTGGGCAGGTGCTTGCAAATATACAGCCAAATACAATGAAATCTTGGGTAATGTTCTTGCACTCGATGCTTCAAACTCACCTGCCATGTACTATGACAGATGGCATTTGGAGGATGTTTATAATCCTGACAGCAAGTGGATTCCCGGACGTTTTCCGGCAACTCGTAAGGATGATTCGGATAATGGTGCCAACCGTTTGGAAACTGAGATACAAAGAATCAACGCTGCCTATTTGCGTCTGAAGAACGTCGAAATAGGTTATACTATTCCTGCTCAGTACTTGAAGCGTTTCGGTCTTTCTAAGGTCAGAGCTTACGTCAATATGACGAATCCATTTGTGTTTTGCAACAAGGATCTGAAGGAGTTTGACCCGGAAATCTCCGCTGGCAACGGATTTGCTTATCCTTTGCAGAAATCGTATAACTTTGGTTTAAACATTAATTTCTAATAAGAAGATGAAGAAGACAAATAAATATTCGATATTAGCGGTAGCAGCAACCATGCTGTGCTGCTCTTGCAGCGACTTTCTGGAGATAGAACCGAAAGACCGTATTACTGGTGACGCTCTTTTGTCAACCGATGGAGGTATCAATTCCTATATGGCTACTCACTATTATAATCTTCCTATTGAAGACTTCCGCTTCGACTTTACGAAAGATAATACGGATGGTTTCAATATCGGTCGTTGCGACGGTGGAAAGACGAACATGATGTCCGGACCCGAGGCTGTGCACTCAGAGTGGGGCGACTTCATCGGCGAGACAAACAGATACCAGAACTGGGATAAGATATACACCTATATCCGTGGATTCAACGAGTTGAAAGCGAATATTCCGTTGATGAAGCCCAGCAATCCGGCTACTATCAATCAGATAACCGGTGAGTATCACTTTATGATGGCATACGCTTACTATGCGTTGGCAAAACGCTATGGCGGTGTACCTATTATTGAGAATGCACAAGATTTCAATGGCGACTATGAAGCCGTGAAAATACCGAGAAGCACCGAAGTGGAAACCTGGAAGTTCGCCCTCCGCATGTGCGATGAGGCTGCCAAATTCCTGCCCGATGCCACTACTCAGGAACGTGCCAATAAATGGACTGCCTATGCTTTAAAGTCAAGAATTGCTCTTTTTGCCGCTTCGGTAGGTAAGTTCTGGAACAGAGATGGAGCGGCACTTACCGGCGTGGCTGTAGATGAGAAGTTGGTAGGCGGATTTACGCAAGCGGACGTTGACTTCTTCTATCAGGAGTGTATCAATGCTTCGGCCGAAGTAATTAAAAGCGGTAAGTTCGCCCTCTATGGTGAGAATCCTGCCAGTGTGGAAAACGTCATAGAGAATTATGGCAAACTCTTCACAGCTGGTAAAGGTATATCCGAAGTTATCTTCCTGAGAGACTATGTTTATCCGGGTATCTCGCACAATATGGGCAAGTGGCACGAACCCAACCAACTCTCCAATGAGTACGGCGGTCGCTGTAATCCTACTCTGGACATCGTAGAGGCATATGCCTATATGGACCCGATGACGAAGACGGCTACCTATAACAAACCTTTAGTTACAACTACCGACGGTGACGAGGATTATGCTTCGTACAATCCTTATCAGAAACGTAACTATAAGAAGTACGACAATCTATCGGAGATATTCGCCAACCGTGACCCTCGTCTTTATGCGTCGGTTATCCTTCCCGGTACGCAGTGGGGTGGTCAGACCATCCTTATTCAAGGCGGATTGGTACGTGAAGACGGTAGCGCCATGTGGATGGCAAACGATCCGTACGACTTCAATGGTCAGGTATATTATGGTAAAGGCAATGCCAGCGAAGGCCAATTCTCCGGTTGGGTAAACAATCGTGCCAACGGTACACGTACCGGCTTCTTGTTGAAGAAATATCTGAAAGGTACAGGCGACCAGACCTGGGATCAGGTGACTACTCCCTTCGTTGATTTGCGCTACGCCGAAGTCCTGCTGAACTATGCCGAAGCCGTAGCCGAAAGCGGTCTGCCCGATGCACCAAACTGTATCACCGCTAAAGAAGCCCTGAACAAGGTACACCACCGTGCCGGCTTCATGGACGATCTGGACTGCTCACCTGAGTTGGTACGTTACGAACGCATGGCTGAGTTTGCCCTTGAATACAATTCTGTTTGGGATTACTACCGCAGACGCGAACTGCACACGTTCTTCGATGGCTCTCACAATCGTGGCGGACTGGTGCCGATGCTCGACTTTACTACGGGTTCCAAGAAGTACATCTTTGTACGTGCTTCCATCGAAACCGGAAACATACAGAGACGTTTTGAAGAGAAAGCTTACTACCGGTTTATTCCGGGCATAGCAGGAAACTCATTGATTCAGAATCCTAACTATTAATCTTTATACAGAGTAATCATGAAAACAATAAATACTATTCGCTTTATGGCACTGGCTGCAATGACAGCTTTTGCACTTACGTCTTGTGAACTGGATAATTACGATGGTCCGGATGCTTCCATCAGCGGTGAGGTCCGGGATATAGAGACGGGAGACTTGATTGAGCAGGACATCAGCAACGGCAGCAACATCATCTTTATGGAGCATGGCTTTGAGAATCCCGAAGAGCAAAGAATGATTTTCAAGGTAAACGGCGAATATACCAACAACTTGATGTTCTCCGGTGTGTATGACTTTTATTTCAATGAAAGCAACTTCGTAAAACCCGAGAAGCTTACAGACTACCGTATCAAGTCGGGAGCTAACAAACTCGATTTTAAAGTGCTGCCCTATATACGTGTATCTGATGTAACGATTCAGAAGGTGGGCGACAAGATTGTGGCTAAGTTCAAGATTACCCCTACGGTAGATAACAATGTCCGTGAGGTCGGTCTGTTCGGTCACACAGATTTCATTGCAGGTGCACAGTATGCCCACGACCGGGCTACGGCATCGGTGAATGAAGCTTTCAAGGGAGTAGCCCGCGAGTTTACCCTTGAGATGAGTGACAATCAGTTCAAGAAGGGAAAAGAATATTATTTCCGTGTAGGAGCCATTATAGATGTGCCCAACTCACGATATAATTATGCTCCTTCGTTGAAGCTTACTATCTAGGGTATATAAGAGGTTGGCTATTCAGGCTAACAGAATAGGGGGGGAGACCGCGTGCGTCATTAGGGTGAGACCCATTGCGTCATTAGGGCGACGCTCATCACGTCATTAGGGCGACGTTTGTTGCGTTGTTAGTGCGAGGCAACAAACTCCCATTTATAGCGGATCCCCCTTCTTTATATCGAACTTACATTAATACAAGAACTAATAAACAGAATTACTTTTATGAGAAAAAAAGCTCTATTAGCTTGCGCCTTTCTTTTCTGTACTTCCCTCTTTGCCACTGAGGCAGGGAAGACCCTCACGTTGGAGAATAAAAACGTAGAGGTGGTTTTCGACGCAGAAAGCGGTGCGTTGCTACGGATGACCGACAAGCATTCCGGATGGGAAATTATGAAACGAGAGGTTTTGGGTCAGTCTTTTGAATTGCTCCTGCCAATGGAAGGTACTGAGATGACCGATGCTGACCGACGCTTCAACGTGGTGAAAGGTATCAAGCAAGCTAATCCTGCGATTGAAAAGGCAGGCAACCGAATCACCTTTACCTGGAAAGGCATGAAGTCCGAGTTCATGACTCAGGAAGTGGATATTACCTTCAAAGGGGTAGTCAGCCTGACGGACAAAGGTCTTGAATTTTCCGGTAATGTGACCAATAACAGTATATATCCTATAGAGTACGTCTCCTGGCCCTGCATAGGCGAAGTGACCGTACCCGACAAAACACAACCACTTCATCATAGTACCCGTAACGATCAACGGGATTTGTTTCCACATTTCTTCAATCAACATGGTTATTGGGGGGTAGATTATCCCACATCGACCTACGTACTGCCCGAGAAATCTTTCTTGCAAGTGAACGACCGCGAAAGAGGCTTCATGGTCTATAACCGCGAAATGCCGAACTACATGACCATTACTTCCTTCGAACTGATTCCCGGCTACGAGATACGTGGCGTGAACCCTTACGAAGACGAGATAGACGGCGAGATGGTACGCATCCAGTTCAAGGCAAATCATGTGGTTTATTGCGAACCGGGCAAGGCTGCCACTCTCGACCCCGTGCAATTCGTAACCTATAAAGGCGACTGGTTGACAGGTGTAGACATCTATCGCAACGACCGCGTGAAACTGGCGTCTGTACAGAAAAAAGCCACTCCCCAATGGCTTGCAAGCCCCTTGAATTGGCAGAAGGTAGGTATCGGTAATGGAGCCGACTTGCTACGCTATGCTCAAGAGAGTGCCAAATGTGGTGTAAATGTACTCTTAGTACGTGGCTGGTACAGAGGCGAAAACGGTCATATTACCGAAGTGCCGGGTTTGGAAGAAGCCATTGCCAAATGTCAGGAACAAGGCATGCGCATAGTCCTTGAAACCAACTGGACCAGTGTAGACCGTCATGCGCAGGGCTACCGTGAGAATTTCAGAAAGTATGTGATGGTAGACCCCTTCAACATGCCTTACAACTTTAACAATATGTGTCCTAATGCCCCCGCCATCCAGCAATGGGTGAAGTCGGAATGGCTGAAACTGCCTGCCCTTCGTGTTGCCGACGGATACATGAACAACGATCACAACCACAACAACAAAACCTTCATGTGCTTCGACAAAAGCCATAACCACCGCTTTGGCGAGCCTACCATCAACGGTATGATGAAGATAGACACCGAGATGGCGAAAGCACTTGCCACCGGTGCTGATAAAGTAGCTTTGGGACAAGACTTCATAGAACACCAGCAAGACATCTATGACGGATGTATGGTGAATGTCGGTGATAACTTCTACGCCAAGAACCGCTACATGAATTCCTCATCTCCAATGCTGGTTCGCGTAGAAACACGCAATGCGCGTCGTGGCATCAACCAAGCGCTGCTTAACCGGATGAATGTTATTTACGACCTGAACTTCTTTAGTAACAACTTGGCAGACTATCCTCACATTACCGAATATGGCACTTTAGTGAAGGCATTTCGTAGCCTCTATGCGGAAGCTATTTGGAATGCTAAGTTCGACGGACGCAATGGAGCGGTTGTCAATGGCGATAACCTGGATTATTCCGTATTCGTAGCCAAGAACGGTAAGCGTGCGGTGGTAGTAGCCAATATGAGCAACGACCGTGCTTCCAAAGCGAGCGTTGCGTTGAATAATAACGCAAGCCTGGTATATGCCACTCCCGAATCACCGGAACAGATGGCTTTCGGCGGCAGCGTGGAACTAGCTCCTCTTTCTGCTGTAATAATCATGGAAAAATAGTATAACCCCTCAATGTATATGAAGAAAATATCAATAATAGTATCCATGCTTCTACTCACTATGGGGTTGGGAGCACAGCAGAAGTATTTGCTGGAAAATGAGAAGATGAAAGCCGAAGTAGACTTGGCTCAAGGAGCTTTGATGGGCCTACAGAGTAAGGCTACCGGCTGGAATGTGATGGATGACGAAAAGGCTGCCTGTTCTTTCGAAGCGAATGTAAAGCTTGCCAACGGCAACTTCTTTGTAATCAATGCCGCTTCACAAAAGCGCCCGGAAGTAACCATACAGGGAGATATGCTCACCTTTGTGTGGAAGGGCTTGAACGTCGGTGGTCAGCAACTGGATGTCACCTTTACGGGGACTATCACCATGACTCCGGACGGACTGGTTTATGGTGGAAAAGTAGTGAATAACTCTGATGTCATCATTGAACAGTTGGCATGGCCTTTCGTGGGTGAAGTGTCTATTCCTGCCGATACGGAGAGATTGCTTTTGCAATACATGAACTACACCAAGTTCAATACCGAGGAACTTTATCCCAGAGAAGCCGGCAAAGGCTGGTGTAATTTCCCGGAACATTCGTTCGCACTGATTAATAACGGCAAGCAAGGTTTGTATCTTTCCAGCATGGACCACAAACTGGATGAGTATGTTCGTTGCGAATACGAGACGGTGCCTACCCCTGCATATGCCGCATTTATCGGTACTGCCACTTCAAAGAAAGGAAATGGAGAGCGCCGGTTGATGAGAACACGCTTGAGAGCGGCTAGAATGCTTTATCTGCAAGCACATTCGGATAAAGAGCTTGTGCCGTTTATCATGACTCCATACGTGGGTACTTGGCACAATGGTGTCGATATTTATAAGAAGTGGCGTGCAACATGGTTTGTTTCGCCCCATCGTGCGGAATGGCTGAACCGTGTTAGCTCCTGGCAACAACTCCAAATCAACTCCTCGGAGACGAACATTAACTTCAAGGTGAAAGATCTGAACAAATATGTTGATGAATGTAAGAAGTGGGGTGTAGATGCCATCCAATTGACCGGATGGACCAAAGGCGGACAAGACAGAGGCTTGCCTTCTCATTCCCTAGACCCTCGTCTGGGTACAGTAGAAGAATTCAAGAAGCAAATTGCCGATGCCAATAAGAAAGGTGTGAAGATCTTGCTCTTCACGAAACTTACGTGGGCGGATCTTACAACGGACTATCACGAACAGTATTTGCCTAATCTTGCCTGGAACGCAGAGGGAGATACCTGTATCCATCCGGGATATAATTACAACACCTATACACAGTTGGAAGGCGTCAATACCCGTCGCTTCGGTATCTTCTGTATGATGGATAAGAGCCTTCGCGAGAAGTTGCACGGAGAATTTCAAAAATGCCTCGACCTGGGTGCTCCGGGTATGGTTTATGACGAGAACCAGCACCATGCAGGAACCATGCTTTGCTTCAACCCGAACCACGGGCACAAAGTTCCGGGCTTCAACTATCAGGGAGCCGATCTGCTGGGACGCGAGTTCTATGAGATGTGCCAGAAGTCTAATCCGGACTTCCTGATGACCGGCGAAGGCCCGTATGACTTGCAAGCACAATATTATGCTACTTATACCCGTGCCGACTACAATCATGAACCTGTACTGCGTTATATTGACTCGGAAGTTCCGGTAGCTTGTGCCGTGATAGACCACAACGACAAGAACCATGTGAATATGTGTGCCGCACTGAAATACTCCATGAGCTATGAAGTCCGCAATTTCAAGGGAAGCCTGAATGAATTCCCCCGTGTCATGGCTTATGGTCAACAAGTGGATAAGCTGAGAAAACGCTATGCCGACTACTTGTGGAATGCAGAATTCCTCGATGTACTGGGTGCTAAAGTAACCGGAGATAATATCCGATATACTGTATTCCGCAATGGAAAGACGGGTAAGAAAGCGGTAGTGGCATATAATGTCGATACACAGAAAGCTCATACGGCTACTGTTTCTATCGACGATTCTAATGCTCCTCTGGTTATTGTTTCTCCCGAGAAACAGGCGCCATCCAAATTCAAGGGACAAGTAGAAATCAGACCTCAGTCTATGGTCGTAGTTATGGAAAAATAAATTGATACATTGAATCATTACCTATATGAATAAATTCTTTTCTAAAGCCTTGTCTCTTGCCTTGGGCATGTTGGCAACGGCGCAATTTTCAAGCTGCACGGAGGCAAAGAATGTCGAACCTGAGAAGTGTGTGTTTGCTTTCTATTATAACTGGTATGGCAATACCGAACACAATGGTAAAGAAGTCCACTGGGAACATGGCGTGATAAAGAACGCCGACTATAAAGGCAATGCCGATGACATCAAAGGGCAGGATAATCTTGCCACAAACTTCTATCCGGAGTTGAAGAACTATAGCAGCACCGATCCTGTAACGGTAGCACGCCACATGGAAATGATGGCAAAGGCCAAGGTCGACGTGGTAGTAGTAACTTGGTGGGGAGCGAATGACTTCGGTTCTCCTGCCTTGCCTACTCTGTTCGATGAGGCTGCCAAACACAATATGAAAGTTTGCTTCCACATAGAGCCATACGCTGGTCGTGGTGCCGAAAGTCTCCGTGCTAATATAGCCGACCTGACGAAACAATTCGGCTCTCATCCGGCTTTCTACCGCATGGAAGGCAAGCCCTGCTTCTTCATCTATGACTCTTACCTGACTCCTGCTTCCGAATGGGCGCGCGTATGTACTCCACAGGGAGATCTTACCATCCGCGGAACGGAACTGGATTCTAAAATCATAGGTCTGTGGGTAAAGGATAAAGAACAAGATTACTTCCTGGAGTCCGGTCTCGACGGCTTCTATACCTACTTTGCCGCCACCGGGTTTACATACGGCTCTACTCCGGCAAACTGGAAAGGCTTGCAGGAATGGGCAGTGCAAAACGGTAAAACATTTATCCCTTGTGTAGGCCCCGGTTATATCGACACCCGTGTACGTCCTTGGAATACTGCAACCACACGTGACCGCGAGAACGGAAAGTACTACACCGATATGTTTCAGGCAGCTACGGAATCGGGTGCTCTTAATATCGGCATCACTTCGTTCAACGAGTGGCACGAAGGTACGCAGATTGAACCTGCCGTACCTTTCGATAGCGATTTATTCGAGTATATCGACTACTCTCCGCTGGCTCCGGATTATTATTTGACTCGCACTGCGGAATTAGTATCAGCATGGAAATGAGGAAGATAAAGACAACGTTGCTGCTAGTATCACTCATGCTTTCTGCCTGCCGCTTGTGTGCGGCAGGCGAGAGTCGTGATTATGCCGACTATGTGAATCCGTTGATGGGTTCGCAGTCGGTGCATTCTTTTTCTACCGGCAATACCTATCCTGCCATAGCTACCCCGTGGGGCATGAACTTTTGGACTCCGCAAACCGGAAAGATGGGAGACGGATGGGCTTATACCTATACCGATACTAAAATTCGTGGCTTCAAGCAAACACACCAGCCTTCCCCTTGGATCAACGACTACGGGCAGTTCTCTGTAATGCCCGTTGTGGGGAAACCGGAATTCGACGAAGAACGTCGTGCCAGTTGGTTCGGGCATAAGGCGGAAATTGCAAAGCCCTATTATTACAGTGCTTATCTGGCAGACTATGATGTGGTTGCAGAAATCTCTCCCTCGGATAGAGGGGCTGCGTTCCGTTTCACCTATCCTGAGAACGAGCATTCGTATGTGGTGATCGATGCTTACGACAAAGGTTCATACATTAAGGTAGAGCCGGAGAAGCGGAGAATTGTCGGCTACTCTACGCGCAATAATGGCGGTGTACCAGATAACTTCCGCAACTGGTTTGTGATAGAGTTTGAACGCGATTTCGAGTTTGTGAATACGGTTGCTGAGAAGAAGATTTTTAATACTCTGGAGCAGAAAAGCAATCATGTAGGTGCCATTGTCGGTTTCAAAACCCGTAAAGGGGAGCAGGTACAGATGAAGGTCGCTTCTTCATTCATCAGCCTGGAACAAGCGCTGCTCAATTTGCAGGAAGTAAAGAACAAGAGCTTTGACCAAGTGCGTGAGTCTGCG
Source organism: Bacteroides sp. (assembly GCF_030151085.1). Lineage (GTDB taxonomy): Bacteria > Bacteroidota > Bacteroidia > Bacteroidales > Bacteroidaceae > Bacteroides. The sequence continues at coordinate 24,279 of NZ_JASLER010000044.1, read as the reverse complement.
AAAAAGCGGTGGAACGATGTCTTGGGACGTGTGGAAGTAAGCGGTGGAACCGATGACGAGCTGAAGACGTTCTATACCTGTCTCTATCGTTCTACCCTCTTCCCCCGTAAGTTCTACGAACTGAATGAGAAAGGAGAATTCTATCATTATAGCCCCTACAACGGGCAGGTACTTCCCGGCTATATGTATACGGATACAGGCTTTTGGGATACTTTCCGTTGTCTCTTCCCACTCTTGAATCTGATTTATCCTTCGGTTAATAAGGAAATTCAGGAAGGATTACTCAATACCTATAAGGAGAGTGGCTTCTATCCGGAATGGGCAAGCCCCGGTCACCGGGATTGCATGGTAGGTAACAACTCCGCTTCGGTCATCGTCGATGCTTTTCTGAAAGGGGTGAAAGTAGAAGATGTAGAGACACTCTACAAAGGTCTGATTGCTACTGCCAACAAGGAGCATCCCACTGTGAAGTCCACCGGACGCTGGGGTTGTGAATATTACAACAAATTAGGATATGTACCTTATGATGTGAATATTCGCGAGAATGCTGCCCGTACACTGGAATATGCTTACGATGACTGGTGTATCTATCGTATGGGTAAAGTCTTGGGACGTCCTAAATCGGAAATCGACTTGTATGCCAAACGGGCCATGAATTATAAGAATCTGTTTGATAAGGAAACATCTTTGATGCGAGGCCGTAATAAGGATGGTAGTTTTGCCGCTCCTTTCTCTCCTTTCAAGTGGGGAGATGCTTTCACCGAAGGAAATGCATGGCATTATACTTGGTCTGTTTTCCATGATCCGCAAGGATTGATAAATCTTATGGGAGGAAAGCGGCAGTTTGTATCCATGCTGGATTCTGTATTCATTGTTCCCCCTGTCTTCGATGAGAGTTATTATGGAAGTGTTATTCACGAAATACGTGAAATGCAGGTGATGAATGTGGGTAATTATGCGCATGGCAATCAGCCCGTGCAGCATATGATTTATTTGTATAACTATGCCGGTACGCCATGGAAAGCGCAAATGCGACTTCGTCAGGTGATGGATAAGTTCTACGCACCAACTCCCGATGGTTATTGCGGCGACGAGGACAATGGTCAGACTTCTGCCTGGTATGTCTTTTCCGCTCTAGGCTTTTATCCGGTGTGTCCTGGTTCAGGACAATATGTCTTGGGTTCTCCTCTTTTCCGTAAGGCAGTGATTCATTTGGAAAACGGCTCGGATATAACTATCAACGCACCTGAGAATAATGCGGTGAATCTATATATTGATGAACTCACAGTCGGTGGAAAGAAATATGAGAAGAATTATCTGGAGCACGATAACTTGCTTCAGGGTATAAAGATGAACTTCCGGATGTCCGATAAACCTAATACCCGGCGAGGTACAGCGGACTCGGATGCTCCTTATTCCTTCTCCTTAGAGAAAAAATAAAGTGTAATTATAATATTGATTTTCAGGATTACTTGTATTTCTAAATTGATGAGGCTGTCTAAACTTGTTAGACAGCCTCTGTTTTAATTTATAGCGATAAGAGTTTATTTCACTTCCCAAGTATCATTTGTCATTAGCAATTCCTGGAAGTTGTGATACTTCTTTTTGTCGGAGATCTCTTCGATCTGTGCGTGAACTGCTTCGTCGTAGGTAGGAGCATCTACGTCGCGGATTACACCGAGTGCAATGGGGAAGTCAGGACCTTCCATCAAAGCAAGCTTCAGCTGTACAGTGTTATCAGCGCAGTGTGCATCGTGTACAAGGATATCTTTTTCGGTGATACCATTCTCGCCAAGCTTCACGACTTTCAGACCGAAACCTTGCTGCATCAGACCGAACTCGTTGTTCTCACCGAACAACATTGGTTTGCCATGTTGCAGGTAGATAGCGTTTTTGGCACGGCCTTCTTTCTTGTAAACTCCGTCGAAAGTGTTGTCATTGAAGATAACGCAGTGCTGCAAAATCTCGCAAACGGTAGTTCCTTTATGTTCGGCAGCGGCTTTCAATACATCTACTGTTCCGGCTGCATCGGTTGCTACGCAGCGTGCAAAGAAGCGTCCACGGGCACCAAAGCAGAGCTCTGCCGGGTGGAATGGGTCTTCTACTGTACCGTAAGGAGATGATTTGCTGACGAAACCACGAGGAGACGTCGGAGAATATTGTCCCTTTGTAAGACCGTAAATACGGTTGTTCAACAACAGGATGTTAATGTCGATGTTACGACGAATAGCGTGGATGAAGTGATTACCACCGATAGCCATACCATCACCGTCACCGGAAACCTGCCAAACACTGAGGTTTGGATTGGCTACCTTGCAACCGGTAGAGATGGCGGCAGCACGTCCGTGGATGGTCTGCATCGCATACGTATTCATATAATAAGGCAAGCGGCTGGAGCAACCGATACCGGAGATAACGGCTGTTTCGTTCGGTGCGATACCGATTTCTGCCATTGCCTTGTGCAGTGAAGCCAAGAAGAAGTGGTCACCGCAACCCGGACACCAACGAGGTTGTCCTTTTTTGAAATCTTTCGCTGTATATTCGCTCATGATGTTTCTTTCTTTACGGGGTTATTACTTGTTTAAAATCTCGGTGAAGGCGTCAACCAATTCAGCTACTACGAACGGTTGTCCCTTGACTTCATTGAACTGATAAGGAGTGAAGTTGTCTATCTTCATGCGCAGGTATCCGGCGAATTGTCCCAGATTCTGCTCAGCAACTACCACTTTCTTGTATTTCTTCAGTACGGCTTCCGTATTCTTTGGCAACGGATTGATGTAAGTGAAGTGAGCGAGTGCTACTTTCTTGCCGGCTTTGTTCATTTCCTCAACGGCAGAATACAAGTGACCGTATGTACCACCGAAACCAACAACTAACAGGTCAGCATCGTCTACGCAACCTTGTACTTCTACATCAGGCACCTGAATCTTGGCAACCTTCTCGGCACGCAGGCGACACATCAGGTCGTGGTTTTCAGGATCAGTAGAAATTGCTCCCGTATTACTGTCTTTTTCCAAGCCACCCAAGATGTGAGTATATCCTTCCTGACCCGGGATAGCCCAGTAGCGTACACCGGTTTCCGGATTGCGTTTGTAAGGAGCATAGTTATCTTTCATCTCTGGAGTAACGTACGGAGGATTGATGGTAGGATATTCATCCATGTTAGGCAACTTCCATGCACCCGAACCGTTAGCAACGAAACCATCGGTCAACAGGACAACCGGAGTCATGTGTTCCAAAGCTATTTTACAAGCATTGAAAGCAGCATCGAAGCAGTTTGTAGGAGAAGTAGCAGCGATAACCGGCATCGGGCTTTCGCCGTTGCGTCCGAATAAAGCTTGCAACAAGTCAGTTTGTTCCGACTTCGTAGGCAGACCGGTAGAAGGGCCACCGCGCTGAACATCGAGAACGACCAACGGAAGTTCGGTAATTACTGCCAGGTTCATGGCTTCCGACTTCAGGCAGACACCGGGACCGGAAGTAGTGGTTACTGCCAGTGCACCTGCGAAAGAAGCGCCGACTGCTGTAGCACAACCCGAAATCTCGTCTTCACATTGTACGGTCATTACACCCAATGATTTATGTTTGGCAAGTTCGTGTAGTACATCGGTTGCAGGAGTGATAGGATAAGAACCTAAGAAGAGCTTCAAACCTGCTTTTTCGGCAGCGGCCATGAAGCCGTAAGCAGTAGCCTTATTACCCATGATATCCATGTAAGTACCTTTGGCTTTGGCCTTGCTACCAATCTTATAAGTGTGGGCTACGGAAGAGTGTGTATTATGTCCGTAGTCGTAACCGGCATGCATCACCTTGATATTTGCCTCGGCAACTTCGGGTTTCTTTCCAAACTTCTCGCGCAAGAATTCTTCTGCTGCTTTCATGTCGCGGTTGAACAACCAGAATACCAGACCTACAGCAAACATATTGCGGCTTTTCAGCATGGCTTTGTTGTCCATTCCGGTATCTGCCAAGCAATCTTTTACCATTTGGGAGATAGGAGCGGCAATAACATCTTGCTTGATACCCATTTCTTCAATAGGATTATCGGTTTTGAAAGCAGCTTTTTCCAAGTCTGACTTCTGGAAAGCATCTGTATCGATGATGATACAAGCAGTAGGTTTAGCAAACTTATACTGAGTCTTCAATGCGGCGGCATTCATTGCTATCAATACGTCACATTTATCACCCGGAGTATAGACTTTATCCGCTCCGATATGTACCTGAAAACCGGATACGCCGGTAAGTGAACCTTGCGGGGCACGGATATCTGCCGGGTAGTCGGGGAATGTACTGATGTCATTTCCCGCCGTAGCCGAAACTGTTGAAAAGATGTTGCCGGCGAGTTGCATACCATCACCGGAGTCTCCGGAGAAGCGGACTACCACTTGCTCCAGTTCTTGGACCATCATGTCGTTAGCCATAACTTAGATTTATAATGTTATATAATGAATTTGTTTCTGAATTTGTTTCGAGCGCAGGCAAATTTCGGAAAGTTAATCGGATTAACAAAACTTTTTTCGGAAAATCAGCAGAATACATTATCTTTGTGCCCGCAATCTAACTGCGCGGTGTAGAAAAGACATAGAAGTTCTACAAATATTCTACAAAAAGGGCTGATTGTCTATCAAGGTCTTGTAGTTCAATGGATAGAATAGAAGTTTCCTAAACTTTAGATCCGGGTTCGATTCCCGGCGAGACTACACAACATGATAAATACGATGAATGCTTATCGCTACATAGCAGCTGTATTGTTCTCTCTGCTCATTATTTTTGCGGGGGCAGGCGTTGCTGTGATTCATTGTTACTGTGTAAGTTGCCGAATTACACACGAATGTTGTGAAGGACAGCACGAACATCATGCTCAACAGACTTATCAGGCAGACCAACATACTGCCTTGTCTCATACCGACTACTCGGATGAAGAAGACTGCTGTACTTCCACTGTTTATAAAGTAGATTTATTGAAAGGGCAGAATCCAACGCCCGTAATGACTCCGGTTATGTTTTTGCTTTGCAAAGAATTGGTACAGTCGCTCATGCCTGTGCCTGTTGCTACATTGCAGACGTCTTTATACACATTTCCACCCTCTCCACCGGAACCCAGGCGGTATCTGGCATTTTATTCCGTATTCATAATTTAGATATTGATTGTACCTGTATCGGTTTGCCGATATGGGTTATGGTTGGCTGATGCCCTATTGACTCACAAGCTTTGCCTGTGGTAAGGCTTGAGTTATTAACAAACAATCATTATTTAAAATGAAATCGACGAATTATTTAACAACGAAATATCTCCTTTTTTTCCTTCTCCTCTTCCCTTTACAATTTGCTTCGGCACAGGTGCAGGGTACTGTAAAAGATGCTGCTGGTGAGGTTATTGCCGGTGCAAATCTGTTTTGGCTGGGTACTACAAACGGTGCCACTTCCGATGCCGAAGGTCACTTTAAAATTGTAAAGCCTAAGAATGCCCATCAGTTGGTGGTGAGTTTTATCGGTTTTGATAACGATACGATCCGCGTAAAAAAAGCAAATGAAACACTTGACATTACTTTGCGCGAAGGCATACAGCTTACCGAAGTCAATGTAGTAAGCCGACGCTTGGGAACGATGAAGCTCCGGAACAGTGTGATGAATGAAGATGTAATCAGTGCTGCCGAGTTATGCCGTGCGGCTTGCTGTAATCTGGGTGAAAGTTTTGTAACCAATCCCTCGGTCGACGTAAGCTACTCGGATGCCGCTACAGGAGCTAAGCAGATTAAGCTTCTCGGCCTGTCGGGTACCTACGTGCAGATGCTTACCGAGAATATACCCAATTTCCGTGGTGCTGCCTCTCCTTACGGGTTGGGTTATGTACCGGGGCCTTGGATGCAAAGTATTCAGGTGAGCAAAGGAAGCTCATCGGTGAAGAATGGTTATGAATCCATCACCGGACAAATCAATGTGGAATTCAAGAAACCTCAGTTGCCGGAAGCCGATTGGGTATCTGCCAATCTCTTTGCCAGTACTACCAATCGCTACGAAGCCAATGCAGATGCTACTGTGAAGTTGGGACAACGATGGAGTACTACCTTGCTGGCGCATTATGAGAATGAAACTAAGATGCACGATGCAAATGACGATGGTTTTGCCGATATTCCCCGTGTGGAGCAATATAACCTGTGGAACCGTTGGGCGTATATGGGTGATAATTATGTATTTCAAGCTGGTATCAAAGCCCTTTCGGAGAAACGTGAAGGGGGACAGGACGTACATGGTGGCGAATCGGTACACGATCCTTATCGGATTAAAGTGAATACAGACCGTTATGAGTTCTTCACCAAGAATGCTTATATATTTAATAAGGAGAAGAATACTAACCTGGCCTTCATGTTGCAGGCTGCTCTTCACAACCAGGATGCCGTATACGGGCGTAAACTCTATGATGTAGACCAAATCAACGTCTACGGTACTTTGCTTTTTGAAACAGAATTTACTCCTCAGCATAGCCTTTCTACCGGATTAAGCTTCAATTATGACGGCTATGATCAGCGTTATCGCCTGACGAATGATGCCAACTTGGGTCGTACCAAACAATTTACTAAAGAATCAGTCTTTGGCGGACATGCGCAATACACCTACAATCTTAATTCCAAATTGATGCTGATGGCAGGTATTCGTGGTGATTACAGCAGCCAGTACGATTTCTTTGTCACTCCACGTGCTCATGCTAAGTACATGCCAAATGAATATATCAATCTTCGTCTATCGGCAGGAAAAGGTTACCGTACCAATCATGTATTGGCCGAGAACAATTACTTGCTTGCCAGTAGTCGCAAAGTAGTGATTGCTCCTAACCTCAAGCAGGAAGAAGCCTGGAACTATGGTGCCAGCCTTTCTACTTATATTCCTTTGTTCGGTAAAACGCTTAATATTAATGCCGAGTATTATTATACCGACTTCCAGAATCAAATGGTAGTCGATATGGATAGCAATCCGCACGAGATAGCATTTACAAACCTTGATGGTCGTTCTTACTCGCACGTCTTCCAGGTAGAAGCTACTTATCCTTTTATTACTGGTATGACACTTACGGCTGCCTATCGTATGACCGATGCCAAGAGTACCTATAATGGGGAGTTGCTCGAAAAGCCGCTTACCAGCAAGTACAAGGGGCTGGTCACTGCTTCGTATCAGACACCGCTTGGACTTTGGCAATTCGATGCTACACTTCAACTCAATGGAGGTGGACGCATGCCGAAGTCTTATGAACTGGCAGATGGTACTCCTGCATGGGAAGCCCGTTATGGCGCTTTCGAGCAGGTCAGCGCACAGATAACCCGCTATTTCCGTCGTTGGTCTATCTATATTGGTGGTGAAAACCTGACTAACTTCAAGCAGAAGAATCCCATCATAGATGCTGCCAATCCTTGGGGTGACAACTTTGATTCTACTATGATTTGGGGACCGGTACATGGAGCCAAAGGATATATTGGCATTCGGTTTAACCTGGCACGATGATTAGATTATAAGTAACATTATTTTAAACCTTTAAATAGAGACAATTATGAAAACGAAAAGAATGGTTACTGCCCTTGCAGTTGTATTATTGAGCGCCGCATCTGTTGTGGCAAAAGACTTCCGCACTGTAGTATTCAAGGTTGAGCAACTGCATTGCGAGAACTGTGAGAAGAAAGTAAAAGATAACATCAAGTTCGAGAAAGGTGTAAAGACTTTCTCTACCCAGCTGAAAGAAAAAACAGTTACCGTGACTTATGATGCTGAGAAAACCAACATCGATAAGCTGAAAGCTGGCTTCAAGAAATTTAAGTACGAAGCGGTAGTGCTGAAGGAGACAAAGGAAGGCGATCAGAAGTAAACGTTGCCGATAGTTTCAATCATTGAAACTGAGAGGTATCTAAATATATAAAGGGAGAAAAACTTGCGAGGTTTTCTCCCTTTTTATATTTAGATACCTTGTATCAGGTCTTATTTAGCTACTTCCACTTCGGGTTCAGTGCCTTTCTTATTCTTCAGCATCATATAAGCAATAGGTGATGCAACGAACAATGAAGACAGTGTACCGATTACTACACCCAGAATCATAGCGAATGCGAAGCTGCGGATAGAATCACCACCAAGGATGAAGATACACAACAACACGATTAATGTACTAAGTGAAGTATTGATAGTACGTGCCAGTGTAGTATTCAATGAATCGTTGAACAGCATGCGTACATTACGTTTCGGGTAGAGACCGAAGAACTCACGCACACGGTCGAAGATTACCACCTTATCATTGATAGAGTAACCGATAGCCGTCAGGATAGCTCCAATAAACGTTTGGTCGATTTCTAAGGAGAATGGCATCCAACCCCAGCAGAGTGAATAAGCACCCATAATAATTAATGTATCACTAGCTAATGCGAGAACTGAACCCACACTATAAGCAATATTGCGGAAACGAATCAAGATGTACAGACCGATAGCAATCAAAGCGAAGAGTACAGACCAGATGGCGCCAGTTTTGATATCGTCTGCAATACTCGGACCTACTTTCTGAGAACTGATGATACTACCACCTGTGTGATTGTCGCGGTCAATGAAGGTAGCCAAAGAAATATTCTGAGTAAGCAGAGGTTTCACGGCTTCATATAAATATGCTTCAATTTCCGAGTCAACAGTTGGTCCATCTTCCTGTATACGGTAGTTGGTACTGATACGTACAGTTTTCTTGTCTGTACCGATGGCGATAACGCTTACGTTGGCATCACCGAATTTATCGGAAATCAACGTACGTACTTGTTCCGGTTCGATAGGTTGCTCAAATTGTACTTTGAAGTTACGTCCACCGGTAAAGTCAATGCTCTGACTGAATCCTCTGATGAACATAGAACCAATGCAGATTACCAAAACAACACCGGTGATTGTGAACCACTTCTTGTTACCACCCATGAAGTCGAAATGTGTATTCGTAAACATGTTCTTGGATAACGGAGAAGAGAACGTCAAGTTCAAGAACTTATCCTTAGCCATGAAGTGCTCGTAGAACAGACGTGTCATAAACACGGCAGTAAAGAATGAGCAGAGAATACCGATAATCAATGTAGTGGCGAAACCACGGATAGGACCTGTACCGAAGTAGAACAGGATCACACCTGTGATGATTGATGTTAGGTTGGAGTCGAAGATAGCGGAGAATGCGTTGGAGTAACCGTCGGATAATGCTTTCTTCACACCCTTGCCGGCACGAAGTTCTTCTTTGGTACGTTCGTAAATCAATACGTTGGCATCCACCGCAATACCCAGTGACAACACGATACCGGCGATACCGGACATGGTCAATGCAGCCTGGAAGGATGAAAGAATACCCATTGTGAAGAAGAAGTTCATGAATAACGCACCGTTGGCAACCATACCCGGAATAAATCCGTAGAGGAAGCACATAAATGCCATTACCATAACAAGAGCTACAACAAATGAGAACATACCGGCGTTAATAGAGGCTTGTCCCAAAGACGGACCTACGATATCTTCCTGTACGATGTGGGCAGGAGCCGGCATCTTACCAGATTTCAATACGTTAGCTAAGTCCTTTGCTTGTTCAGGAGTAAAGTGACCCGTAATTTGTGAGTTACCACCGGTGATTTCCTGATTTACATTCGGTGCAGAATATACATAACCATCCAATACGATAGCGATGCTCTTACCGATGTTCTGTTTAGTCAATTGAGCCCAACGGCGTGCACCGTCGCTGTTCATTGACATACTTACGGCAGGTTTACCGAAGTGGTCGAATTCATCTTTTGCATTTACTACTACATCACCTTCCAGCGGAGCTTTACCGTTGCGTTCGGTAGACTTGATAGCATAAAGTTCGAAAGTCTGAGCCTTAGGATCGTTTTCAAAAGCAGAAACACCCCACTTCAGACGCAGGTCTTTAGGCATTTCAGCTTGTACTTCCGGCATGGAGAGGTATTTGTTGATCTCTGCTGTATCCTTATAGTTAGCATAAGCAGCTACCGGACCTTGTCCACTTGGGTTAACTTGCAACATAGCCAACAAAGGATGTTCCTTCTTGATTTGTGCAAGGTCAGCTGCTTGTGCTTTGGTTTCACCCTTCAAGGCAGCAGCAAGGCTATCAGCTGTGCTGGTTGTTTTAGCTATGGCAGGAGCGGCAACTGCAGCACTGTCTACTGCTGTGCTGTCTGTGCTGTTAGCTGGCGTTTCGTTAGAAAGAATTGCACGCAACTTAGCATCAGCCGATTGCAAATACGGAACAACATCCTTAGCTGTGTATGTTTCCCAGAATTCCAAGTTAGCAGAACCTTGTAGCAATTTTCTTACACGTTCAGGTTCTTTGATACCCGGAAGTTCTACCATGATACGCCCCATCTTGTCTTCCAGACTCTGGATGTTAGGCTGAACTACACCAAAACGGTCGATACGAGTACGAAGTACATTGTATGAGTTGGCAACGGCAGCTTTCACTTCTTCGCGCAGTACTTTTTCAACTTCTGCGTCAGACGTTTTTTGGTTTACTTTGTCTTTTAATTGTTGAGTTGCAAACAATTCGGCGAGACTGGCACCCGGAGCGAGTTTATGATACTCCTTCACAAACAGGGTGATGACGTCTTCCTGACTCATGGTTGCCTGTTTTGCGGCGTTTGCCAATGCTTGATTGAATGCTTCGTCAGATTTGTTGTCCGCCAATGCTTTGATAACATCGGGTACGGAAACTTCAAGGATAACGTTCATACCACCCTTTAAGTCCAAACCTAAACTGATTTCCATTTCGCGACATTGTTTCAGCGTCCAATTGCCGAACCACACTTTCTCATTTGATAGAGAATCAAGGTAGTCTTGCTCCACTTTCACATCGCCTTTTGCGAACTCTTTTGCCTTACTTGTATAGTGGCGAGTCACAAAAGAGAAGGAGAGATAGAACACACACACCAGTGTGAGCAATACCGCAAAAATCCTTACAAATCCTTTGTTTTGCATGTTACTTTAGTTTATTATGATTACTTTTATAATTGATTTCTGTCGTATATAAGGCTGCAAATATAGCTTTTTTTTCACAAATCTTACTTCATACCGCGATTTTTTAACATCGGGTCTAATTGAGGCTCAGCACCTCTGAAGTTCTTGTAGAGCGTCATTGGGTCTTCACTGTCTCCTTTCTCCAAAACATTCTGACGGAAAAGGTCGGCGGTCTGCTTGTCGAAGATGCCATGTTCCTTGAAAGCTTCGAAGGCGTCATTATCCAGAACGTTTGCCCAAAGGTAGCTATAGTAACCTGCTTCATAACCTCCGATAATGTGATTGAAGTAGGTGGTGCGATAGCGTGGAGCTATTTCGGGAATAAGGCCGAGCTTATCCATGGCTTCTTTCTCGTATGCCACTACGTCGAGTCCTTCGGTACTTGTCAGGTTATGCAGGTTCATGTCAAGGATAGCGGCGGCAAGCAGTTCGGTAGTCATGAAGCCTTGGTTGAAGGTCTTCTGATTCAGAATCTTTTCGATAAGGCTGTCGGGGATAACTTCGCCGGTTTTATAATGTTTGGCGTACATCTTCAATACTTCAGGCTCGGTAGCCCAGTGTTCGTTGATCTGTGAAGGCAGCTCTACAAAGTCACGTACCACGTTGGTGCCGGAAGTACCTTTGTACTGGCATTGAGTCAGTAAACCATGCAGACCGTGACCGAATTCGTGGAACAAGGTTTCTACTTCGTCGATGGTCAGCAACGAAGGAGTGTCGCCTACGGGTTTAGTGAAGCTGCATACGTTGCATACCAACGGGCGGATGTCTCCGCTTTGCTCACGATAGTTGCTCATCCATGCACCGCCACTCTTTCCGGGACGGGGGAAGTAATCAACGTAGAAGATACCGAGTTGTGAACCGTCGGCAGCTTTTACTTCGAACACTTCTACATCGGGATGATAAACGGGAATACCGTTCAGTTTGGTCAGAGTGATACCGTACAACTTGTTGGCAACGGCAAAAGCACCTTCGCGCACATTCTCCAGTTTGAAGTAGGGCTTGATATCTTCTTCTTCGAGGTTGTATTTTTCTTTGCGCAGTTTCTCGGTGTAATACCACCAATCCCATGCTTCCAGTTTCTCACCTTTACCCTCTTTATCCATTACCTTTTGAAGTTCGGCAGCTTCGGCTTTGGCTTTAGGCAGGGCGTAATTCCAGAGGTTGTTCAAAAAGTCCATTACTGTGGCGGAATTCTTTGCCATCTTGGTGTCCAGCTCGAAGTTGGAGTAGCAGTCGAAGCCCAGTAATTGAGCCTTTTCAAGGCGGAGGCTGATGATTTCGGTCAGAACCTTCTTGTTATCGTTTTTATCGTTGTTGTTGCCACGGTTGATGTATGCTTTGTACATCTTTTCACGCAACGGGCGGTTGGCGGAATATTGCAGGAAGGGGAGGCGACTGGCGTTGTGCAACGTAAACAGCCATTTGCCTTCTTGTCCATCGGCTTTGGCTTCTTCGGCAGCACTTTGGCAGAACCATTCGGGTAGTCCGGCAAGGTCTTCTTTCTTATCTACGAAGAGCTTGAAGGCGTTATTCTCGTTCAAAGTATTGTTGGTGAAGGTAACGCTCAAGGTAGAAAGTTGCTTGTTGATTTCGCGCAGGCGGGCTTGCTTGTCTGCGGGCAGGTTGGCACCGGAACGGACAAAACCTTTGTAGGTCTTGTCCAGCAGTCTTGCCTGTTCGGTTGTTAGTCCCAGGGCATCTTTTTGTTCATAAACGGCGCTTATCTTCTTGAATAAGTTCTGGTTGAGGTAAATATTGTCCTCATGTTCGGTTGACATCGGAGCCAGCTTTTTGGAAAGTTCGGTCAGTTCCTCCGTCGTTTCGGCTTCTGTCATGTTGCCGAATACTCCTTTAACACGATTCAGCATAGGAGAACTGTTGTCGTAAGCCACGATCACATTCTCGAATGTGGGAGCTTCGGCATTGTCGATAATTGCCTGGATATTGGCGTTTTGCTCTTCCATACCTTTTAGGTATGCAGGCTCATAGTGTTCCAGTTTGATTTTATCGAAAGGAGGAACACCATTCGGAGTTTGGAACTCGGTAAAGAACGGATTGCTTTCCGTTTTAGTAGCACAAGAGTACATCATACAGCATGCAGCTAAGATTAGAATACTTTTCTTAAACATCGTTTTTCAGTATTAAATATTTAGTCTTATTTCTTAATTCTCCTTTTTCGAGATGTAACACCATATAGGATAATGATCGGACTCGTTTATCGAACGGTCTACGGTGCAATTATATGATTGCAGGTTTTTACTTATCAATATATTGTCTATCCGGAAATAGAATTTATTCTGGTTGTAAGAGACACCTAAACCGCGTCCTGATTGAGTGAATGCGTCATTCAAATCTTGTGCGATGGTCTGATGTGCATAAGAAATGGGAGTGTCGTTAAAGTCGCCGCAAACAATGATATATGGATGCGGGGAAGAAGCTATGTCATTGGCGATACTGTCAGCCTGTGGAGCTCGTATGGCAGAAGCCTCCGCTAGTTTTCGGATCAATAAACGCAAGCCGCTTTTTACTTTTTCTTTTTCGGGAGCTTTCAGCATAGCTTCATACACCACTTTGTCGGCTTTTGTTAGTTTGTTCGACTCCAAATGATTGTTGATAAGGGTGATGGTATCTTTACCTATCTTAACCTCGTATATAACGGAACCATTGTACTCACTCGGATAATCTAATACATGAGTTGAGAGAATAGGATATTTGGAATAGCAAGCTATCTTATTGGTGCGCCCCTTGCCACGGCCTACTGTATTGATGCGATGATGGGGATATGCTTCCAGTTCCCGCTCCACGTCTTTTTGTGAAAGGTGGCGACCTGATTCGACTGTGGAATATTCCTGCAAACAAAGAATATCGGCATTGCTTTCTTTCAGATAAGTCAGGATAGGATTTTTTCCATCTTTCTTGGTGGCGCCGTCAAATCCCATGATATTATACGAAAGCAACTTGATGCTTTCTTCAGGCAAATTGTCTGTACGGAAATTGATGGGCAGGTAAGTTCGTATCTGCGAATTGCACAACAGGAAGCCCAATAAGGGTAATAATGCGGATTTGTATCGTTGAATCACCAACCAGAATAGAAGAAAGCATCCGTTTATCACCAGAAAAATGGGAAACGTCAACCCCAGGCACGAAAGAACCGGATGCGTCACCGGTTGGATGTGCGGACTATATGCGGTAAATAGTAACAGCCCCGTAAACAGAGCATTGACCGCCAGAATGAGGAAAGCGACAAAATCGCCGAAATGCTTCACTTATTTAATTGATTTAACGTTTGCTCGCATCAAACAAGCTTTTCTTTTCATCAGATGTCAGGCTTTCATATCCTGACTTCTTCAATTTGTCGAGAATACGGTCTATTTCTTCGGATTGAACTTTTTTCCGGGTGTTATAATCGTAATCTTTTTGTCTGTTGGTACCATAATGTACCTTCATCTTTGGCTTGCGAGGCTTGAAACTGAACAGGGAAACAATGACATCCAGGATTTTATTAATCCAGGATGTGATGTCGGTACCCTTACTGAGCCCGGCAGCAAACCAAAGTCCTGCAAGTGCGCCGCCAAGGTGAGCTATATGCCCACCGGCATTGCTGGAAGTAATAAACAGTAAATCCGTACCTATTACTATCAATGCCAGATATTTCAGTCGAACGGTTCCGAAGAGAAGCAAACGAATCGGATAATTTGGTTCACGATAAGCGGTAGCGGCAACAATGGCAAGTACCGAGGCCGAAGCACCTAGCATGAACGAATAGTCTATCATCGGACTGAAATAGGGGAAAATGTTATAAGCTGCCATGTAGAGCAAACCGCCACAAATACCTCCTAGAATATATAAACCTCGCAGATGTTTCGCCGAGAAGAAATTCAGGAACAGTGCACCAAACCAATAGAGCCAAAGCATATTAAAAAGAATATGCATCAATCCGGCATGCATAAACATGTAGGTTAGTAATGACCACGGCTGAATAATAAACCGCGTGAGCGATGCAGGCAGTTCCAGCCACTCGAATGCACCTTCCAAACTACGGTTAAAAAGTTGCAGCATGACTTCCAGCAACGTGGTGAGGATAAATACTCCCGCGTTGATGTAAATCAGTTGAATGTATATGTTCCCTCTGCGGAACGTTTCTTTCAAATCAGTTATAATAGCCATTTCTTTTGTTCTTTTTTCTCCAATACATTATCAGGAAGAAACCGAATATCATACCACCTAAGTGTGCAAAGTGTGCTACGTTATCGCCGGCACTATTAGCAAATCCTGAATACAGTTCGATTGCGGCATATCCGATTACGAAATATTTTGCCTTGATAGGAACCGGCAGCGGGAAGATGAACATCTGTTGGTTAGGAAATAACATACCGAATGCCAACAGAATAGCGTATACTGCACCCGAAGCGCCTACAGTAGTCATCATGTTGAGGTATTCCTTCATAGGGATAACGGAATATCCTGTATTGACACTATCGTATGCCGAAAGCACTGTTTCGTAATGGATGTATTGCACAAGTTCCTGTATAAGACCGGCACCTATACCGCACACTAAGTAATAAAATAAGAAACGTTTCGGTCCCCACACTTGTTCGAGAATACGTCCGAACATCCATACTGCAAACATATTAAAAAATATGTGGGTAAATCCGGCATGCATGAACATGTATGTGATAAGCTGAGCTACATTAAACTGATCGGAAAGGAAGAAATGTAATCCTAGATAATCAGCAAGATCTATTCCGTAGCGTTGAGCGACGAGCGTACCGAGAAACATCAGTACGTTAATGATTAGTAGGTTTTTGGTAACGGTTGGTATAGTATTCATAATCTGTTATTTCGTTCAATTCAATGAAGCATTTTATTAGCTTTGCTTGGCAAAAATACGAATAAATTCTGTTCTATAACAGAAAAAGCCTAGTCTATTGTTTCTTTTTCGCTATTTTCCCATCTTTTTTTAATGTTTTTATTTGATATTCAGAAAT
Organism: Bacteroides sp.; assembly: GCF_030151085.1. GTDB lineage: Bacteria > Bacteroidota > Bacteroidia > Bacteroidales > Bacteroidaceae > Bacteroides. The sequence goes on along the minus strand of NZ_JASLER010000044.1, from coordinate 8,272 downwards.
ATTGCTCTATTTTTGTGAGGGTTTGTGATGAAATATGAAGATATCTTTTGTGTAACATATTAATTAATCAATTGAGCATTATGAATAAAGCAGAACTCATTAGCGCTATGGCTGCTGAATCGGGCTTGTCAAAGGCAGATTCTCAGAAAGCATTGAATGCATTTATTGCATCTGTAAGTAAGGCTATGAAAGCCGGTGACAAGGTTGCATTAGTTGGCTTTGGAACTTTCGCTGTAGCAGAAAGAGCATCACGTATGGGCATTAACCCTTCTACCAAGAAACCTATCGAAATTGCGGCAAAGAAGGTGGTTAAGTTTAAAGCAGGAGCAGAATTGAAAGCTGAATAAGCGCGTAAAGGATACTCAAGTTTATGAAACAGAGAAGGAGGCACTGAAAGCGTCTCCTTTTTTATTTAATATAGATTGATGTAACTTCTCTCGGTTTGCATTATCTTTGCTCGAAAAGCGAAGATAAGCTGCACCTTTGCATAAAAAATGAACACGTTCATTTTATTCTGCTCTCGGTTTGCATTATCTTTGCAGTCGGAAAATACATTTAAATCATGAATATAGAACAAAAACTGGTGACGTCCGTCATTAGCGGACTGAAAGCACTGTACGGACAAGACGTTCCTGCCGCACAGGTGCAGCTACAAAAAACGAAGAAAGAATTTGAGGGACACCTTACTTTGGTTGTTTTCCCTTTTCTGCGTATGTCGAAGAAAGGACCGGAACAAACTGCACAAGAGATTGGTGAATACTTGCTGGCAAATGATCCGTCAGTATCAGCATTCAATGTTATCAAGGGTTTCCTGAATCTTACGATTGCTTCTTCTGCTTGGATTGAATTGCTGAATGGCATTCACGCTGACAAGCAATACGGAATTGTGACTGCTACTGACAATTCTCCGTTGGTAATGATTGAATATTCATCTCCTAACACCAACAAGCCGCTCCACTTAGGACATGTGCGTAACAACCTTTTAGGTGGTGCATTGGCAAATATCATGCAGGCAAATGGTAACAAAGTGGTAAAGACCAACATTGTAAACGACCGTGGTATCCACATCTGTAAATCCATGTTGGCATGGCAGAAGTACGGTAACGGTGAAACACCAGAGACTTCCGGAAAGAAAGGTGACCATTTGATCGGTGATTATTATGTAGCTTTCGATAAGCATTACAAAGCGGAACTTAAAGAGTTGATGGCAAGATATCAGAGCGAAGGCATGAATGAAGAAGAAGCCAAAGCTAAAGCCGAATCAGAATCTACTTTAATGAAAGAAGCTCGCGAAATGCTCGTGAAATGGGAAGCCAACGACCCTGAAATTCGTGCTCTTTGGAAGAAGATGAACGATTGGGTATATGCCGGTTTCGATGAAACATATCGCATGATGGGAGTTACTTTCGACAAGATATATTACGAATCAGAAACTTATCTTGAAGGTAAAGAGAAAGTAATGGAAGGTCTGGAAAAAGGTTTCTTCTACAAAAAGGAAGACGGTTCCGTATGGGCAGATCTTACCGGCGAAGGATTGGACCATAAACTTCTTCTCCGTGCCGACGGTACATCTGTTTATATGACACAGGATATTGGCACTGCCAAACTGCGTTTTGCTGATTTTCCGATTGATAAGATGATTTATGTCGTTGGTAACGAACAAAATTATCACTTCCAAGTACTTTCTATACTGTTGGATAAGCTAGGCTTTGAATGGGGTAAAGGATTAGTACACTTCTCGTACGGTATGGTGGAACTTCCCGAAGGTAAGATGAAGAGTCGTGAAGGTACGGTAGTAGATGCCGATGACTTGATGACGGAGATGATTAGTACTGCCAAAGAAACCTCCGACGAATTGGGAAAACTGGATGGTTTGACGAAAGAAGAAGCCGATAATATTGCTCGTATCGTAGGACTTGGTGCTTTGAAGTATTTCATTTTGAAGGTAGATGCTCGCAAGAACATGACTTTCAATCCTAAGGAATCTATCGACTTTAACGGTAATACAGGTCCATTTATTCAATATACATACGCACGTATTCAATCTGTTCTTCGTAAGGCGAAGGAAGCGGGTATTATAATTCCTGCAGAATTGCCTATCGGCATTGAACTGAGTGAGAAAGAAGAAGGTTTGATCCAAATGGTTGCTGATTTTGCTGCTGTAGTGAAACAAGCTGGTGAGGATTATAGTCCTTCGGGTATTGCAAACTATACGTATGATCTCGTGAAAGAATACAATCAGTTCTATCATGACTTTAGCATTTTGCGTGAAGAGAACGAGGCTGTGAAAGTATTCCGTCTTGCTTTATCAGAGAATGTAGCGAAAGTGGTACGTTTAGGTATGGGACTGCTTGGCATTGAAGTGCCCGATAGAATGTAATCAAAGTATCTATAAGATATTAAATAAGGCTATTCTTGAATATTATAATCAAGAATAGCCTTTATTATTGGGTTTTCATGATCTAGATTTAACTACATAAAGAATGTGTCTTGTAGATAAATGACTGATCTTAAATGCTATTTATTTTAATAGGTATTGCTGATCTTCAAATATTACTTTCATTTTTATAGGCATATTATTGGGAGAAAAACTATCGATAGTAGTTCTTTCTTTGAAATTATAACTTTCAATTATGATAGTTACTTTTTCTGTATTGCTAACTTTTATAAGTGTATTCTCTTCTTGAACGATAGCTTGAATATTAGGAATGATTTCTTTATTTCCATAAACTAAAACTCCATTTGGTGAATAAGTAAATTCTGTTATATCCATCGAATATATTCCATAGTATATAAATATTTTGGCTCCATAATCTGTGTGTAAGCCCTCTTGATCCTCATATAGCACAACGATATTAGCAGATTTTTGATCTATTATATTGCTGCTGTCATTGTTGCAATTATAGCAGAATAGAGAGAATAATAAAAGAATAGCACTTGTATAACGATGTCGACTCATAATATCTAATTTATTGGACCAGGGGCAATATATAATCTATACCATCCTGTATAATACTGTGATGAGAAATTGGGATAGGTGAGAAGTCTATTTGGACGCTGATAGTGTGAAGACCATTCGCGTATTGTATTTGTTGTATCAGCTAGTACTATATCTCCAAAATTGACGACTATCTCACCTAATTCATCATTACCTAAAGTCGTTGTTTTCTCAAAACTGACAGTTTTACTATTTTTAGTACTAGCACCAAATTGTGCTCCTAATTTCAGAGTTTTCCCAAGAGTCTTATCAAAACTAAAGTTAGTTGCAAAGTCATTTGTAGATGAAATTGTATTTTTAATAACTTCATTAGCATCAACTTCTTCTATTGAAATTTTGATAGTACTGCTATAATCTTCTAAAGACTGTGCTTTTATATCTGTTACTATATGGCTATTCAAGAGAATAATTCTTTCTTTTTGTTCCTGTAATAATCTTTGCATGTCGTCATTATGAGAATCGCTTTCTTGCAAGGCTCTTTCTAACTCTTCTATTTTCTGATTGTTTTCCTCGATGAATTGACTACTTTTGCGATACTGTTCTTCTTTTAACTTCTCTAGTTTCTCTAATTTCATTGTTAATTGAAGTTTTTTGCGCTTGCTATATTGTAGGTGTGCTGCAAAATATAATATTAGAATGAGAATTGCAAGTATACTATAATTGATCAACTGTCTTTGTAGAGCATTATTCATCTTTAGTTGGAGATTTTCCTTTTCACGTAGTTGATAGTTATAGAGTGATTGTGCTTTTCGAATAGTTTCGCTATCAGTAATTTTTCTGATGGAATCCGTCCACATGTTGTATAGGCTTATATGCTTCAAAGTAGATTGGCAATCAAAGTGCTTTTGCGCAATTTCTGCCAACCCCCAATGCGCACCTTGTTGAGCATATACATCATTAATTTTTAGTAGTTTTTCATAATAGTATTTAGCTGAATCTAAATTTTCTGTTTGGAGGAATAAATCTGCAACAATTGAATTATAGGCTATTTGTGTGTGTGGCTCGGAGACACTCAATGTTTGTAATGCAATTCTTGCTGAATCGTATTGCTTAAGTTGAGTGAATAAATCAATTAAAGAACTTTGCGCCTTATCAATGAGCCTCTTTTTTCCGCTCTCTTTCGCTATTTGATTGGCTTTTTGATAATAAAACATGGCGCTGTCTGTATTGTTTGAAAAATTGAAAACAGATCCAATATTACATAGATTGACTACAATACCCTCTTTATCTTTGGTATATACTTTATCATAATAGTAACTTTTTTTGTATGCTTTCATAGCTTTATCATATACATCTTGGAAAAAAAACAAATCACCCATTTGGCTATAGAGTACTTCTTTTAGTCGATAATTGGTACTCTCTTCTAATAATTCAGCAGCTTTTTGATAATAATCCAGTGCCTGCGGTGCATCTCCTAGATCACTATATACCCGCCCTGCATAATAGTAAGCCTCAGGCAAATGTTTTTCATCTTCTTTATCTTCATAATAGTGTAAAGCCTTCAGAATAAGGCTATCTGAAGAATGCACAACATATGCTTTGTCTTTGGCTTTGATGGTCAGTAACCAATAGTACATTTGTGTTGCTTCGGGTTCGGAAGTTATGCTGTCCTCTATATGCTCCAGTAATGCGATGGCGCTATCTGGATTGTTGTAAACCAGTGTATCTACTACCTGCATTGTATTGGGGTAAGGTTTGTTGCCACACGCATAGAGACATAATGGTATCAAGATAGCTAATGTGGATTTTATCATTTTCATAATAAAGTTTATTTCATAGCATTTCAATATTCCGGTGTTATGAATGCTGCTTTCTATACATCAAATATATGATATTCTTGTTTGTATAACAAGATTATTGGAGCGAAAATCATTTTACATGTATTTCTTTTGCAAAGTTGCATACTATTGTTTTGATAATAAAATAAAGTTGTGTGGTTTTTGTACTGATTTTATTTTATGAGCGGATTTCTAGATTGATGATGTCTAATTATTCGATTAGATAATAATTTCTTAAAAAAGTATAGCTTATTGATCGTATTTCTGAGATATTACTAACTCCTACTTTCCGCTAAAAGCGTGAAATAGAAAAAGAATGCATATTCCTAAGAATAAACATGCGTTTAAATTTTGTAATATACGGATATTATACAGAAAATTCGAATAAATAGTTAATATCATGCGATGAATCTATTAACTTCGTGTATGCAATAAGTTAATATGGTGTAGCATAAAGTTAGTTTCACTACGGGAAACACTTTGTTCGGCACCGAGAAGCCTATCGTTTCATTACGGGGAACGAGAAAGAGAAGTATTTGAGGCGCATTAGTGAATTATTAGGGATGTAAGTATTTTGATATTGTACTGATAGTGTGATTGATACTAAAAGTGGATGCGCTTTTCGTTACCAACTCTAAGTCTGGTTCGAAAAGTGCAGCCATTTGTGATTAGGAAATACAAAGTGTCAGAATGTCAAATCGTGATTAATGATCTTTGTGTCACTTCTTATACCAGTCAGTTGCTTTTTGCCCTTTAGACTTTACCCATTCTATAAATTTGGGATAGGTCTCATAAATCTTCACACTTTCGTCAGAGTATTTGAAGTTAAGAACCGGAAGATTGATGCAGTACGGCATAAGCTCTACATCGTCTTGATAGCGTGCAATATAATAAACTCCGGCAGAAACATTCGATACATCATCTTCTGTATTGAAAAGCTCCATATTGGCCTTTTCGGTGGGTGGATAGTTCACTAAATGCACTTCTTTGCTTCTGTCGTTGACAAAGATAAACGGGTTATAAGGAGGTGTTACCTGGCTCTCTATTACATCTGATAATTCAATCGTGACGGTGATTTTCTTTTCTAGCACACTTTTTAGATTATCAAATAAGATTATGGTTGGATGAGCTTGATCGGTTTCAACTTTCCAACTGGTTGAACCTGAAACTTCGATCTTAGTTACTCTGCTCGACTCGACGTTGCTTAACTGATAACCGAATCCACAAGTATAAATTCCTCCACTATGTACAGGAGTAAACTCATCTACTATCTTGTAGATTTTATTGCTTACTGCGTTTTTGTAGAGAGTAGAATTATATTCCACTATCACATCATTCATATCGTAATCACCTTGCAGAGGCCATTGATCTTCGAAAGCCAACGTTCCTATAGTAGTACTTGTTACATTCTTAGGGGGATCGACCGGAGGCAATGAGGGGATGTCTGCGGAGATAGCTCCAGATTCTGCTACCTTTACGTAGAACGTAGCATCAGTATAGTTGAAATCTTCACTATCTTCGAAACCAATTGCAACGAGTTGATCTGATTCGGCATGTCTCAATGCTACTACACGCTGTCTACCATCCTCTCCATTCATGGTACCATATGAATAGCGGGTGGGGGCGTATCCTTGTTTTGAGATGTTACCTTTATTAAATGAGTTCCCTTCCAGATACCATCCTATACTTACACCTGAAGGAAATTTATCTTTGAATTGCTCTCCATCCCAATATTTAAGCTTTACTTCATGACCGCAAATCATAGCTCCGGCACGAACTCCATTATTGATTTTGCTGATAGGAGATATATTGGGAAAAGCAATAATTCTCTTTATTGTTTTTTCTGTAGGAATCGTACCGGAAGGATATGTAAAATAACCTACGGTATTATTCCAACTGGCTCCACTGTTTATGAATACAAGACTGATCTCTGTATCTTTTATGATTTTTATTTCGGAAGTGTTAGTATTGTTACACCATTCCGGATGGACTTCTGTTATAAACTTATTTTTTGCGCCGTTATATGTGTCCTGAATGCTATACAATATATCTGCTGGAGGCATACTTAATGTCGGTTCAATATTGGATGGCAATCCGTAGACATCCCAATCCACTCCGGGCATAATATCTCCTACATTATCATATTTGTAACCACCGTTGGTTATTCCTCTGGTGCGAGTCTGTAAGGACGCGATATAGTCGTTCTGATTAAAGCTTATTTGACCATTGGCTATAGTCAGTTTCACTGGAGAAACTACTCCCAAGTATTCACTATAAAGCCATACTTCCGTGATATCCGACGGCAGAGTTATAGTACCCGAATATTGACCCTTTTTATCGGTTGGGGCAGTATAAACGGGTTTAAGCTCTTCATTCTTTATCCACGAATCTTCTTGTTCAATCATTGGATTCTGATCGTATAGTTCGAAGATAATGTAGTAATCGTTTGTGAAGCCATAGTTAACACTCAATTTAACTTGTTTCGTCAAACTGAAATCAAATACCTCTGTTGGGTTTAGAGGTTCGTTTTTGCCTCCTTGGTATAAATCTTTCTCCATGCAGCTGGTAAGTGCAAGGACGAAAGACAGGGAAACAAATGTACTTTTGGTAAAGAATAATTTGCTCATGAAGATTCCCATTCTATTTTTGTTTGTTTGCGTAATTGAAATTATTACAAATATATATATACTTTTGATATGAAAAAGAAATAACTGCTTTTTAAGGGGGGAATAATCGATAAATCTGGTTTATTACTTGAAAATAAGCACTGTTTTCTAGGGATGAGGAGATAGAAAATAGAATTCCCCCTTTCTTAAATGGATATTCAAGAAAGGGGGAACTATGATCTTGTTCTATTAATTTATTTCTTCTTAGCGGTTTTAGCTGTTGCTTTAGCCGTAGTCGAAGTTTTAGTTTTAGCTGCTGTTTTGGTTGCTTTAGGTTTCGTGGTGGCTTTATCTGCTTTAGTAGCTTTGGGCTTGGTAGCAGGCTTGGCTTTCGGTGTCTTGGCGGCACGTTTAGTCTTGCCCGGTTCCTTTTCCTCTTGAAGTCTGACAATCTCTTTGCAGGCAGTCAAACTCAAATCTTGTGGAACGATGTCCTTGGGGATTTTGTAGTTGCTTCCTTTATAAGAGATATATGGGCCGTAACGTCCGTTCATGATTTCAAGATCAGGATCTTCCTCAAATTTCTTAAGGTGTCTTTGGGCGGCAGCTTCTTGTTTGTTCTTGATCAGTTCGATGGCTTCTTCCAGAGTGATAGTCATCGGGTCTGCTGTTTTGGGTAATGAAGCATACAAACCGTTGTGTTGTATGAACAGTCCGAAACGTCCACTACCTACAGTTACGGTTTTGTCCTCATACGTGCCAAGAGTACGTGGAAGCTTGAAGAGTTCCAGTGCTTCTTCCAATGTGATGGTTTCGAGGGACAAATCTTTGGTCATCTGTGCAAAACGGGGCTTTTCCTCATCTTCTACAGTACCCATTTGTACTACAGG
>NZ_JASLER010000024.1 GCF_030151085.1 Bacteroides sp. | reverse complement strand
TATAAGTCTTCCGATATTGAAAGAATTATTGCGGACAGCGAAACACAGAATCAATCATCCAACCAAATCATGCCCTATGAAAAGAACTAAAGGAGATTATCCTTCCTTCAACCTGTTTTCCATTGTCGGCACATGGGAAAGTGTTAATCTGAATCCTACGGTTATCATCTACCGGAACGACAAAGATTATCTTCTCTCTATCATATATGTATCAGAAACTACTAAACAGGCTTCTCCTGCTACTTATGAGATACAGCAAGATGGTAGCCAGTATTTTATTACCGCTGCATCCAAATGGCTCTATATAGATTATGATCCGGGAAAAGATGTACTTAGCCTTTCGTCACTGGGTGACTATCTGCGTAACTAATCAATCAACCAGTTAATTATCTAATTGATTAGCCATCTAGCAATCTTGAAATCAATCTTTCAATAAAACAATCTTTCAATCATGGAACTAATAAATAAAGATACCCCACAAGTCAAAGAATTTATTTCTTCGCTCGATTCAATGCTGAACGGTATTGAATCTATTGTCAAACACTATAAGCCCCATCTGAACGGAGAGCGTTTTCTTTCCAATCATGAGGTTTCTAAAAAACTGAATGTCAGTTTGCGAACCCTGCAAGAATGGCGAGATACAGGGCTAATCCCCTTTATCCAGATAAAAGGAAAGATTATCTACCGCCAAAGTGATATTGATAAGCTGCTCCAAAGGCACTACTTTGAAAGTTGGAAAGAATAACCTGCTACCCTCGAAAACATTGTTTTTCGGAATTTAATTTGAATCATTGACTTTTCCAGTGAAGTATTTAGTCTGTGCAAGTCTTTAGATAAAAATACGCTCGAAATGCAATGAGAGGAAGATTTTTATCTAAACCGAAGGCTTGGACTTGAACAGGCTAAATACGGAACTTACCTTTGTCAATGCTTCATATTGAGTTCTGGAAAACTTACTTCAAAAGAAAAGGATTGAGAAAATGAAATTCATTCTTCCCAATCCTTTTTCTGTATTGGCTACTACCTTTATTATATAGCCAACTCTGACAAGCAGCTATTTACTTTCTGCATATCCTTTAGAATATTCTGATCCAGTACCCGTGCATAGTGTTTTGTTACGCTGGTATCGGCATGACCTAACATCTTGGCTACGTTCTCCATGCTTACGCCATTCGCTAGGCAAATGCTTGTGGCATAGCTATGTCTGGCGGTGTGTGTGCTCAAATTCTTATGAATTCCGCACACATCGGCAATTTCTTTAAGATAGCTATTCATGCGCTGATTACATAATACAGGTAAAAGTTTTCCGGTACATTCTGCTACATTTTTATACTTGTCAAGAATAGAAGCAGCCACAGGTAACACAGGAATATTACACATAATTTTCGTCTTTTGGCGGTTCTTCCTTATCCAAAGTTCTCCTTTATTGTCTTTTACTAAGTGTTCAGGAGATAAATCTTTCACATCACTGAACGCCAATCCGGTAAAAATGCAAAAGACAAAAATATCCCTTACTTGTTCTATCCGCTTAATCGTGAACTCTTTGGCAAGAATGATTTTAATCTCGTCCATCGTTAGGAATTCGGGATCAGTATCTTCCAGTTTGAAACGATAGTAGGCAAATGGATCTTTCTTTATCCAATCGTTTTCCAAAGCTACACGGATAATCTTTTTCAAGTTCTTTAATCGGGTGATAGCAGAGTTCTGCGCACAACCCTTTTCAATTTTCAAGAAAGCGTCAAACTTAGAAATGAAGTTCGCTTCTAAATTATTCAGGGCAATATCCGACAACTGATATTCCTTCTTGATGAATTCCTCCAAATATCGGGTAGTGGTTTCATACCTTTGTACCGTCTTACTAACAAAGTCTTTGCCGATCAACTTACGGCTTTGCTCATTATGTTCCCTGAATACCTGCAATAAAGTCTTGTTATCTTCGTCCACACCATAAAACAACTTTCTCACAAGATCAACAGTGATAATCTTGTCGGAAGTTTCCAGTTCTCTATAAATTTGGTGTATGCGTGAACGTGTGATTTCTAAGTAGTGGTTCAGTTCCACCGACATACGGTCTTTACCTTTTGAATTTTCTTTTGCTTGATTCCATAAGTTTACAGGGCAGCTTCTTTTGATAGAAATATCTACCATACAGCCGTTTACGGTAATTCTCATGCACACAGGTGCTTCTCCGTTCTTTAATAATTTGCCTTTCTTGATGAAGAACAATACAGAAAATGATTTACGAGCCATTTTTACATCGTTTTTAGAGTTACAAAACTATGTATTCTCTTCCAAAGTAGTACTATGCAAAACACTATGAATCAGTGAGAAAGATGCAAATTTGTGGGACTTTTTTGAACTAAATTTTAGTCCCACGATTTATCCACCGATAATATGCTTGAAACGGCTATTTTCTGCCACCTGCTAGAAAAAAGAAATCCCCGATAATGTTTGATTATCAGGGATTTGCTTGATTTTTCTTTTGTTTTCAGTGATCCGCTTGGGGCTCGAACCCAAGACCCCAACATTAAAAGTGTTGTGCTCTACCTGCTGAGCTAGCGAATCAATCCTTTATTGCTGTTAAGCGGGTGCAAAGATAGGAATGTTTTTTGAAAATGCGAAATATTATTGATTTTTTTTGGGAAATAAATAGGGCGATGGGGAATTAATGCGGACAAATAATGAAGAAACTAGGATTCATTTTATATCCTTATACCTTTTGTTTTATATGGCTACACCCTTTGCCCCACAGGGCTACACCATATTACAAAAAGGGTGTAGCCATATAGAGTAAAGGGTGTAGCCTTTTTACGACTGAATGAATATATTGAATATCAAAGTTTTACGAACGAATGAAAATGCTGGGAATGATCTATCTTCTACTTTGATTCGTGATTCTTTTTATTCAACAATCATAATTCGGTCATTCAATCCCACTTTGGTGTTTTCTTCTACGAAGATTTCCTTTACTATACCATCTGCAACAGCTCGGATCTCATTTTCCATCTTCATAGCTACCAGTACACACAATGGATCTCCACGTTTTACAGTATCACCTTTCTTAACGTATACCCTTAAGATTACACCTGGCATAGGAGATTCTATCAATTGGCGGCCCAGCTTATCGGAACCACTACGGGTGTTATGAATCTTTTCCAGTTCGCTTTTTAACTCGATCTGAAACAAATCTCCTTTGTTCATGATGGTGTAGGCAGAGTGGGAGATGGGGGATATTTGTACTCCGTGCGAATGATTATTTATGATAATGGAGTAGATAGAGTCTCCACCTACATTATAATCCACCTCATAAATTTGGCCATTGACTGCTACTTTCTTTATGGGTCCATCTTCGAGTATCTCAACTTTATACTCGGTATCAGGAATATCCTGTATTTTGGCGTAATATGTTGCTAATATTGTATTCATAAGCATTCATTTTGGGGAGTTATCAAAATAACTTCTTATTATTAAAATAACTTTTATTACCTGAATAACTCCTTTAATTTAATAATTATTGGCTGTCATTTGTAGCTTACCATAATATTTCCAAAGAGAATCACCCACTACAGGAAGAGTTGTGGCGCGGGAAGCAGCATCTTTCTCCTCCTCATAATGCTTCAGGGCAGCGGCTATAACGGCTACAGTAGGATCGGTGTTCTGGCGGCGTTTCAAATCCTCCTTGTCAAAACGTGTGTCTATGAATGTTGTATCATAATTTCCTTTCAGAAATGCTTCATTCTTCAATACACGTTGGTGGAAGGGGATAGTGGTCTTGATACCCAAAATCTTGTATTCGCGCAAGGCACGTGCCATACTGGATATTGCAGAATCTCGATTACGTCCCCAACAACATAGTTTGGCAATCATCGGATCATAGTGTAGTGACACTTCGAAGCCTGCGTATGCGGCACTATCCAGGCGGACGTTACGTCCTTCAGGAGCCTCGCGTACGGTGATTACACCGGGTGAAGGCATAAAGTTGTTTACCGGATCTTCGGCATAGATGCGGCACTCTATGGCAGCACCCCGGAATTCAATATCTTCTTGTTTATAAGGCAGACGATTGCCACCGGCCACAAGAATCATATCACGTACAAGGTCGACACCGGTACACTCTTCCGTAACAGGATGCTCCACTTGCAGACGGGTATTCATTTCGAGGAAATAGAAGTTCTGGTCTTTGTCCATCATGAATTCCAATGTGCCGGCACTGTAATAACCTATCTTTTTGCAGGCTTCCACAGATACTTTGAACATTTTCTTGCGAGTTTCGTCTTTCACGAAGGGTGACGGGGACTCTTCTATAACCTTCTGATTACGGCGTTGAATGGAGCATTCACGCTCGTGCAGATGGATAACGTTACCATATTTATCACCTAAAATTTGCACTTCAATGTGATGTGGATTTTCGATATACTTCTCGATATATACAGCATCGTTGCCAAACGAACTACCGGCTTCAGATTGTGACAATCGGAGAGCTTCTTCGATATCTTGTTCCGAACGGACCAAGCGCATACCTTTTCCACCTCCGCCAGCCAATGCTTTCAGCATGATTGGATAACCTACTTCGGTAGCCACTTTCTTGGCCTCTGCAATTCCTTTTACAGGGTTCTCTGTACCGGGAACGATAGGCAATCCAGCTTCACGCATGATTTTCCGTGCCTCTGTCTTGATGCCCATCTTGGCGATAATATCGGCATTCGGACCGATAAATATTACTCCTTCTTCTTCACATCTACGGGCAAAGTCGGCATTCTCTGACAAGAATCCGTAGCCGGGATGGATGGCGGCACCGATTTTCTTGGCGATGGCAAGAATCTTTTCAGGTTTCAAATAGGACGTATCTTCGGGTGAATCGGAGATGCAGTAAGCTTCTTCGGCGTAGCGCACATGCAGGGCACCACGGTCAACACGTGTATAAATGGCAACCGTAGCAATGTTCATCACCCGGCAGGTGCGGAAGATGCGCATGGCTATTTCTCCTCGGTTGGCAACTAATATTTTCTTTATCATAACTCAGTCCTCCTATTATTATAAAGGTAGATTGGAATGTTTCTTCGGAGGATTCGACTGCCGTTTGTTAGCAAGCATTTCGAAACTCCTGATCAGGTGCAGACGGGTGATAGTAGGGTCGATAACCTCGTCTATATATCCCAGTTCGGCTGCACGATACGGGTTGGCAAACTTGCTCCGATAGTCATCCTGCATTTCTTTCCGTTTGGCATCGGTGTCTTTGGCGGCATCGATGTCCTTGCGGAATAATATATTTACCGCACCGTCCGGACCCATTACGGCAATTTCGGCAGTGGGGAAGGCGAGATTTACATCACCACGGATATGTTTGGAACTCATTACGCAGTAAGCTCCTCCGTAAGCCTTGCGGGTAATCACTGTGACCTTAGGAACAGTTGCTTCGCAATAGGCATACAGTAGTTTGGCGCCATTCCGAATGATGCCGCCGTACTCTTGGTCAATGCCCGGAAGGAATCCCGGAACGTCTACGAGCGTGAGCAGAGGAATGTTGAATGCATCGCAGAAACGTACAAAACGCGCTGCTTTGATGGAAGCATTGATGTCCAGTGTGCCTGCCAGTGCCAGCGGTTGGTCGGCCACTACGCCGATGGTCTTTCCGTTCAGGCGGATGTAACCGATGACGATGTTTTTGGCATAATCTTCCTGTAATTCGAAGAAATTATTATCATCCGCTACCGCACGAATCATCTCTTTGATGTCGTATGGCTGATTTGGATTAGTAGGAATCAATTGAGTAAGTTCCGGAGTGAGGCGGGTAGGAGAGTCGGTAGTTGCTACAAAAGGCGGTTCCTCCATATTGTTGCCCGGCAGATAGGAAATCAGTTCCCGAATGTAATTGATACATTCGATGTCGTTTTCCGCAGCGAGATGGGCAACGCCTGATTTGGTGGTATGCACATCGACACCGCCAAGCTCATCTTTCGAAACTTCTTCTTGGGTAACGCTCTTTACAACATCGGGGCCAGTGATGAACATATATCCCGAATCCTTTACCATCAGGATGAAGTCGGTCAATGCAGGTGAGTACACTGCTCCACCTGCGCACGGACCCATAATAGCGCTTATCTGTGGAATAACGCCCGAAGCCAGTGAGTTACGTAGAAAAATTTCAGCATATCCTGCCAATGAACGTACACCTTCCTGGATGCGTGCACCTCCCGAGTCGTTCAAACCGATGATAGGGGCACCCATTTGCATGGCCATATCCATCACTTTGCAGATTTTCTTCGCATGAGTTTCGGAAAGCGCACCGCCGAAAACAGTAAAATCTTGTGCAAATACATAGACTAAACGTTTGCCAATCATACCATAGCCGGTGACAACGCCATCGCCTTGATACTTTTGTTTTTCCATACCAAAGTCGGTGCAACGGTGTGTTACCAACTTGTCCAGTTCGATGAATGATCCTTTTTCTAGTAGCAGGTCAATGCGCTCGCGTGCGGTGAGTTTGCCGGCAGAATGTTGTTTCTCGATGCGGGCTTCTCCGCCTCCCATTTCGGCTGTACGGTTCAGTTCCTCCAGTCGTGTAAGTAGTTCCTTCATAGGCATTAATTGTTTTTGGTCTGGCATAAAAGTAGTAGATTGGTAGCGGAAACCCTGTCATACAAATTACATTGTATCAATTTTCTTTGTGATTACCGATTAATCATGTACTTTTGCTGCCATTATTAAGAATTCGTTTTTACTTGAAATTATTTTTATAAATTACGTATATATTATATAATGAACTATCCCCCCGGAAAGTTCACATTATTCATACATTAAATCATTTATATGGCTACAGTAGACGATAAGAAGATTATTTTTTCTATGGTTGGGTTAAATAAAACCATTCCGCAGAACAACAAGCAGGTGTTAAAGAACATCTACCTCTCGTTCTTCTATGGAGCGAAGATCGGCATCATCGGTCTGAACGGTTCTGGTAAATCAACCCTGCTGAAGATTATCGCCGGGTTAGATAAATCCTATCAGGGCGAAGTGGTGTTTTCACCGGGATATACAGTAGGATATTTGGCGCAGGAACCCTATCTTGACCCTACCAAGACTGTGAAAGAGATCGTTATGGAAGGTGTGCAGCCCATTGTGGATGCCCTGAACGAATACGAAGAAATCAACCAGAAGTTCGGTTTGCCCGAATATTACGAAGATCAGGATAAGATGGACAAGCTCTTCGCACGTCAAGGCGAATTGCAGGACATCATTGATGCTACCGATGCCTGGAACCTCGATAGTAAGCTGGAACGTGCGATGGATGCTTTGCGTTGTCCGCCCGAAGATCAGTCGGTAGAACATCT
>NZ_JASLER010000022.1 GCF_030151085.1 Bacteroides sp. | reverse complement strand
GGAAGAACTGAAAGTGAAAAACGAACAGCCTGAAGCGGGAACCGATACACCTCCTTCAAATGCAGAAAATCAAAAGAATTGTCCGCAGCATGTAGACATTTTCTCTGAAAATGCATACAATTCGGAACAAAGCAAAGAAAGTAAAGCAAATGAAAGTAAAGCACTTCCCTCTCTAACTCCCCCAGAGGAGAACGGAGGAACGGCGGGGAATTCTGATTTGGATATTCCGGGCTATGCCTACAACAAGAATACACATAATCTGGAATGCCTCA
The DNA here is from genome assembly GCF_030151085.1 of Bacteroides sp. Classification (GTDB taxonomy): domain Bacteria; phylum Bacteroidota; class Bacteroidia; order Bacteroidales; family Bacteroidaceae; genus Bacteroides. Next base: position 9,724 of record NZ_JASLER010000022.1, on the reverse strand, counting down.
TGCTGACACTGCAACAGCTATTAATCACCGATAAAGACGAGATAAAGAAGATCCTGAAACTATCCGACTACGGAAGATTGGGAGGATATGTCTGGAAAATATTCCACAGTACCAATTGGGGAAAGATAAACAGCAAAGGAGGGTATATTATATCAATACTGGCAAAGGAAAGGAAAAAGACATGAAAAGAGTGATTAGCGGTTAGTGATTAGTGATTTGTAACAAGGTACAAGATATTAACTTCGTGTATGACAATAAATTAATATTATGTAGACACGAAGTTAATACTTTGCTGACACGATATTAATATCGCAAAATCAATGTATTTATCTCTTTGCAAAGACGCTCTTTCACCTCTTCCATGGGTACTGCGTGTCCCAATTCTTTTTCAAGGGAAGTTACGCCTTTATCAATGAATCCGCAAGGATTGATATAGCTGAAATAGCGTAAATCGGTATTCACATTCAAAGCCAAACCGTGCATCGTTACGAAATGACTGCTACGAACTCCGATTGCACAGATTTTACGAGCACGGGATGTATCACCTTCCAGCCATACACCGGTTGCTTTATCCAGACGTCCGGCAATGATGCCGTATGAAGCACAAACACGAATCACCGCCTCTTCAAGCAGATGCACGTACTCTTTCAGTCCCAAGGTGAATTCTTCGAGATTGAGGATAGGATAACAGACTAACTGCCCGGGACCATGATAGGTTATATCTCCACCGCGGTCAATGTGATAAAGTGTTGCCCCTATCTTTTGCAGCTGTTCTTCACCCAGTAACATATTACCTTCTTTGCCACTACGTCCCAATGTATAGACATGAGGATGCTCACAAAGTATGATATGATTCACATACTCCTCACCTGCCTGTTTGGCATGCACCAGTGCATCAAACCATTCCGTCTGCCGGTTCCAAGCCTCAGCGTATGGGATTACTTTCCAATCTGAAATTTCTGTTTTCATAGAAGCAAATATAACACTTTTTTGATTATTCACCATTTAGAGTGAAGAGAATCTTAAATTTATAGCATCAATTCATAAAAATACACCTTGACAATATGATAATTACTCACGTACTTTGCAACCGTTCTGATATAGTTACTCACAAAAAACAGACTTATGAAAAAGAAGATTCTAATAACGCTTATCGTTGCGCTACTATTCTGCATTACTTCTTCTGCCCAAATATTGAAAGGGCATGTATATGATGCCAGTACCAACGAACCACTGGCAGGAGCCTCTGTCATCTACAAGTTGAAAGGTACTCAAGGGGTAGTCACCGATTTGAATGGTGCCTACGAGATTCATTTACCCGCAGGAGGAGCAGACCTGATATTCAGTTATGTGGGATATGAAGATATACAGATGCCTATCGTCATTAATAAAAACGACATCCTACAGAAAGACGTATATATGAAAGAGAGTACCAATCTGCTGGAAGACGTTGTTGTATCCGCCGGACGCTTCGAACAAAAACTGAGCGATGTAACTGTTTCCATGGATGTGATTAAAGCCAGTGACATAGCTCGTCAAGCCCCCACTGACATCACTTCTACTTTACAAACCATACCGGGGGTAGATATAGTGGACAAGCAACCAAGTATCCGGGGTGGTGGCGGATGGACATACAGTGTAGGTGCCCGCAGCCAGGTACTGGTAGACGGAATGAGCGTGCTCACCCCACAAAGCGGAGTAATAAACTGGAACAGTGTCCCTTTGGAAAATGTACACCAGGTGGAAGTAATCAAAGGTGCATCCAGCGTACTATACGGTTCTTCAGCACTGAACGGCATTATCAATATCCGTACCGAACGCCCGGGACTAACCCCACAGACTCAACTCAGCGCTTATGTAGGCATATATGGCGACCCAGCCAACAGTGACTACCAATGGAGTGACAAATCATTTTGGAAAGAAGATAAATATCCCGTAAAACCCATACTGCGCAATAGTTTGTTCAGCGGCGTACGTAATCCTCTATACGAAGGATTCGACCTCACCCACTCACGCCGTATCGGTAATTTTGATGTAAGCGGCGGACTGAATCTGTTTACCGATGAAGGCTATCGTCAGCAAAGTTACAACAAGCGTTTCCGCATGGGTGGTAATCTTACCTATCATCAGCCGGATATGGGTATGAATGTGATGAACTACGGATTTAATGTAGATTTCCTATCCAACAGTTATGGAGATTTCTTTATTTGGCGTTCACCCGGCGAAGCCTACCGCCCCTCACCTTTCACCAATATGGGACGGGAGTCCAACACATTCCGGATTGATCCTTTCTTTAATTTCACCAATCCCGAAAAAGGAATCTCTCATAAAATAAAAGCACGCTTTTATTATAGTGCAGATAATATGGTACGCCCTACACAATCGGCATCCATCACTGATATTCTAGGTAATATGGGTACAGACGCACAAGTCATACAAAACATTGCCGGAGGAGATTACACCGCCCTTCAACCTTTGATTACCGGAGTGGTGAAATGGCTGGGAAGCAATAATATGAATGATTTGATTGACGGTGCATTCGGCTCTTTGGGAAATATATTTCCCGATGCAACTACCGCCGATTATTGTGACCTCATTTCATGGGTAATGAACAATGGATTGCCATCTGATTTAGGCGGATTGCTGGATGGCAAACTGCCTAGCGATCTCGTACCATGGTTATCCGGCGTACTCAATCCGGAACTAAAGCAGACTCCTACCCGAACAGATAAAAACTATGATTACTACTTAGACTATCAGTTCAACAAGCAGTGGGAAGGAGGTGCCCAAATAACAACAGGAATGACTTTCGAGCATATCCGTACTTTCACAGGAGCAAACAAAGAGGTACATCAAAGCGATAATGTCGCCGCCTTTTTCCAATACGACCAACGTTTTTGGGACCGCCTCAGCGTATCTGCCGGTGTACGTGCCGAATATTACCGGATTGACAAGCACTATCGGGAAGCCAATACCCAAGTCTTCGGAAGCCACATTCCTTTCCGTCCCGTTTTCCGTGCCGGACTAAATTATCAACTTGCCGATTATAGTTTCTTGCGTGCCAGCTTTGGGCAAGGATACCGCAATCCGTCTATTACTGAAAAATATCTACGCAAGGATATCGGAGGCGTAGGTGTATACCCCAACTACAATGTGCAACCGGAAAAAGGTTTCAATGCCGAACTTGGTTTCAAGCAAGGTTATAAAATCGGAAATCTACAAGGTTTTGCCGATATTGCCGCATTTTATACACAATACAAAGATATGATAGAATTCCAGTTCGGTCTGTTTAATAATTCCGATCTCAGTATGATAAACAGCATAGACAATGCTTTGCAAATGTTGAAAGATGGTAAAGGCTTTGGCATCGGCGCCCAATTCCACAACGTGTCTAAAGCACAGATCTATGGATTGGAAATAAGCACTAACGGTATGTACTCCTTTAATAAGAATGCCAAATTGCTTTATAACTTAGGATATGTGTACACCGAACCACGTGATGCCGACTACAAAGAACGCAACGCCTTGGAAGATACTTATACCGATCCTCTCCAAATGAAAGAAAAGAGCAATAACAGCAAATATTTGAAATATCGTCCGAAACATAGTTTCAAAGCAACGCTGGATTTTCAATGGAAACGTATCAACTTGGGTGCCAATGTAAATTGGAAGAGTAAGATTCTAGCCGTAGACTACATCATGCTGGACGAACGCACCAAAGACCAACGTGATTTACTGGATTATGTACGCGGCATTCTGTTTGGTTATTCCGATGGCGAGACTCTGACTTCTTACTGGAAAAAGCATAACACTGCTTACACTACTGTAGACCTGAGACTCGGAGTGAAAGCGACCAAAGAAGTTGCCTTTCAGTTTATGATAAATAACTTGTTGAATAAAGAATACAGTTATCGTCCTATGGCAATTGGTGCTCCCCGTACTTTTGTCGTAAAAATGGATGTAACGTTCTAAAACAGCAACACATCATTTGAAAATAGAATGTCTTCGGTTACTTATTTTAGAAAAAAAACGTACCTTTGTGCAAACCTAAAACGACAACGCGTATGGAATTTCCACAAGTCGATCTACCCGTAGATATGATTGCATGGACGGAAGTAACGGAAGACATTCTAAATATCTACAAGCAATCGTGCCGTTTAAAAGCCTGCATTTTTGCACTCTGCATAGAAGGTTCTATCAAAGTATCTATTAACTTGATGGACACTGAAATAAAGCAAGGAGACTTTATCACCTTGTTGCCGGGAACCATTATCCAGTTCTACGAACAAAAAGAAAAGGTACGCTTGGGATTTGTTGGTTTCTCTTCGCATTGCTTAAACGGAGTTAACCTTATACAGTCTACTCTGAGCTCTTTTTCTACGATATTAGAGTACCCTATAATGAATATCAATCCAATAGTAGCTTCTTATTTTAAGGACTACTTTGCTTTATGGGCACGAATCACCACCGGACCATACCCGCCTGATACAAAAATGGCGCAAGGCACGCTGAATTTACTCCTTTATGGAATAGATAAGTTATATAGAGTACATCCGCAACAACAAAAGAACACCAAGAGCCGTAAAGAGGAAATATGCCGTGAGTTGGTTCAACTTGTCATTGAAAATTATACAAACGAACGTCGCGCACAGTTTTATGCCGATAAATTAGGCGTTTCATTACAACATCTTAGTACCACAGTCAAACAGGTTACAGGAAAGAATGTACTGGATATCATTGCACATGTCGTCATGGTAGATGTAAAAGCCAAACTCAAATCGACCGATATGACTATTCAGGAAATTGCTTATTCTTTGAATTTCCCAAGTGCCTCTTTCTTTGGAAAATATTTCAAACGACACATGGGAATCAGTCCATTGGAATACAGAAATAGTTAATGCTTTATTATCAAGCTATTAAATAGTACCGACACACAAGATAATGCCATTACTGCACTTACCAATAATGGAGTAAGTAAAATATCATAGACGGGATATAACAATCCGGCAGCTACAGGAATCGCAACTATATTATAGATAAAAGCCCAAAAGAGATTCTTATTCATCAAACTGACTGTCTGGTGTGAGATGCTGAAAGCCTTTGGCAGCAGCAGTAAATCCGAAGTCTTCAAAGTGACCATTGCTGCATCTGTGTCCACATCGGTGTCCTGAGCCATAACAATGCTGACATCCGCACAGGAAAGTGCTTGCGTATCATTAATACCATCACTCACCATAGCAACAGTTTTTCCCTGAAGTTGAAGTTCGCGAATGAAATCTTCTTTATCCTCGGGCATAGCATCGGCCATAAAATTGAGAATACCCAAACTTCCGGCTACGGCAGAAGCAGTACGTTCACCGTCTCCCGTAAGCATGCAGATATCAATGTCTTGCCCACGAAGTTCTTTGACCGCTTCAGCAGAGGTGAGCTTTAGCTGATCTTTAACGGCAATGATAGCAAGCAGTTCGTTCTCCCGCCCAAAATAGACAATACTATTACCGTCAGACTCGTACTCCACCAACATCTCAACTAAAATATCAGAAAGGTTAGCCCGGAAATCTTTAAGTAATTTGTGACTACCAACCCAGTATTCAGCGCCTTCGTATGCTACTTTAATACCTTTTCCCTTTATATCTTCAGCACCATCCAGTTGTGCAGGATACACATCCTCGGCTTCCAAAGCTAAAATAAGAGCATTGGACAACGGATGTTTTGAATGAAGTTCGGCAGCTAAGAGTACATTTTTATAATGTTTCTCCTCACTCTGTGCCCATAGCCAACCTGTTACCGAAGGATGTCCTTCAGTTAATGTACCTGTTTTATCGAATACTACTACATCGACTTTGCTCATCTGCTCCAAGGCGATAGCATCCTTTACTAAAACATGATTATCGGCAGACTTAATTATACCGGCAATCAACGCAATGGGTATAGCCAATCCAATTGCACATGGACAAGCCATTATCAATATAGAAAGAGCAGCCAAAAGAGCATGAAATGCCATAGATGTTCCGCCCAGAAAAATCCAGATGAAAAAAGTGAAAACTGACAAAAACAGCACAATAGGTACGCAAAGCCCCGCAATCCGATCGTCCATGCGCTGCCCTTCAGGAATATTTCCTTTCACACGTTCTTCCATCAATTTACCGGTAAGAATGAAAGCTATTACGACAACAGGAACTTCGTAATAGACATTGGATGCCAAACCGCGGTTATACCAAAATTCGGGAAAGAAAGTATTGAACACACTGAGCAGAAAAGCTACAGAAGTACTCAGAGCAACCAAGGTATCCATATTACTACGTCCTAAGCGGGCTTGGTTCCACGCACCTGTATAAAAAGAAGCTCCAAAGAAGACCATCACTATAAGAGTCAATACCATCTGTATTTCTTGACTATAAGGAATACAGATGGAAAGTGCAGATAGTACCAATAGAGGTATCGTAAAAATCCATGCACCGATAACCCGTTCTTTCAGACGGTAATATGCATGGCTATGTATTTGTTCTTTTTTTAATATATGGCTCATTCAGATTATTATTAGATAGTTGTTTTACAACTTACGTCTATGCAACAACCTGAACGAGCAGTTTGTTCGGCTACTTCTTATCGTCCACCTTAGTTTCCTTCACTAATTCAGCTTCATAATGGAATTTTCTGAAACCTTCTTTCAGCTTTTCAATATTCGTCTTATCAGCATCATACGTAATAGTAACTGTCTTCGTCTTCAAATCGGTATTGAAGTCTTTCAACCCTTTCTCAAAGCAAATATTACTATTAATCTTCTTCACACAGTTTTCACAGGTCATCTGTGACACTTTAAATACGGCAGTCCGAAAGTCTTTTGCCATAACGGTGGTTGCGCTAAGCAATACAGCTACCAAGGCAATCCAAAATTTTCTAGTTTTCATTGTTTTCAAATATTAATTATTAATCAATCTCATTATATTCTCGGGAGGTTAAAACGGACTCCCACATACGCTTTCGCACCATGCATCGGTCCCCAAATCATGGTAGCATCAAAGTCACTTCCCCAAGGATTAGAGGCATCAATGATCGGATTCTTCTGTTTGAAGTTCGTCAGATTTTCGCCACCCACGTAGATAGACCAATTACGGAAGTAACGTGTTATCTGCGCACTAAGCTGCTCAAAGCCGCCATATCGTTTTTCCCACGACCATGCCCCACTCTCCAATTTGTAAGGAGATGGCATACGACCACCACCGTTCAATTGCAAAGTCATATCAAATTGCCACAAGCCCAAAGGAGTTTGATAAGAAGCAGTCAACAAACCTTTATATTTGCTGGTGAGGGGTTTCTCCATTAGCTCCCCATTATAGGTAGTCTTAGCGTCCGTCCAACGATAGGCGGCGGTAAGGGTAAAACCGGTAAAGAAAGGATAGGTTGCTTCTACCTGAAAGACTTGCGAATAAGAACGTCCGGCAAGGTTATAGAATAGAACGGCATGCGGATCAGTATCCATATCCACCACCACTTGCTTGCGAAAATCAGTGTAATAATATTCCGCATTCAAGTTCAAAGTCTTTCCGAATACAGGAATATAAGCAGAAGCGCTAGCTCCATAATTCCAAGCCTCATCCTGATCCAAATGTTTAGCTATATCAATCTGGCGGCTACTTGCCAGCAGGTAGTTGTTCTCCGCTAAAATATGGTTGGTACGATATCCTTTTCCGGCAGAAAGACGGAAATGAACATATTCGTTAGGATTGTACTTCACATGAAAGCGTGGAGTAACAAAATAGCCATATTCACTACTATGATCACCACGGATACCTCCCATAAGAATAAGCTTATCCTCCCAATTATAGGTGTATTGCACGTATGCTCCGGGAACTGCTTCTTTCACGAACTGCTTCACCAACGGTTGCCCTGTATCATTTGTCAGGCGATAATGCTGGTCGTAAGAGTCATAGTTGAAACTTAATCCGGTAGAAAGGCTATGTTGCTTACTCAGTTCTGTTTCAAATAGTAAAGAGGCGTATGCATTATGCTGGTTTACATCATAGATTTTACGCCCATACATAGCATCTTGTTTGTGCAAGGAGCCCGAAAGGATCAAAGCCAGATTCGTATTTTTCTCCTTGTTGAAGATATAAGCATTCTTTGTAAAGGCTTCATAACGGTCGGTTTCAATACCTATTTTATAAGGGTCGGTCAGATGTCCGCCATCATGACTCACTTGTCCGCTATTCCGTTCTTCGGATAATGCTTTGATTCCGGCTTGGAACACATAACGATCTCCCATGTATGCCCAACGATTCCATAGATTATATTGCTTTACTTGGGGAATATCCGCAAAACCATCCTTATTAGCATCATGAGCTTTCATTTCGTTTTCGTAATGAGCCAGCAAGGAAGTACTCCAACGCTTGTTCAACTTCATGGTTGCATCTGCATTTGCCTCAAACCGGCTCGTGCTGCTGGCAAAAAGATTTGCCGACAACCAATCTGCTTCAGGAAGCTGGGGTTTCTTGAACTCTACATTGATTTGTCCCGTAATAGCCTCATAGCCATTCTTTACAGAAGAACTACCTTTACTCACCTGTATACTTTGCATCCAAGGTCCGGGTACATAGCCCAAGCCGTATGGAGCCGCAGCCCCACGAAAATTGGGAATGTTCTCAGTCATCATTTGTACATACGTACCGGACAAGCCCAACAGTTTGATTTGTTTGGCACCTGTAGCCGCATCAGAATAAGTGACATCAACCGAAGGATTTGTTACAAAACTTTCTCCAAGATTACAGCAAGCGGCACGAGTCAGTTCGGCACTGCTTATCATATCTTGATTCAATACGCTATTTCGAAGTTTCATGGTTCCGAGTTTACGGCTGACGACATTCACTTCACTAAGCTCTACACCTTCGCGAAGAACGATATCCAACATTTCATCCCGACTATTCACATGTATCGTATCATTCTCGAATCCGATAAAGCTGACCACGAGCATGTGCATGTTATCCGGCTTCGACAAAGCAAAAATTCCATCAGCCGAAGTCGTTGTACCCTGTGTAGTTCCCATCCAAAAAAGGTTTGCCCCTGCTACAGGTTCACCTAAATTATCTTTCACTGTACCCCGCACTTTTGCCTGTATGGCTACAAAAGGGAGTATCAGCATCCATATACTGATTTGTATGATTTTAATTCTCATTTCTTTTTCATCTGTTTATTTACTAATCATTCTCGTATTGAGGGGGAAATAAGTTTTCTCCCTAAGGAAACCATTCGTTTCCCCTCACGAAACAAACTGTTTTCCCTCACGAAACAAATAGTTTTCCCTAGTGAAACTGTTCGTCTTCCCTAAGAAATTAAACCATTGTATCGGGGAAAATTAATTCTTCCGATGAAAAAGAGCTAAATAAGAAGTACAGAATAGAGTGCCAGATAGTGGCGCGAACCTACAGAATAGGGTGGTGCCCAAGAAATAATCTCAGTTTCACGTTCAACTTCCGGCAAGGTGCAACTCAACAGTTTCAACTGCTCGCAAACCAAAGTAAAGGAAGGCAGTATGGATAGTGTGTCTTGCGCATACTTTACCAAATCGACCTTGTAATGTACAGCCGTACAACCAGCATCCTTACAACTCTCTTGCGAAGCATGATGAGACTTATTACATTTGTCACAACCGGTAGAACAACAACTTTGCGTCATTTCGCATCCGGCACAGCAATAATGCATAATAGAAACCCCTACTCCACTTATA
>NZ_JASLER010000037.1 GCF_030151085.1 Bacteroides sp. | reverse complement strand
ATAAGAGTGTTAAGGGGGTTATTCTTTCAGGTAGTCCATTCTCTGTTTATGATGAAAGTGCGTTTAAGATTGATTTGAGTGAAATCCGTGGCAAGTATCCTATATTGGGCATCTGCTATGGCGCACAATTCATTTCGTATACCAATGGCGGTAAAGTAGAACCTGCCGGTAGCCGTGAGTATGGTCGTGCTCATCTGGGCTCGTTCGATAAGGACAATGTTCTTTTTGATGGGATTAAAGAAAACACTCAGGTATGGATGAGCCACGGTGATACGATTACTGCTATTCCGTCCAACTTTAAAACAATTGCGTCAACCGATAAGGTGAAGATCGCGGCTTATCAGGTAGAGAATGAAAACGTATGGGGTGTACAATTCCATCCGGAAGTATTCCATAGTGAAGATGGTACGCAAATGTTGAAGAACTTTGTGGTGAATGTTTGTGGTTGCAAGCAAGACTGGAGCGCAGCTTCGTTTATTGAAACTACGGTAGCAGAGTTGAAAAAGCAGTTGGGTGATGATAAAGTTGTTCTGGGTTTGAGTGGTGGCGTCGATTCATCGGTTGCTGCCGTATTACTGAATCGTGCCATTGGTAAGAACTTGACTTGCATTTTCGTTGATCACGGAATGTTGCGCAAGAATGAGTTCAAAAACGTAATGAACGATTATGCCTGTCTTGGCTTAAATGTAATCGGTGTTGATGCCAGTGCTAAATTCTTTGCAGAATTGGCAGGCGTAACAGAACCGGAAGATAAACGCAAGATTATAGGTAAGGGTTTTATTGATGTATTCGATGAAGAAGCCCATAAGATTAAAGATGTGAAATGGCTGGCACAAGGGACGATTTATCCCGACTGTATTGAATCATTGTCCATCACCGGAACCGTTATCAAGAGCCACCACAACGTGGGCGGACTGCCCGAGAAGATGCATTTGAGTCTTTGCGAACCGCTCCGTTTACTGTTTAAAGATGAAGTTCGCCGTGTAGGTCGTGAATTGGGCATGCCCGAGCATTTGATTACACGTCATCCTTTCCCGGGACCGGGTTTGGCTGTACGTATCTTGGGTGATATCACTCCCGAAAAAGTTCGCATCTTGCAAGATGCCGATGATATATATATTCAAGGTTTGCGTGACTGGAAAGTGACGGATGCTAATGGCAATGAGACTTCTTTATACCATCAAGTATGGCAGGCAGGCGTTATTCTTCTTCCTGTGCAATCCGTAGGCGTAATGGGTGATGAACGTACGTATGAGCGTGCTGTTGCCCTTCGTGCCGTAACTTCTACCGATGCTATGACTGCTGACTGGGCACATCTGCCTTACGAATTCTTGGGTAAAGTGTCGAATGATATTATTAATAAGGTGAAAGGAGTAAACCGTGTAACCTATGATATTTCGTCGAAACCACCGGCAACGATTGAGTGGGAATAAAAAAATAGTGGTTAGTGATTTGTGGCCACAAGCAAATCACTAATCACTAATCACTAAATAAGCTTTCCTGCATCCGGAATCATGATTTCTCCCCGGTGCAATTCCAATAATCCTTCTTCCTGCATTCCATTCAGGGCTTTCGATACGCCTATACGGGTATCATTAACGATGAGGGCCAGTTCTTCCATCTTTATCTTTAGGAGTTTTTCGCCGACTGGTCGTTCTATATGGTTTATTATAAAACCCGAGATGCGCTTTTCCAGACTATCTTCAGTCTTACTCCAAAGGCGGGTATTCAGACTTTGAGCCCGATTACTGATTACATTCATATAATTCAGGCGGAATATCTCATACTTAAATAATTCATTCAGCACAAATGCTTTGCTGATGCTTACTGTATGTACTTCATCGTGTGCCAGGTAAGTTGACACATAAGTCGTATTCATACCGAACATCGACTGGGGCTCTATCAAGAGCGGAGCTTGTAAATACTCTGTAAAGCTGTATGAAGCATCTGATGATGAGGTAATAGAAGCTACTTCACCTTTTAGAATGAACATGAACCGGTCACAAGTAGAACCTGCTTTCAGAATGACTTCTCCGGCTTTGTATTTGGAAAAGTGCAGTTTCACTTTACCTAGTATACTGGTTAAATCTTCTTGGGCTAATCCTTGAAATAATGGTAATTGCAATAATGTATCGAACATTGTATTCATATAGTTTCTTTTTCTAGTCCTAAACAAAAGTAGGTATTATCAAGGTGTATAGTAAACTCTTTGCCTCTCTTTTTGTTTTTTTTATTAATTCTTAAACGTGCTATTCATTCATAACCCTTTAGGAATTAGAGAAGTTAATTCGTGTGTCACTAAATAAGTATCATACATTATGAGTCAGTTTACATTAATCAATGACGTCCGGATATTTGACGGACATAATGAGAAAACCATTCGAGGTAATATTCTGATTGAAGGTAATCGGATAAAGTCTATATCAGAAGTTCCTACATTAACGGGAACTGATGGTAGTGTTGAGGTTATTGACGGACAGGGTAAATTTTTAATGCCCGGTCTTATCGATGCTCATTGGCATGCGTATATGTCATGCAATACTATGATGGATCTACTGACAGCAGATGTGGCTTATACCCAGTTTAAAGCCGGGCGTGAAGCTGGTGCTACCTTGCTTCGCGGATTTACAACCATTCGCGATGCCGGTGGACCTGTTTTCGGTTTAAAACGTGCTATTGATGAAGGAGTCATTGCTGGTCCGAGAATTTATCCCAGCGGTTCACTAATTTCCCAAACTGGTGGTCATGGAGATTTCCGGGCTGTTTATGAGGAGCCTCGTCCTTTTGATTGTTGTGGATTGACACATACGGAAGAGATAGGCGCAGCTATAATAGCCGATGGAGTAGAAGCTGTAACAGTTGCTGCTCGCAATAATCTTCGCTTGGGAGCCAGCCAGATAAAATTGATGACCGGTGGGGGAGTAGCGTCTTTGTATGATCGATTGGAAGATACACAGTTCTTTGAGGAAGAAATTCATGCTGCCGTTAAAGCCGCAGAAGATGCAGGTACTTATGTAATGGTACATGTATATGTTCCGAAAGCTATCCGCAGAGCCATTCAGGCCGGGGTGAGGAGTATTGAACATGGGCATTTGATTGATGAACCTACTATGGAGCTGATTGCTCAAAAAGAAGTGTGGCTCAGTATGCAGCCTTTTACTTTGGAAGATAACCAATTTCCAACACAAGAGCAACAGGCTAAACATGAATTGGTAGTTCATGGAACGGATAATACTTACCAGCTGGCAAAGAAATATCAGGTAAAAGTAGCATGGGGGACAGATTTGTTGTTCAATCCTGCTAATACGAAAAACCAGAACAAGGGAATTCTCAAATTACAGCGATGGTTTAGTAACTTTGAAATTCTAAAGATGGTGACACATGATAATGCGGAACTTCTTTCCCTTTCCGGTATAAGAAACCCTTATCCGGGTAAGTTGGGAGTGATTGAAGAAGGAGCTTTAGCCGACCTGATATTAGTGGACGGTGATGCACTTAAGGATATAACTGTGTTAGGAGATCCGGAAAATAATTTTTTAATGATAATGAAGGATGGCAAGATATTTAAGAACAGTTTATAACCTCAATCCTTAAAAAACGTTTCGTAATTCTATATTTATTCATTATCTTTGCAGAAAAAAAGGAGGATGATATGTTTTCAGCATTTAATTGGCAGCAGATGACCAGTGCTTTTATTGTACTGTTTGCTGTAATAGATATTATTGGCTCTATCCCCATCATCATTAATTTGAAGGAAAAGGGAAAAGATGTAAACGCATTGAAGGCGACTTTGATATCGTTTGCTTTGTTAATCGGCTTCTTCTATGCCGGAGATATGATGCTGAAGTTATTTCATGTGGATATCGAATCGTTTGCGGTTGCTGGTGCATTCGTCATTTTCCTGATGTCTTTGGAAATGATTCTTGATGTGGAAATCTTCAAGAATCAAGGACCTATAAAAGAAGCGACGTTGGTGCCGTTGGTATTCCCGCTTTTGGCAGGTGCAGGTGCTTTCACTACTTTACTTTCCTTACGTGCAGAGTATGCCAGTATCAATATTATCATTGCATTGGTGCTGAATATGATATGGGTGTATTTCGTAGTCAGTATGACCGGTCATGTGGAACGCTTTTTGGGTAAAGGTGGTATATATATAATCCGTAAGTTTTTCGGTATTATCCTGTTGGCAATCTCGGTAAGGCTGTTTATGGCTAATATATCGTTATTGATTGCTATGTTTCAGAAGCCTTGATTCATTGAATTATCTAATTTAGGGGCTACTTCGGCAGCCTCTATCTCTTCTTCGTCCATTTCATTGGCAAATGGGTCGGGTCGTTGTGGACCTTGTCCCATAAATCCTATCGCACAAAGTGTACCTGCAATAGCCCCACTGAGGTGTCCTTCCCATGAAGTGGTTATTTTTGCAAATTGTGGGAACATATTCCAGATCAGTCCGCCATACAGGAAGGTAATCAAAAGAGATATGGCTATAAGTGGTACATGTTTGCGCAGGATACCACTGAAGAAAAGGAAGAATGCCAAACCGTAAATAATACCACTGGCACCGATATGCCATCCGGGCTTTCCTATAATAAAGGTAAGCACACCGCACCCCACCCAAATAGCAAAGAATATGTAAGAGGCGATATGCCTGTAAAAGTAGAATAAACACCATGAAAGAAAAAACAGTGGAATTGTATTTGCGAATAGGTGTTTGAAACTACTATGTATTAATGGATGGGCAAAAATACCGAATACGCCATATTTTTGCATCGGATATACCCCTAATCGTGTGAAGTCCCAGCTCATGCCAACTTCAAAAAACTTCAAAATATAAAGAATGAATAGAAGAAATAGTGGAATTACTGCCGCCAGGGCCATTCGTCGTATATCAGGTTTCATATATTATACGTGGGTTTGCTATTTTTGTACAATACTACGCATTATTTGCTTGAAAAACGAAAAAAAGCTGACTTTTTATTTTGCCCTTAATCTTTAATTCGTATTTTTGGGCATCGCTACAAGGCATGTAGCGCGTGAAACCTGAATAATTAACCTTTAAATAATGCACAACTATGAGTTATTTACGATTTGACAAGACCCTGATGATCAATCTGGAAGAATCTTTGCCAAGGGAGATACTTCGGACTAATAAGTCGGGTGCCTATCATTGTACAACAATTGTAGATTGTAACACACGCAAATATCACGGTCTGTTGGTGATACCCGTCCCCAACTTAGATGATGAAAATCATGTGCTGCTATCTTCTTTGGATGAAACGGTAATTCAGCACGGTGCGGAGTTCAACCTGGGGTTGCATAAGTATCAAGGAGACCACTTTAGTCCTAACGGGCATAAGTATATCCGTGAATTCGATTGTGAACGTATCCCGGCAACTACCTATCGTGTAGGAGGAGTTATTCTCCGTAAGGAAAAGATTTTTGTACATCATGAGAACCGAATATTGATTCGTTATACCTTGGTCGATGCCCATTCGGCAACAACGCTCCGGTTCCGCCCATTCCTGGCATTCCGTAGCGTACGTGAATATACGCATGAAAATGCACAGGCAAACCGTGATTACCAATTAGTAGAGAACGGAATTAAGACTTGCTTGTATCCCGGTTACCCGGAACTTTTCATGCAGATTAATAAGAAGAATGAATTTCACTTCCAGCCTGACTGGTATCGTGGCATCGAGTATCCTAAAGAACAAGAGCGCGGATATGATTTTAATGAAGATCTTTATGTACCCGGATATTTCGAGGTAGACATTAAGAAGGGGGAAAGTATTGTTTTCTCTGCCGGACTTTCTGAAATCTCTCCACGTAAGTTGAAGCAAACCTTCGAAGCGGAAGTAGCTGACCGTACACCACGTGATAGTTTTTATCACTGTCTCAAGAACTCGGCGCATCAGTTCCATAATAAACAAGGTGAGAATCATTACGTCCTTGCCGGCTATCCCTGGTTCAAGTGCCGTGCCCGAGATTTATTCATCTCTTTACCGGGATTAACGTTGGCTATTGACGAACAGAACGAGTTTGAAGACGTGATGAAAACTGCGAGTAAAGCGATTCGCCAGTTTATAAATGGAGAACCTTCTACTTATAAGATTTATGAGATGGAGCATCCTGATGTATTGTTGTGGGCTATTTGGGCTTTGCAGCAGTACGCTAAGGAGACTTCTCGTGAACATTGCCGGGAAATGTATGGAGCTTTGTTGGAAGAGATCATGGACTATATTCTCGACCGTAAACACGATAATCTTTTCTTGCACGAAAATGGCTTGCTTTATACTAATGGAACCGAGAAAGCCGTTACGTGGATGAACTCCACTGCCAATGGACGTCCCGTCATACCTCGTACAGGATATATTGTAGAGGTGAATGCATTATGGTATAATGCACTTCGCTTTGTGGCGGATATGGTTCGTGAAGGTGGAAATACAATTCTTGCCGATGGCTTGGATGCTCAGGCAGATGTAACAGGAAAGTCCTTTGTAGAAACATTCCGCAACGAATATGGTTATTTATTTGATTATGTAGATGGCTATATGATGGACTGGAGTGTTAGACCGAACATGATATTTGCAGTCGCATTCGACTATTCTCCTCTGGATAGGGTGCAAAAGAAACAAGTGCTTGATATTGTAACGAAAGAATTGTTGACTCCGAAAGGCTTACGTACCTTGAGTCCTAAGAGCGGTGGATATAATCCGAACTATGTCGGTCCTCAGATACAAAGGGATTATGCTTACCATCAAGGAACGGCCTGGCCTTGGCTTATGGGCTTCTATATGGAAGCATACCTGCGCATCTATAAAATGAGTGGTATATTATTCGTTGAAAGGCAATTGATTGGTCTAGAAGATGAAATGATTCGTCATTGTATCGGAGCATTGCCCGAGCTATTCGATGGCAATCCTCCATTTACCGGTCGAGGAGCGGTATCTTTTGCCATGAATACGGCAGAAATGCTGCGTATTCTGAAGTTATTGTCTAAGTATAATTTATAAAAGGAGGAACGAAGATGAAAGTTTTAATGTTTGGATGGGAATTCCCTCCCAAAATATATGGTGGTCTTGCGGTTGCTTCCTATGGAATAACTAAGGGATTGAGTTTACAAGGCGATATGGAAACTATTTTCTGTATGCCTAAGCCTACTGGTGAAGAAGAAGATTTTCTGAAAATAATAAATATGAGTCAAGTGCCTGTAGTATGGCGTGATGTCAATTACGATTATTTGAAATCACGTCTGACGCGAGGTATGACGCCCGAAGACTATTATTCTCTCCGCGACCATATTTATTCCGATTTCTCTTATATGCGTGTGAATGATATTGGAGGTTTGGATTTTGCTGGCGGTTATCCCGGTAATTTACACGAAGAGATAAACAACTTCTCCGTCATTGCCGGAGTGCTGGCACGTCAGCAGGAGTTTGATATTATCCATGCTCATGACTGGTTGACATATCCTGCCGGAGTTCATGCTAAGATGGTGAGCGGCAAACCGCTTTGTATCCATGTGCATGCTACAGACTTCGACCGTTCGCGTGGAAAGGTTAATCCTACTGTTTATTCTATGGAGAAGAACGGTATGGACTATGCGGACTGCATTATGTGTGTGTCCGAGCTCACTCGTCGTACAGTTATTAACGAATATCACCAGAATCCGAAGAAGGTATTTGCCATGCATAATGCTGTCTATCCGCTTTCACAGGAGCTTCAGGATATTCCGCGTCCGGATCATTCTAAAGAGAAAGTGGTGACATTCTTGGGCCGTATCACTATGCAGAAAGGACCTGAGTACTTTGTTGAGGCTGCGGCACTTGTATTACAACGTGCCCGCAATATCCGTTTCGTCATGGCGGGTTCGGGAGATATGTTGAATGCTATGATTAACCTGGCTGCTGAACGGGGCATTGCCGACCGATTCCATTTCCCGGGTTTTATGAAAGGCAAGCAAGTATATGAGGTTTACAAGAATAGCGATGTATTCGTGATGCCTTCCGTCTCCGAGCCTTTTGGTATTGCTCCATTGGAAGCGATGCAATGTGGAACACCTTCCATCATTTCAAAGCAATCGGGATGTGGCGAAATACTCGATAAGGTGATTAAGACCGACTATTGGGATATTCACGCAATGGCAGATGCCATTTATTCACTTTGTACCAACCAGTCTCTCTTCCATTATCTACAGGAAGAAGGCAAAAATGAAGTGGATGGAATAACTTGGGAGAAAGTTGGTTTGAGAATTCGTGCCCTCTATGAGGATGTGTTAAGAAACTATGGTAAATAACAAAACAATAAATAGAAATGAGAACTATCTGTCTTTATTTTGAAATACATCAAATCATTCATTTGAAACGTTATCGTTTCTTTGATATAGGCACTGATCATTATTACTATGATGATTATGCCAATGAAATCAGTATCAATGAGGTTGCTGAGCGCTCTTATATCCCGGCTTTGAATACCTTAATTGAGATGGTAAAGAACTCGGGTGGTGCGTTCAAAGTAGCTTTGTCTATTTCAGGAGTTGCATTGGAACAATTGGAAATTCATGCACCAGCAGTAATTGATCTGTTACATCAGTTAAATGATACCGGTTGTTGCGAATTCCTCGCAGAGCCTTATTCACACGGTCTTTCTTCATTGGCTAATGAAGAATGCTTCGAAGAAGAAGTGAAGCGACAGAGTGCAAAAATGAAACAAATGTTTGGCAAGGCACCGAAAGTGTTCCGTAACTCAAGTTTGATTTATAATGATGAGATTGGTGCAATGGTAGCAGGCATGGGCTTTAAAGGAATGTTGACCGAAGGCGCTAAGCATGTTTTGGGCTGGAAGAGTCCGCATTATGTATACCACTGCAACATGAATCCCAATCTGAAGTTGTTATTGCGTGACTTTAAGTTATCCGATGATATCAGCTTGCGCTTCTCCAACTCCGAATGGAGTGAATATCCATTGTTTGCCGATAAGTATATCAGCTGGATTGACGCATTGCCACAAGAAGAGCAAGTGATTAATATCTTTATGGAACTTTGTGCTTTAGGCATGGCTCAGTCATTGTCTTCCAATATTCTGGAATTCTTGAAGGCACTGCCTGCATGTGCCAAAGAAAAAGGTATTACGTTCTCTACTCCTACAGAAATCATTACCAAGTTGAAGTCAGTTTCTCAATTGGATGTACCTTATCCTATGTCTTGGGTAGACGAGGAAAGAGATACAAGTTGTTGGTTGGGTAATACGATGCAGCGTGAAGCCTTTGCTAAGTTGTATAGTGTGGCTGAACGTGTACACCTTTGTGACGACCGCCGTATTAAGCAGGACTGGGACTATTTGCAGGCAAGTAATAATTTCCGTTTCATGACTACTAAGAACAGTGGTGTAGGTTTGAACCGTGGTATCTATGAATCTCCTTACGATGCGTTTACTAACTATATGAATATTCTTGGTGACTTCATCCAACGTGTAGATTCTCTTTATCCGGTAGATATAGATAATGAAGAATTGAATGCTTTGTTAACTACCATCAGAAACCAAGGTAATGAAATAGAAATATTGCATAAAGAGTTGGAACAAGCAAAAGCTAAGCTGGAGAAAGAAAAAGCTCCTGAGAAAAAGAAGGAAGAGAAACCTGCTGTTAAAGCTCCGGCAAAGAAAGCAACTGCTGCTAAGAAACCTGCTGCTAAAAAGGCTACTAAGAAGGAAGACAAATAGTCATCTTTCGACTAGTTAAGTAGATAGATAAAAAAATCCTCCCGCTCAATGAAGAACGGGAGGATTTTTTGTGAGATAATATTAGTTGTTGAAACTTGTATATGTGACTTCTATTTTTAGAGGATTTTGTACTACTCCATTTACCTTCAAGGGACCACCCTTAAGTTGGGCATATCCCGGTTGCAAATCATTCTCAATGCCGGTCATGGTAGGATTTTGACTGTTGGAGTAATCATAGGTCACAGCAATCGGAATAAGCAGGACTTTATCCCAATCCGGGTTATCAGCAAGCCATTTATCTTCCCATTTATCTTCATCCCAACTAGCTCCAGCAACTTCTTTCGCTTTTTTCTTGGCAGCTTGTTTTTCGTTGATGCAAGTGGTTACCAAACGGGCTATATTTTTAAATGTATATTGGTTGGTTGCAACATTATTGTGTGTTACAGTAAATGATGTTACATTATCCGTAAGCTTATTTTCTTCGAAGAATGATTTTAAATCATTTTTACGTATCAATAATACATTCTTGGGGGCACTCATGCTGAACTTATAATTATTTACATTGTCGTAGTTGGTGAAAGTAAGTTTCACAGCATTAAGAGTATCCTTTGATAATTTTTTGTATATTGAATCATAAGGTATAGTAGCTTGCGTGAAGATACCTGCAGGAGATTTAATATAAGTATGCTCCTTTTCCTTTAACTTCTCTGTTATCTTGTCTTTGAAATTATTCAAGAAATGGTTTGCTTGAATAACTTCTTTGGTCGAAGCAAAGAATGTTTTTGTACCATAATATAGAGAGTCTTGTTTTCCGTCTTTCGTCTTTATTGCTACCCCTGTTGTATCGTTTATTGCATAAAGGTGAAATTTGAACTGTAGGGCAACCTGATCGATATAGAGGATAGTTCCATCTCCATAATCACTCTTTACATATATACCTTTAAATATGTTTTCAATAAAATTCTCCGCATTTTTGAAATTATCAGGGTTCTCACGGTAAGCTAGCAAGAATTTTTTGGTGCATTTTTCTTTGTCTAATGGAAAAACAATATTCGGGTAGAAAGTATAGTTCCCATTAGCATCTTTTTCAAATCTTACAGAATCAGGTACTGTAGTATCAAAAGCTGTATAGGCTTTGCGTCCTAGTAATATAGGAGAAGAAGGATTATAATACTCTTCAGGATTAATGTTGGTATAGCGGTTCTTATCCAGTTTCTTCTGTAACTCATATACGCTCATTCGGCATGCATTCAGTGAGTCACCAAACCAACTGGAATAGTATAGCACTAACTGAGCTGACGAAATAGTATCCCCTACTAATTCTCCACTTCCTGTTTTGGTAACGGGGTCGTATTTATATACTTTGGGAAAAGAAAAGTTATCAGTACAATTCAATTCTGTTAGAAAGCTAGCTTCATAATCACCAAATTCTTTATCAGTAAACTTCCCTACGTATCCTGTACTGGTTTTAGCATAAACTGAATCTGCTATAACAGATTCAGTTACAACTTCGAAAATCTTAGTATTTGATGACATACCGTCCGAGGGGGGTAACATCCCCATACCCAACGTTCCGGTGTTATCATCGCATCCGTAGAAAGTCAGGATTGCTAAAAGCAATGTTCCTAAATATCTTACTTTCATAGTTTTAATTGTCTAATCAATTTATATTTGTTCAACTTCCCACACTTTGTCGTAGAAGTCATTGCAGGCATCTGCAAAGTTTTCGGGGGATTGATAATCCAATATGAGTTTGCCGGATTTGCGAGCATATTCCAGTACTTCTTCGTTGACGTGTTCACTTTGTTGGATAACACCATCGGAGTAGTCTGTTGCTAATTTGCAAAGAGACGTATAGTCAATAGGCTCTTTTAAGCTGGCAATGTCTTTTTTGGAAATACCTTTCAGCAGTAATTTGCTGGCAAAGTCTGCGTGGAAAGGTTGTTTGAAGTCGTCTTCAAAAAGAGAGAATACAACTTTGGCATCTCTGAAAGAAGGTTCATCCTTATAAACTTTCTTGATATATAGAGGAGCTAAAGCCGTCATCCAACCATGACAATGAATGATATCCGGACACCAACGGAGTTTTTTTACCGTTTCCAATACGCCGCGCGCATAAAATATAGCACGGGCATCATTATCTTCATATTCCACACCTTGTTCATCGGCTGCTTGGAATCTGTTTTGGAAGTAATCATCGTTGTCGATAAAATAAACCTGCATGCGGGCAGATTGAATGGAAGCAACTTTGATAATAAGTGGATGGTCGGTATCATCAATGATAAGGTTCATCCCGGATAGACGTATCACTTCGTGCAGTTGGTTTCTGCGCTCATTGATATTTCCCCATTTGGGCATGAACGTTCTGATCTCTCTGCCTTTTTCCTGTATTGCTTGTGGTAGATTTCTGCCTACAAGAGACATTTCCGATTCTGAAACGTAAGGGGTAATTTCTTGTGTAATAAATAAAACCTTGTTCGCCTTTGTCATAATAACAATGTTCTCAATTATTCTGCAAAGATATAAAAAAAATCGGGCAATAAAGCAAATAGGGCTAATCTATAATTCCTTATGAATTGTTAACTGCTTGAAATACAGTAATAGATAGGCTCGTGGGAATACTCTCGTGCAGTATAAGTTTTGCATTAATTCATGATATTTCTTCTTTATATGCTAAATAATGGTTTATTTTGCACCGTTTTTGCGAACAACTTAGTTATTATATAACCAATAAAAATGAAAATAGTACATACTATCAAGGACTTGCAGGCCGGACTTTCGGCTTTGAAAGCCCAAGGAAAGAAGGTAGGCCTAGTGCCTACAATGGGTGCCTTGCATGCCGGTCATGCCTCATTGGTGAAACGTTGTGTGGCAGAAAATGATGCTGCTGTAGTAAGCGTTTTTGTAAATCCGACTCAGTTTAATGATAAGAATGATTTAGTAAAATATCCTCGTACGCTGGAGGCTGATTGTCGTCTGCTGGAGGAATGTGGAGCTACTTTTGTCTTTGCGCCTTCAGTAGAGGAGATGTATCCCGAGCCTGATACACGCGAGTTCAGCTATTCGCCGTTAGATACGGTGATGGAAGGGGCCTTTCGTCCAGGACACTTTAATGGTGTTTGCCAGATTGTAAGCAAACTATTTGATGCAGTAAAACCTGATAGGGCTTATTTCGGAGAAAAAGATTTTCAGCAGCTGGCTATCATTCGTGAGATGGTGCGCCAAATGAAATACCCGTTGGAAATAGTAGGTTGTCCCATTATTCGTGAAGCCGATGGGTTGGCTTTGAGTAGTCGTAATGCCCGTTTATCTGCAGAAGAACGCAAAAATGCCTTAAAAATATCGCAGACTTTATTTGAAAGTCGTATCTTTGCAGCCTCGCATACGGTAGCTGAGACACAGAAGTTGGTAGAAGATGCCATTGCAGCCGCTCCTGGCTTGCGTATGGAATATTTCGAACTGGTGGATGGCAATACGTTGCAGAAGATTGTCAATTGGGAAGATACCTCTTACGCTGTGGGGTGTATTACTGTATTTTGTGGTGAGGTTCGCTTGATTGACAATATCAAGTACAAAGAGTAATAACTAAAAAAGAGCCAATCTTATGATGATTGAAGTGTTGAAGTCGAAGATCCATTGTGCCCGTGTCACTGAAGCTAACCTGAATTATATGGGTAGCATCACGATTGACGAAGACTTGCTGGATGCCGCCAACATGATTGCCGGTGAAAAGGTATATATTGCCGATAATAATAATGGGGAACGTTTTGAAACTTACATTATTAAGGGCGAACGTGGCTCGGGTAAGATTTGTCTGAATGGAGCAGCTGCCCGCAAAGTGCAGCCGGATGATATTGTTATCATCATGTCGTATGCATTAATGGATTTTGAAGAAGCCAAGTCATTTAAGCCGTCGGTGATATTCCCGGATCCGGCGACGAATAAAGTACTTTGATTTTTTTTTCCAATAATAATTTGTTAATAAGAGAAAGCCCCGTTTGCAATGTGAATTGTAAACGGGGCTTCTTGCTATTTCATTAACTGCTCATTCATGGAAACTGCGGCTTTTCGTCCGTCTCCCATGGCAAGGATTACAGTTGCGCCACCCCGGACAATATCACCACCCGCATAAATCGTGGGAATTGATGATTGCATACTATCGTTAACGGCAATCGTACCTTTACGTCCCAAGGTTAGTCCTTGGATGGAGCTCGGAACAATTGGGTTGGGAGATACACCTACACTGACAATGGCGAGGTCGATATCAATTGTTTCAGTAGCTCCGGGAATAGGAACGGGGCTACGACGTCCGGAAGCATCCGGTTCGCCAAGTTCCATCTTTTGCAGAACTACTTGTTTCACTTTTCCTTGTTCGTCGGCAATGTATTCTATCGGGTTGTGCAGGGTCAGGAACTCTACACCTTCCTCTTTGGCATGTTTTACCTCTTCGATACGTGCCGGCATTTCCTCTTCCGAACGGCGATAGATAATCATGGCACGTTCTGCACCCAAACGACGGGCTGTACGTACTGAGTCCATGGCAGTGTTACCACCGCCGATAACTGCTACACTTTTGCCGAAAGGTACAGGAGTGTCGGAATCTTCGCTGGCGGCATCCATCAAGTTCACGCGAGTCAGGTATTCATTGGATGAGAGGATGTTGATGGAATTCTCGCCGGGGATATTCATGAAGTTAGGAAGTCCGGCCCCGGAGGCAACGAATACGCCTTTGAAGCCTTCTTCTTCCAACTGTTCTACACTAATTGTTTTGCCGACGATGCAATCCTTGATAAATTCCACACCCATTTGGGCAAGGTTGTTTATTTCTACATCCACTACCTTGTTGGGCAGACGGAATTCGGGAATACCATACTTTAATACACCACCGATTTCATGCAACGCTTCGAATACAGTCACTTCATAGCCATACTTTGCCATATCTCCGGCAAAAGATAATCCGGCAGGACCGGAACCAATAACAGCTATCTTAATACCGTTTCTTTCTTTGATTTCCGGTATAGAGATTTGCCCGCTTTCTCTTTCATAATCAGCGGCAAAACGTTCCAGATAGCCGATGGCTACAGGCTTTTCGTTCATCTTCAAATGAATACATTTGGACTCACATTGCTTCTCCTGCGGACAAACACGACCGCAAACAGCCGGCAGTGCGCTGGTTTCTTTTAGTGTCTTGGCAGCTTCGAGGAAGTCTCCGCGTTCAATGTGCTTCACGAAGCGAGGGATGTCGATACCCACAGGGCAGCCTTCCATGCAACCCGGATTGGCACAGTCAAGACAACGCTTAGCCTCTGTTAATGCTTGTTCTTCTGTTAATCCCTGATTCACCTCTTCCTTACGGCTATGTGAACGGTATTCGGCATCAAGCTCGTTCATTTCTACACGAGGGATGGCGGTACGTTCTTTTGGTTTCATGGATTTACGTAATTCTACACGCCAGGCAGCATTACGGCTCTTTTCATCGTCAAGCAAATTTTCGCCGGTTGCTTCACAGGTTTTGGGTTCTTCCAACTTGTGCATTTCTTCACGTTCTATGCTTTTGAAGGCACCCATACGTTTCAGCATCTCGTCGAAGTCTACCTGATGACCGTCAAATTCAGGTCCGTCTACACAAACGAATTTGGTTTTTCCACCAATCGTAATACGACAGGCACCACACATACCCGTACCGTCTACCATAATGGTATTCAGAGATACTTCAGTGGGGATTTCATATTTCTTTGTCAGCAAACAAACGAATTTCATCATAATAGCGGGACCGATACAGAAGCATTTGTCCACCTTCTCGCGTTTGATAACTCCTTCTATTCCTTCGGTAACCAGACCTTTTTTTCCGTAAGACCCATCATCGGTCATGATAATGACTTCGTCGGAACTTGCACGCATCTCTTCTTCGAGGATAATCAGTTCTTTGGTACGACCTGCCAGTACGGTAATCACGCGATTTCCGGCAGCTTTTAAAGCCTGTACGATGGGAAGCATCGGGGCTACACCTACACCGCCTCCGGCACAAACTACAGTTCCGAAGTTCTCGATATGAGTGGCTTGTCCAAGTGGCCCTACAACGTCCGTAATGTAATCGCCCTCGTTCAATTCACACAAACGGGTGGAAGAAAGCCCAACTTCTTGCACTACCAAAGTGATAGTACCTTTTACGGTGTCCGCACCAGCGATGGTTAGTGGCATACGTTCGCCTTTTTCGCCTACACGTACAATTACGAAGTGTCCTGCTTTGCGTGATTTAGCAATGAGTGGCGCTTCGATTACTAACTTGAATACCTTTTCAGAGAAATGTTCTTTGCTAATGATTTTGTTCATTATCTAATGATTTTGTTGGTGTAATTACGTAATTACTTTCAGATTGTTACGGTTTGCAAAGATACGGGTTATTTACTAATATCAAAAAAAGATGAGGAGAAAACTATATGAACTGCTGCTTGTCACTGAATATCTTCCTTTCGTCACTTTAATTTGCCTGCATTGCTCCACACCTCTACTTTTGAAACAAAAAACAGAGAATGATACACAGATTTTTTTTGGGAGGAGTATTTCTTTCGTTTGTCCCTTTGCTGGCTTGGTCACAACAAGACACTATTGCTGACCAGCGCTTAAATGAAGTGGTGGTAACAGCTAAACTGCCATTAGTCGAAATATCTGCCGGGCGTACAACTTATCGTATGGATGCTTCCATTGCACAAAGTACCGGAAGTCTCTATGACGTACTTTCTTCCTTGCCAGGTGTTATGATAGACTCCAAAGGAGATATAATACTGAACGGTCAAAGCGGTGTAAAGGTTTTGATGGATGGTAAACCTACTTATCTTTCGGGCGAGGAGTTGGTGAATTTGTTGAAATCGACTCCTGCTACAAATACGGATAAGATTGACTTGATAACTCAACCCTCCGCCCGCCATGATGCAGCTGGCAGTTCGGGGTTGATAGACATCTGTACAAGAAAAATTAAGCTGCGTGGCATGAACTTGGCATTGAATGGCAACTTAGCTTTGGGGCGTTCGGGTAATGGTTATGGTAGTGCTTCTATGAATATTCGTGAGAACAAATTTAATCTTTACCTTACTTATTCGTATTTTCAAGGGAAAGATATTATAGAAATGTTTATAGACCGGGCTTTCAACAAAGATGATAAAAGAATGACGCAGGACTCTTTCCGAAACCGGAAATCCCGTTCACACTATTTCCGAACTGGATTCGATTATTATCTTAATGAACGTACCATTTGGGGTACTTCAATGAGTGGAAACCTTTCCGACCATAAGGAAAAAGCTAATATGATTACGGATATTCAGGAAGGGGAAATAGCGGGAAATACGAATAGTCGTACTAAGCGTGACTGGAATAATATCACGGCGGGAACTAATATTCTGCACAAACTGAAAAAGGAAGGCGGAGAACTCAGCGCCTCCTTTGACTATTTCCATTATTCTCAAACGGAAAACCAACTGATGAAGAGCTTTAACCCTGATACTCTAAAAGGGAATATGAAAGGGAATATCAACCTATATGTCGGACAAATGGATGCAATCTATCCATTGCATAAGAATTGGAAACTTCAAATAGGAGGAAAAACCTCATTTGTGGCGATAGATAATAGAGCTGGTTATATGCGACCGTCAGGTTCCGGCTGGTTGTCTGATGGATCACTTGGTTCACACTTTGTGTATGGCGAAAATATCAATGCACTCTATCTGCAATCTGATTATGAGATAGAACGTTTGAAACTAACAGCCGGTTTGAGGCTGGAACATACCCACGTACACGGTGATTTTGGAGGAAATACTTTGCAGAAAGATTCCTCGTTTACTATGAATTATCTTCATTTGTTCCCTACACTGGCTTTGCAGTACAGTTTGGCTTCGGGCAATGCTTTCCAACTCTCGTATGGCAGACGCATTACCCGGCCTAACTATGGTGATTTGAATCCTTTTACCTATATTTTTGATGAGTATACTCATGAAGGCGGTAACACCAAACTGCGCCCGTCTTTCTCCAATTATTTAGAGTTGGCTTATGTTCATCGCGACTGGTTACAGCTGGCTTTGTTTCACTCGTACGCGGATGATGTTATTATGAAAAGTTATCAGGAACAGGAAAACCAACGTATTTATGTGTCGCCCCAGAATCTATCTTCTTACACACAAACAGGTGTGCGAGTCAATGCTACGAATTTATCACCGGTGTCCTTTTGGAAAATAAATCTCATGGCTATCGGCATTTACAATAATTATAAGTGGATAGAGCAAGGGGAGAAAATGAAGAACTGTATGCTCGCTCCGATATTCAGCTGGATGAATCAGTTTGCGTTCTCTGCTACTTGGTCTGCCGAACTTTCTGCAAGATACAATGGCAGAATGGCTTATGCTCAGGCAACGGTTCATCCTATATTGGAAGTGAATATGGGGATTCAAAAGAAGGTGTTTCATAACAAAGGTACTATTACCATTTTTGCAAAAGATATTTTCAATACCAATTATCAGAAAGTAGATGTGCAGGTACTTGGTACAAGGGTATTTCTTGATGAACGTCATAATAAACGCGTACTGGGCATTGCTTTTTCATGGCGTTTCCAAAAAGGTAATGAGGTAAAAGAAAACAAGCGGAAAAATGGGATTGATGAAACTAAAAGAGTAAATTTGTAATTGCTATGAACAAAATTTTGAAAAAATGGTTGGCACCGGTAGTCTTTGCCTTCATACTCTTTTTATGTATTCGAGTGGCGAGTGATATTCCGAAGCGTGAATATTATTGGGAGGGAAAAGAGTTGGGATTTATGTTGAAAGATATGCTGGTAGTACTTGTGATGTCTTATCCGGCAGTCTTTCATATGAAGTATTGGCTTCATCTATGTCGAAAGAAGAAGCTGGCGTGGTGGAAGGAATATGGTGTTATTATCTTGAGTACCCCGTTATGGTGCTTTTTCACAATGTGGATTATCCGCATGTTGATGGGAGTTGAACTTGATTTGTATGATCTACCTATTCCAATAGTAGTCTGTATTCTGCTTGTAGGTTTCTATTATGTCTTTTTGAGGAATCAGATGATTCAAAAAGAAAATGAAACTCAGTGCCTGCAATTGGAAAAGATAAAGAACGATCAGCTTCAAACGGAGTTGAAGTTCTTGAAAGCGCAGTATCATCCGCATTTTCTCTTTAATGTGCTCAATACGGTGTATTTTCAGATAGATGAGAAGAATGAAGCGCCACGGCATACACTCGAACAGCTGTCCGAATTGCTTCGTTATCAACTCTATAATGAAGGAGAAAAAGTGCAGGTTTGTGCCGAAATAGAGTATCTGAAACAGTACATAGGGCTGTGCAAACTTCGCGCAACCAAACGTTTGCAGTTGCAGGTACATTTTGATGAAGTATCGGGAGAGTACGAAATTTATCCATTGTTGTTTGTTTCTTTGGTAGAGAATGCTTTTAAGTATGTAGGCGGAGATTACCATATCAATATGGATATGCGATTGGAAGATGGGATATTGTTTTTTGATTTGGAAAATTCTATTCCGGAATCATTGATATTGCAGGAAAGCAAGCAAGGTATTGGCATAGAAAATCTGAAGCGTAGGTTAGAGCTGCTTTATCCGGATGGTTATACTTTGGACATTACGAAGCAAGAAACCTTATTTACGGTGAAACTCAATATAAAGTTATAGAAATATGCAGATAAAGTGCGTGATAACTGATGATGAACCTACTGCCTGTGAGGGGTTGCGGCGGTATGTGGAAAAAGTTGATTTCCTGTCATTGACGGCAGTATGCGAGGATGCTATGCAGTTGAATACCTTTTTGCAAACCCAACAGCCCGATTTATTGTTTTTGGATATTGAAATGCCTTACCTCTCAGGGCTTGAACTTTTGGCATCCCTTGCCCATCCGCCCCGTGTGATTGTTACTTCCGCTTACGAACAATATGCATTGAAAGGTTATGAACTCGATGTTGCGGATTATCTGTTGAAACCTATTTCCTTTGAACGTTTTCTCAAAGCGGTAAACAAAGTGTATAATCTATTGCAACAGGAAGTGCAGTTGGAAGAGATTACAGATTTCATCTTTGTCCGTTCAGACCGTCAGATGCATAAAGTGTTTTTGAAAGATATTCTGATTGTGGAGGGTTTGGAGAACTATGTTTGTATATATACCGAGAACTCTAAGTTATTGGTACGCTCTACAATGAAACGGATGGCTGAGGTTCTCCCCAATGAAGTATTTCTGCAAGTTCACAAATCATATCTTATTAATCAGGAAAAGATCGACATGATAGATGGTAATCAAATTGTAGTCGGGCAGCATACCATTCCTGTGGCGCGTAACTTCCGCGAGGAGGTGTTTGCACGTATAATAAGGAATACGCTGTAGGATGAGGCAGATCCAGAAATGAGTGTCTAATGTATTATATGAATTAGAGTTTACGGAGATTTGTACTCTCAATATATATGCGTAAATGCACGTATACACATATATTCAAAACAACATGAAAGAAGCTTATTGTATTTTATGCTTTGTGTAATGAAGAGAATGATTATTAGGCTGAAAGCCTTTTATGTATACAGCCCAAGGCATCGCCCTGGGTAAATAATGCACCCTTAACTTTACGCCCTGTAAGGGCAATAGATATTTATACCCATAAAAACTCTTCTTTATATTCTATCTGGTAACTCTTCAGAAACTCTACTAGTTCTTCTTGAAAGTTTTTCTTTGTATGATGTTCTTTTTGATTTCGAATATATTGTTTTACTATATTTACTTTTGATTGGCTTACCGAAAAGGCACCATATCCGCTTTGCCAGGCAAAGTTTTGATAATGAGGTGATAGCTGTTTAATCCATTTAGAGGAACTTCTTTTGAACTCTTGTTAACATGGCTGTGGAGATGGTGCTTCCCATTTCACATAAGATATGTATGTGATTGCTAGTACCGCCTATAGTGATGCTTTTACAAAGATTTTGTTGAATGATACCTCTGATGTAGTTGTGAATTTCGAATAAGTTCTCTTCCCTTAATATATTTTCTCGATTTTTGGTAGAGAAGATAATGTGAATGTAGAGTTTTGTTAGGGATTGTGACATGTATACGATATTTTGCCCTTTCAGGGCGCAAAGAGAATGAGGATATGATAAACCCAGGGGCGATGCCCTGGGCTGTATAGTTAAAAGGCTTTCAGCCTTTTGTTACGTAAATTGATTTATATATTTATCAATTAATGTAATCAATTAATTAACATCATCAATGATATAATTTAATGTATTAGTTTACATCATCAATTTGTATCACATATAGTAAAGTTTTTATAAATTTGTATGCACTCATATACAGAAAACAAATCTATAAAAATTATATTTAGTCGATCATTTCAAATCCTGTGTACGGAACCAATGCTTTCGGTATGCGGATACCTTCGGGAGTTTGATTGTTTTCCAGCAAAGCGGCAACGATACGTGGCAAAGCCAGTGCGGAACCGTTCAGTGTATGACAAAGTTCTGTTTTCTTTTCTGCTGTACGGTAGCGGCATTTCAAGCGGTTAGCTTGATAAGTATCGAAGTTGGATACTGAACTTACTTCCAACCAACGCTTTTGTGCTTCGGAATATACCTCGAAGTCGAAGCAGAGAGCAGCGGTAAAGCTCATATCGCCACCACAAAGACGGAGGATGCGGTAGGGGAGTTCCAGTTTTTGGAGCAATCCTTCTACATGATTCAACATTTCCTGATGAGATTCCTTAGAGTGTTCAGGCTTGTCGATGCGTACTAATTCTACTTTAGAGAATTCGTGCAATCGGTTCAAACCGCGTACATCCTTGCCGTAAGAACCGGCTTCGCGGCGGAAACATTGTGTGTATGCGCAGTTTTTAATAGGCAATTGCTTTTCATCCACAATAACGTCACGATAGATGTTGGTCACAGGAACTTCGGCAGTCGGAATCAGATACAAGTCATCTACTTCGCAATGATACATTTGTCCTTCTTTGTCGGGCAACTGACCTGTACCATAACCGGAAGCGGCATTTACCACTGTCGGCGGCATAATCTCCATATAGCCGGACTTGCGGGCTTCGTCGAGGAAGAAGTTGATAAGTGCACGTTGTAACTGTGCACCTTTGCCTTTATAAACCGGGAAACCTGCGCCTGTAATCTTAACGCCGAGGTCGAAGTCGATCAGGTCATATTTCTTGGTCAACTCCCAATGGGGCAGGGCATCTTTAGGAAGTTCCGTTTCCATACCGCCCATTTTCTCTACTACATTGTCTTCGGCGCCTACACCTTCGGGTACGCTGTCGTATGGAATATTAGGGATGGTGTAGAGCAGATTTTGCAAATCTTCGGCTGCTTGATCCATTTCTGCCTGTAAGTCTTTGTTAGACTCTTTCAGTTCGGCCACGCGATTCTTGGCTGCTTCGGCTTCGTCTTTCTTGCCTTCTTTCATCAATTGTCCGATAGACTTGGAAAGAGAGTTAACCTCTGACAGGTTCTTATCTAAGATGGTTTGGGTATTGCGTCGTTTGTCATTTGTTTCCAGCACTTGGTCAATGGTTTCTTTGGCATTTTTGAAGTGCTTCTTTTCCAGTCCGCGGAGCACCGCGTCCGTATTTTCTGTAATTTGTTTGATGGTAAGCATATCTTATACTTTTTATTGTCTTCTGAGCTACAAAGATAGGTGAAATATTATATATATTATAGATTTTACTTTCAATATCTGTGTTTTTGCTAAGAAACAGCAGATTTGACAAGCAAAGAAAGGGATGCAAATCCTTTCGGATTGCATCCCTTTACTTTATTTCTTGTTCGGAAACTTATGCTTCTGTGTTTTCAGCAGGAACTACAGATACATAACGTCTATCTTCTTTAGTTACTTTGAACTGTACAGTTCCGTCTACTAAAGCGAAAAGAGTATGGTCTTTACCCATGCCGATGTTGTTACCCGGATGGAATTCAGTACCTCTTTGACGAATGATAATATTACCTGCTTTGCAAGCTTCGCCACCAAATATCTTAACGCCTAATCTTTTGCTCTGTGATTCACGGCCGTTCTTAGAACTACCAACACCTTTTTTATGTGCCATTTCTTCTTACTTTTTAATTGATTAAGCTACTACTTCTGTAATTGTTAACTCAGTAAATTGTTGACGGTGACCGTTCAACTTACGGCTTCCTTTTCTTCTTTTCTTGTGGAAAACAAGAACTTTTTCACCTTTCACGATGTTCGATACAACTTGACAAACTACTTTTGCACCTTCTACAGTAGGAGCACCTACAGTGATAGCACCATCTTTGTCAACCAAAAGAACTTTTTCGAATTCTACTGTTGCACCGTTTTCTGCTTCCTGGATGTGGTGTACAAACAGTTTCTTGCCAGCTTCTGCTTTAAATTGCTGACCGTTAATTTCTACAATTGCGTACATTCTTATATATAATGTATAAGTTAGCTCCGTCGGGTGGTTTCTAATCACTTAGAAATCTCTTGGTAGAACCCGGTGCGGAATAATCGGGCACAAAAGTACTATTTATTTTTAGAACAGGCAAATCTTCTATCGCTTTTTTAATGTTATAATTAGTAGGATATTTGAACTCAACAAAATTAAGTTTGCATGCACATTTGCTCTCATGCTCTCATAATTTTGCTGTATCTCCTTGTTCATCGGTGTTTCAAGGTATGAGAGTAACTATGACAGCAGGTATGAGAGTAACCTTTTGCTCTCATGATGTATCGTTCAGGATAATGATTTAATTACCTGTTAACCAATGAAATAATACGTATAATACAAAGAACGTATTTCGTGTCGACATGATATTAATTTCGTGTCAACACGGAGTTAATATCGTGCAAACATGCAATTAACTTCTTGCAAGCTCAATGATAAGCCTCCGAAATGAGTGGTATTAAGATGACTTTCGCCTATACTTGTTCTGTGAAAGACGTGTACTTTATCCTGTTTATCTTTATTGTTTATTCTATTATACTCCTTTGTTTATTAGTTGTTTACATTTGTGCGTTGATTGATTCACTGCAATGAATTAATCAGCGCACTAATGTGCGCTTATCGGTTTACTAATGTGAACTTTTTATAAAGATAAGCACAAAACGAAATAGATGCTTGTGCTTATTAAAAGAAACATGAGTGCATAAACAAAGGAATGCCTGTGTGTATAGAGAGGAATGCACATTGTATATCCGATATATTAAGGTGGTGGCAAAGATAGAAAAAGTCGGAAGACGGAAATTATATTCCCGCAACCGACTTTTAGTACTCTTGAAAAGATTGACGTCTTGTGTGGAGTGATTGGACTAAGCATTAAAAATAGGATAATTCATCTTTTTCAAGGCTTGGTCCGATTGTTCCTCTACAAGAAAGGTCGCAATAAATAGAATCCTGCAACCGCTATGGACACTACAAGAGCAGCAAAGACCGCAAGTAATATCAGACTATAGAAGAACATGAGCAATGTTTTCCAGAAACTTCTCCACCATGTGCAGTGATACAATTGTTTGTAATCCCAGCAAAAGAGGAAGAATATGAGCCAAACTGATACTTCGTACAGGTCGTTCACCCGGGCAGTGCCGTTGAACGGGAGCACGATGATGCTTATCAGGAGTATCTGGCAGGCTATGAAGGCTTGTATAAATACATGTTCCGTAAGATTGTACGTCAACTTATGCTTTTTGCGGCGGAAAGCCAGCATGGTGGCTAGCGCAAAAAGTGGCAGGGTTGAAATGATGCGGAAAGCTTTGTTACCATGTCCCCAACTTTTCATCAGGTTCCATACCTTCAGCAGGAAAGGGGAGTGTTGGAGATATTGCTCCAACTTACCGGTTACTTCCGTACTGCTTTCCAGTAGATCGTCTATTAGGTCATTATCCGAATCTTCATATACGACGGGAGTAGTAACGGTTGAATCTGTCTTTGCCGTAGTGGATTCAAATTGCTTTTCCAGGGTTTGTATGGTTATAGCGTACACTCTTTTCTCTTCTGCTGTTTGAGCGTTATCCATTCCCTTCTGCAACTTGTCTTTAGCGTCTGAAATATATTCAGTATTATCTTGCTTTTTATTTTTTTTCGGGTTCAGAGCCTCGGGGTCTACCAACTGTACGCACATAATATAGAGGGCTGCGAGAACGAACAATGTTTGAAATGGACGGAAATAGTGCACTCGTTGGCCACCGATGAAGTCGCGAATCATATAGCCCGGGCGGTAGAGAAGTTCCAGTAGTGTGCGTCCGAAGCCATTGTCTATGTTGGTAAAACCACCCATAATGTTTTTAAAAGCATTGCTGAGGTGGTAGCGGGGCGTGTTACGGGTTTGACCGCATCGGTTACAGAAATTGCCGGTATAGGAGGTGCCACAATTTTGGCAGGTACTGGGGGTGTCGTCGATAGTAGGGGTTTCCCTGCCGCGGATCAGTTTGATGTGAAAAGCGCGCAAACGTATTCTGCAAGGTCTCCACCACGGTTCAAAGAAAGCTGTCACCTTCTTGGGTAAGATTCTTCTTTTCTGCATAATCCCCCAAAGGGTTAAGATGAAGAAAATAGCAAAGACCCAAGTCTCTGAAGTCCCCATTTCTTCGTATGTCAGCCATAGGATGAACATGAGCAGAAGTATCTGCCATACATTTATCATTTTTCTTTTACGAGGGGCTGGAGAATCATTTTCGGGCAAAAGAATCTTTTCCGAATTAGGAATTGATAGTTGTTTGTCGCTGCCGTCCAATAATTCATCCAGCGTACTCATAATTTTCCAATGGGGGTACTTGCTTAATTCTTGTGCGGTGGTTACACCGTGGGTTACTCCTGCAAAGTCTACTCCGGCATTCTGGGCTGTTTCGGCGTCTACTGTGCTGTCGCCTATGTACAATGTTTCGGCTTTGGTAGTATGTAGTTGCTTGATGGCAAGTAAAAGTCCTTCAGGCGATGGTTTGGCGTTTTTTACATCTTCGCCACCGACAATGATGTCCATAAAGTTGGTGGGGAAATGCTGGTCGAGCAGTTCCTTAATGCGATAACGATATTTGGTCGAGATGATTCCGATGCGAGCGCCGGCATCTTTCAGAGCTATCAGTACCGATTTGGTTTCGAGGAAAAGCACGGTGTTTACGGTCATGTGCGTATCGGCTTCCTTGGAGTATTCTTTTCTGAAACCTTCCAACTGTTCCGGGTCTGTTACGCCGGTGAGGATGGAAAAAGACTCCTGAAGTGTCTTGCCGATGGTGCGTTTTATTTGGTCATCCGTCACGTCCATGTATCCGTGGCGGGTGAGTACATTGCGAAAGCAAGTGACGATACCACGGGACGAATCGGCGAGGGTGTAGTCAAAGTCGAATAGATAGGTCGTGTAACTCATTATTGCTTTTTGTGGCAAAGATAGTGCAAACCGAGGGCAGAATAAAATGAACTTGTTCATTTTTTATGCCGAGGCGTAGCCTTTCTTCGCTTTTTTAGCAAAGATAGTTGATTGTCGGAGAAAATATCTTATTTTTGTTCGTCAGATTTTAATTATAATAAGGAATAAGTGTTTTTTCAAGTTTAGTTGTTCTATATGCAAGTTAACTATGTAATATTATGAAATTGCTAAAATCTTCTTTTTTAATTACGGCTTTTTTATCCTTTGCAGCTTGTACGCCACGTACTACCGATGGCGGAGAACAATCTTATGCCGATTATGTAAATCCTTTTATTGGCACGGACTTTACCGGAAATACTTATCCGGGAGCTCAGGCACCGTTTGGTATGGTACAACTCAGCCCGGACAATGGATTGCCGGGATGGGATAGAATATCAGGCTATTTCTATCCGGATAGCACGATTGCGGGGTTCAGCCATACGCATCTTTCCGGTACGGGAGCAGGAGATTTGTACGATATTTCCTTTATGCCCGTTACGCTGCCTTACAAAGAAGCGGAAGCGCCGTTAGGCATTCATTCTTTATTTTCTCACAACGATGAATCGGCGAGTGCCGGATATTATCAGGTACGATTGACCGACTATAATATTAATGTAGAGTTGACGGCAACAGAACGTTGCGGCATTCAACGCTATACTTTTCCTGAAGCCGACGCTGCTATCTTCCTGAATTTAAGAAAAGCGATGAACTGGGATTTTACAAACGATTCGCATATAGAAGCAGTCGATTCTGTAACCATTCAGGGTTATCGCTACTCCGATGGTTGGGCGCGTGACCAACGCATCTATTTCCGTACCCGTTTCTCCCGTCCTATTGGTAATATGCAGCTCGATTCTGCTGCTATTGTGAAAGATGGCAAGAGGATAGGGACATCCGTCATTGCCCGCTTCAATTTCAAGACGAAGCAGGGAGAGCAGATTCTTGTCAATACGGCTATTTCCAGTGTGAGTATGGAAGGTGCTGCACGCAACCTTGCTGCGGAAGTTCCCGATAATGACTTTGATAAGTATCTTGCAGCCACCCGTAAGAACTGGAACGAACAACTTTCTAAAATTGAAATCAAATGTGACGACCGTGATGAAAAGGTGAAATTCTATACCGCAATCTATCACTCCATGCTTGCACCTACTACCTACAATGATGTGGACGGAGCGTATTATGGTCCTGACAAACAAGTACATCAGGCGGACGGCTGGACAAACTACAGCACTTTCTCACTATGGGATACTTATCGTGCTGCCCATCCTCTTTATACCTTTATAGAACCGCAACGCGCCAATGATATGGTGAAGTCGTTTCTGGCTTTTTACGAGCAGAACGGACGCTTGCCCGTATGGAACTTTCAGGGCAGTGAAACGGATATGATGATAGGATATCACTCTGTTCCGGTCATTGTAGACGCTTATCTGAAAGGTATAGGTGATTTTGATGCAAAGAAGGCACTGGATGCTTGTGTAGCTACAGCCAATATCGATTCGTATAGGGGAATAGGACTTTATAAGAAGTACGGATATGTACCTTACAATGTAACAGATCAGTATAATGCCGAAAACTGGTCACTCTCCAAAACGCTGGAATATGCTTACGATGACTACTGCATAGCTCTCATGGCAGAGAAACTCGGTGAGAAGCAGATTGCAGACGAATTTTATAAGCGTTCGCAGAATTATAAGAATGTGTATAATCCACAAAGCGGTTTTATGCAACCTCGTGATGATAAAGGTATCTTTATAAAAGACTTCTGCCCCGACGATTATACTCCGCATATTTGCGAAAGTAATGGTTGGCAATACTTCTGGTCTGTACAGCAGGATATAGACGGACTGATTGCTTTGACCGGCGGCAAGGAGCAGTTTGCACAGAAACTGGATAGCATGTTTACCTATAATCCTTCGGCTAAGGATGATTTGCCTATTTTCAGTACGGGAATGATCGGGCAATATGCACATGGCAACGAACCGAGCCATCATGTCATCTATTTGTTTAATGCGGTGGGGCAACCTTGGAAGACTCAAAAATATGTATCGGAGGTGATGCATGAATTATATAAGAATAATCCGGCAGGTTTATGTGGAAATGAAGATTGCGGTCAGATGTCTGCTTGGTATGTATTCAGTGCGATGGGATTCTATCCGGTAGATCCGGTTGGCGGTAAGTATGAGATTGGCTCTCCGTTATATCCCGAAATTAAAATGCATCTGCCCGGAGGCAAGACATTTACTGTACTTGCACCTGCGGTAAGCAAAGAAAACTCTTATATCCAGTCAGTGAAACTCAATGGAAAGCCCTATGATAAAAGCTATATCACGCACGAGCAAATAATGAACGGTAGCATTTTAGAATTCGAGATGGGGGATAAAGCAGGTAAGGCGTGGTATTAGGATGATAATGTGATGGAATGATAAGGTCATAGGGTGACGTCAGATAATAGGATACGAAAATATGAATGAAAATTTTGACCTGACTTATAAACTTCTTTTCCGGAAGTATTACGCGAATCTGCTCTTTTATGCCACGCGTATTGTGGGCGAAGAAGAAGCGGAGGATGTAGTACAAGATGTATTTGTTGAACTATGGCGTCGGCAGGATTCGATGACTGTGGGCGATCAGATACAGGCTTTTCTGTATAGGGCGGTGTATACCCGCGCATTGAATGTATTGAAGCATCGGGATATCAAGAACAGCTACGAGGCTGTTATGCTGGAAATTCACCAAAAGAGGATAGAGTTTTATCAACCCGATAGCAACGATGTAGTGAAGAGAATAGAAGACGGAGAACTACGAAAAGAATTGATTGATGCCATTAATGAATTGCCGGACAAGTGTAAAATGGTTTTCAAACTAAGTTATATGCACGACATGAAGAATAAAGAGATAGCCGAAACTATGGGGATTTCACTGCGTACGGTGGAGGCTCACATGTATAAAGCTCTGAAGCTATTGCGTGATAGATTAGGCTATTTGAATCTGATGACGGCATTGCTATTTTTAGGTAAAGTAAGTGTTTTTGTAAGGAGTGTTGTTTTATTAGCATAATGAAAGAAGAAATGAGTAAGTTGAACGAGGAAATAGTAGCTAAATTCCTTATGGGTGGATGTACGGAGGATGAACTTCGTGAGGTAAACTCCTGGCTGGGTGAGTCAAGGGAGAATGCTCGCGAATTGTTCAAACTGGAAGAAGTATATCACTTGGGGAAAATAGGTTGTGCCTCAGATGAAGAGAAGGTTGAGAAAGCGGAAAAACGACTATTGAAGAGATTGGAGCAAGAGAAAACCAAACAATATAAGGTACGCCGGATGTATGGCTGGATGAGATATGCCGCAATGTTTATCGGAATTTTTATTTTAGGGGGCATGGGATATCTGCTTTTCCAGAATTACGATCAGACGGAAGAACTTTTGGCAGTTACTACCCAGGATACAGTCAAGGAGTTGAAATTGCCCGATGGAACACAAGTCTGGCTGAATAAACATACAACTTTGAAATATCCGCGTGAATTTTCGGAAACGGGAAGAAAGGTGTATCTTGAAGGTGAAGGTTATTTCGAGGTAAAAAGAAATCCGGAAAAGCCTTTCATTGTGCAGAGTGAGGCGATGCAGGTCAAGGTATTGGGTACGGTATTTAATCTGAAATCGGATCAAATAAAGATGTCTGCGGTAGCCACCCTTCTGAAAGGAGAAATTGAGGTAAAAGGTAATCATGATGAAGGTATGATTGTGTTATCTCCCGGACAAAAAGCCGAATTGAACGGTGTTACCCGCAGACTGGTAGTGAAGCAGGTAGATACCGGTTTTGAGAACTGGCACGATAACCAATTCATATTTGATAAAGCAGACATATACACGATAGCCCGTACATTCGAAAATTCATACGGTGTGAAGATTATTCTGGCACCCGATATAGATGTGAAAAAGACCTATTCCGGTACACTCAAGAAAAAAGAGAATGTGGAGGCAGTTCTGAATCAGGTAAAGAATGCTATTCCAATAGAATTCAAGATTGTGGGAAATAGTGTATTCTTGTCGTCAAAGAAATGATAACTTAACTACAAACATATAACTTCTAATATCATGAGAAAATACTTATTATTGATTTGTTTTTTAAGCAGTGCCCTTTGGATACAGGCTAAGGATTTTACTCAGTACGTTAGCCCGTTGATAGGTACACAATCGTCTTTCGAACTCTCTACGGGTAACACTTACCCTGCTATTGCCCGCCCCTGGGGTATGAACTTCTGGACTCCTCAAACCGGTAAAATGGGTGATGGTTGGCAATATGTATATACAGCTAACAAGATTCGTGGATTCAAACAAACGCACCAACCTAGTCCGTGGATTAACGATTACGGTCAGTTTTCCATTATGCCGGTAGTTGGCAAGCCTGAATTCGATGAAGACAAGCGCGCCAGC
>NZ_JASLER010000113.1 GCF_030151085.1 Bacteroides sp. | reverse complement strand
CTCTTTTCTTTACACCCTCTTTTGACTTTTCCAAAAGTGCACCGGTCGAATTGATATTCACAGACTTTAAATTACCTTATGAGTCGGTAAAAGCAGGAGTAGCCGGTTCGCCATTGACGGCGGGTATCAATGATACCAAGTCTCTGAAACTGAAATACAATCAGAATTCTTTCTCTAT
The DNA here is from genome assembly GCF_030151085.1 of Bacteroides sp. Lineage (GTDB taxonomy): Bacteria > Bacteroidota > Bacteroidia > Bacteroidales > Bacteroidaceae > Bacteroides. The sequence goes on along the minus strand of NZ_JASLER010000113.1, from coordinate 2,377 downwards.
CTCTTTTTCGGCTATCAATTTTGTTTCTCCACATAAAATCAGGTATGAATACAGGCTGAAAGACCATGAGCGGCAGTGGCATCACAGGGATGTGGCTCAAAGTGTGGGCTATATGGATCTTCCTCCCGGAAAATATACTTTTGAATTGCGTGCATTCGATAAATATACCCAGCAACAGGTTGGCGAACGTTCGGTAGAAATTTCTATCGATCATCCGCTTTGGGCATCCTGGTGGGCCATAGCGATCTATCTGATTTTGCTTGTGATATTAGGTTATTTCTTTTTCCAGTTCAGACGGCAAAGGGTGCGGGAGAATAAAATCAGGGAACGGATTCATTCGTTTATAGGGGTTGCCCATGATATACGCACTCCGGTAACATTGATAAAAGCTCCGCTGAGTGAACTTGAAGAACGGGGTGACTTGCCTGAGGAGAGTAAGAAGAAATTGGCAATTGCAGTGAAGAATGCGGAGAAGCTTTTTTCGATGATTACTCAGTTGCTGGAATTGCAAAAGGTGGAAGCACACCCGGAATATCTTGAAGTGGCATTATATAATGTAAAGGCGTACATGGAAGATAGATTGTCTGCTTTCCGTATGGCTGCAGTCCAAAAGGAGATAGAGCTTTATCTGGAGGTAGAACCGGGAATGCCTGAGGTATGGCTGGACAAGAACAAGATGGATCATATAATGGATAATCTGCTTTCTAATGCTTTGAAGTATACAGAGAAAGGTTCCATAGGTATTGTAGTGAGACAGACTAAAAACAAATGGATTGTTGAAGTAAGGGATACAGGAGTCGGTATTCCTGCAGAAGAACAGAAGAATATCTTTAATGAGTATTATCGTGCTAAGAATGTGGTAGACTCTCAGGAACAGGGCATCGGCATTGGTCTGATGATTACTTCCCGCATTATCAAGCAACATCATGGTAAGATAGAATTCAGCAGTATAGAGAATAAAGGGACTACGTTCACTGTTGCATTTCCCAAGAAACTACGATCGGGTATGGTGGTTGTGGCGAAGGAGGATTTACCGGAAGTAACGTCTCCTGATGTTTCATCTCAGGAGGAGGATGACAAGACGGATAAAAATATTCTGTTGCTGGCCGAGGATGATAAAGATATGCGTGAGTATCTGACGGACAGCTTGTCTTCCGAATATAAGGTAATCAGTGTACCCGATGGAGGAAAGGCATTGGATATGGCGAGGGAAATTAATCCGGATATTATTATTTCGGATATCATAATGCCTGTAATCCAGGGGGATGAGTTGTGCCGGATCTTGAAATCTTCTGTTGAGACCAGTCATATCCCTGTGATTTTGTTAACCGCCCTTTGTGAAAGAGAGAATATTATATTAGGATTGGAATCCGGGGCAAATGACTATATCATTAAACCTTTCGACCTGTCTGTGTTAAAAGTAAGGCTTCGTAATATACTTCAGAACAGGCAACATCTCAGGGACACCGTCCTATCTTCGGATATACCTGTCAATGAAGTAGATTATAGTAGCCAGTTGGATAAAGAATTCTTAGATAATGCTATGGCAGCTATTGATGAGAATATGACTAATCCGGAATTCTCAATCAATGACTTCTGTCGTGCGTTAGGTATGAGTCGTACATCCGTTTATAATAAGATAAAAACTTTGACAGGGCAAGGGCCTAATGATTTTATCCGTATTGTGCGGCTGAATAAATCGAAAGAGCTTTTGCTTTCACAGAAATACTCAATAGGAGAAGTGGCATCCATGGTTGGCTTTTCAGACCCCAAATATTTCAGTACGTGCTTTAAAAAACAGTTTGGCACAAGCCCCAGCAAATTTTAGAGTATAAAAACTGTATTTAAACTTAAGTGGATAAGTAGCGAACCTTTTTTGTTAAAGAATCAACTTTCGTTTCCTTGATTGTGCGTAATATTGTGGTCAATAGTAACCTTCTAAAAATGCAGATAAAAAATGGAAACGTATTTAGGCCTGGATTTGGGCGGAACTAAATTATTGATTGGCGAAATTGATAGTCGCGGCAATATCTTGAGGTACAAAAAATATGACTCCGGATATTTTAACCAACAAGCAGCGCTGGATATTATCAAACTATCACTGGATGATTATATCAAAACCGTAGGATGGTATGATAAGAAACCTTTGGCCATGGGAGTGGGATTGATCGGACGGGTAGATCCTAATCAGGGTATCTGGTTGCAGATAGATCCCAGCAGGACGCAACCTATTGCTTTGGCTAAGGAATTAGCGGATATTTATGGCATTCCCTGCCATATAGATAATGATGTGAAAAGTGCCACGCGTGCCGAACGTGTGTGGGGCTTCGGGCAAATTTCCAAAAACTTCATCTATTTAAATATAGGAACGGGTATT
>NZ_JASLER010000101.1 GCF_030151085.1 Bacteroides sp. | reverse complement strand
AATGCTTTTTATTTGATGCGTACTGCATGGCTAGCACGTTTTTCAATCGAGTTAGCAATAGTAGTGACTTTCAGGGAGCGGGTTTCTTTTTTATCCAATTCTATGCTTCCGTCTATAATACCGAGTGCTGTGCTCAGTAGCAATTCGTTGGGATCGCCAAATGGCAGGAACTGCGCCAGATTACTGTTCTCATTAATTGCATAATCAGGCTTGAAACCTTTATCATAATCCGACTCACTTTTTGAGTTATAAATCATACAAATAATGGGACTCATTGTAATCATTAACTCCGGACTACTAAATGCTCTGGAGCCTACATTCTTTCCTTCGGTGGTACTACCTATCAAAACCACTTTCTGCATAAACGGTTTCAGACAGTTGATTACCATTTCGGAAGCAGAAGCTGTTTGATCGCTGGTGATGACGTAGAGGGTATTCAAGTTTAAGTTTGCTCCGTTTTGTATAAGGTTGGCATCCAAGTTGAAGGGAACTTGCCGTGGGTTGAAGCGAGTGTTGAATTCCAGAAATCCAAGTTCCTGCCCGAGTTTGTCGGCGGGGGCAAGCAAGGCACACATTAACTCAGCACAGGAGAGTAAGCCACCATTATTATAGCGTAAATCCAATACGAAATCGTTTATTTGATTGGATGCAAAATATTGGGAGGCACTGCGTAAATCGTTGTTATATTCATTGCTATTATCGGTAATGCCTGCACTGAAATGGTTGTAAACTAAGTAACCGATACGTTTGCCGGCTCTTTCATATACATTTTTATAAAATACCGGATTGTCGTTGACGGCACGTGCTGCTGCTATTTCCCTGGGAACTTTATAGGCTATGATTGTATCGCCTGGCACGTCATAATAACCTACTGTGAGTTTCATGGCACCGCTTCCGTAGAGCGCAGCGAAGTTTTTCTTGGTGATGGGTTCACCGTTCATATCCATAATCCAGTCACCTCTTTCCATGTTAATGGCGGAAGCAGGGCTGTTTTGGGCAACATAAAGTATGTGCGCGTAGTATGCGGTATCATTGTCTTCTACCCGGTCGATGGTGAACTGGAAACCGTAGCTTTTGTCCGTATATGGAATGCTTCGGGTTACATTGACAAGGCTGTCTATGGTAGAATAAGGTACACTGTTTTTTCCATCTTTTTTAGATAGTATGGATGAAAAGAACTTGAATGGTTCTAAGAAATAGTTCACTTCCTTGCTGGGTGGCATTTCTTCATTCCAATAGTACCATACCCGCATGCTATCGTCAATCCAGCGGTCGGTAGCGGTTTCAGCGGCGTATGCAGGCCAACGGTCTTCTCCGCAGGAGGTCAAATAGATGGGAACAATTAAGGTTCCCAATATAGATAATAATATATTTCTTGCTTTCATAGTTGCAAAGATAGGAAAAGATAAGAATAGTTTGTTTGCTCCTACCACAAATATGGTATAAAATTCCCTATCTTATGTCATAGGTTACTATGATTCTTCCCCTTATCTTTGCAACATCAGAAAAAAGAACGAAATTATTCATCTAAAATACAGACGACAATGGAAACAAAGAAATTGCATTTTGAGACTTTACAACTTCATGTAGGGCAAGAACAACCCGATCCGGCAACTGATGCACGTGCTGTTCCTATCTATCAGACTACATCATACGTATTCCGTGACTCGGCACATGCTGCCGCACGTTTTGGCTTGCAGGACCCGGGTAATATATATGGGCGCTTGACGAATTCTACGCAAGATGTATTCGAAAAGCGTGTAGCTGCTTTGGAAGGCGGAGTGGCTGCGTTGGCAGTAGCTTCCGGTGCGGCAGCCATCACATACGCTTTCGAGAATATCACCCGTGCGGGTGACCATATTGTTGCTGCTAAGACCATCTATGGCGGAACTTATAATTTGCTGGCTCACACATTGCCGACATACGGGGTTACTACTACTTTTGTAGATCCCAGTGATTTGAGTAATTTCGAAAAAGCCATTCAGGAGAATACTAAAGCTGTTTTTATCGAGACTCTGGGCAATCCGAATTCAAACATCATCGATATTGATGCAGTGGCCGAAATAGCCCATCGCCACAATATTCCTTTGATTATAGATAATACTTTTGGTACTCCTTATTTGATTCGACCTATCGAGCACGGTGCAGATATTGTAGTTCATTCTGCTACCAAGTTTATCGGAGGACACGGAACGTCTTTGGGCGGTGTCATTGTAGATAGTGGTAAGTTCGACTGGGTAGCTTCCGGTAAGTTTCCTCAACTGACTGAGCCGGATGCAAGTTATCACGGCGTGCGTTTTGTAGATGCTGCCGGACCTGCGGCTTACGTTATTCGTATTCGTGCCGTATTGTTACGTGATACAGGTGCCGCTATCAGTCCTTTCAACGCATTCATTTTGCTGCAAGGACTCGAAACATTATCACTTCGCGTAGAGCGCCACGTAGAGAATGCCCTGAAAGTAGTGGACTTCTTAAAGAAGCATCCTAAGGTTGCCGCTGTGAATCATCCGTCTTTGTCTGACCATCCGGATCATGCATTATATAAGAAGTATTTCCCTCAAGGTGCCGGTTCAATCTTCACTTTTGAAGTGAAAGGTGGAACTAAGGAAGCTCAAGCATTTATAGATAATCTGCAAATATTCTCTTTATTGGCGAATGTTGCTGATGTGAAATCATTGGTTATACATCCTGCCACCACCACCCATTCTCAGTTGAACGAACAGGAATTGGCAGAGCAGGGAATCAAACCGGGTACTGTTCGCCTTTCTATCGGAACAGAACATATCGATGATTTGTTAGATGATTTGTCACAGGCATTGGAGAAGATCTAAAATGTAATTTTAAATAGTACAGGAAAAGTAAATATAATCATATTATATTACATTTCCTGCTTATTTGCCACTGTATTAATAAAGGGTGGATGATGTTTACTAAAAATCCACTGAATTTTTAGTAAATTCCCGATAGATTTTTACTAAAAATTCGGAAGGTTTTTACTAAAAATTTTCACCCCTTCGAGAAGTACTTCTGACAAGGATTTTAAGCTAGTTGAATGATGTTTTTTGTTTTGAGAAAAAATGAGACAAATAGTAAGTGAGAATGCTGATATAGCCGTACTATTATCGGGAGGTGTCGATAGTTCTGTTGTTGTACATCTTCTTTGTGAACAAGGTTTTCGTCCTTCTCTGTTTTATATTAAAATAGGGAAGGATGATGCTGATTATATGGATTGCTCTGCAGAAGAAGATCTGGAGATTGCCACAGCCATTGCCCGTCGCTACGGTCTGCCGTTGGAGGTAGTGGATCTGCATAAAGAATACTGGGATAATGTAGCTGCCTACGCCATTGACAAAATACGTCGCGGATTGACGCCGAACCCTGATGTAATGTGCAACAAACTCATCAAATTCGGATGTTTTGAGCAACGGGTAGGGAAGGAGTTTGATTTTACCGCTACCGGGCATTATGCTACCACCGTGGTGCTGGACGGAAAAACCTGGCTAGGTACTGCCTTAGACCCTGTTAAAGACCAGACCGACTTCCTGGCACAAATAGACTATTTACAAGTTTCCAAACTGATGTTTCCATTGGGCGGACTGATGAAGCACGAAGTCCGTGATATTGCTATGCGTGCCGGACTACCCAGCGCCAAGCGTAGAGATAGCCAAGGTATTTGTTTTTTAGGTAAGATTAATTATAATGATTTTGTTCGCCGCTTTCTTGGCGAGAAAGAAGGCGAAATTATAGAACTGGAAACCGGCAAGCGCTTGGGCAAGCATCGTGGCTATTGGTTCCATACCATAGGTCAGCGAAAAGGGTTAGGATTGAGTGGCGGACCGTGGTTTGTGGTTCGTAAAGATATTAATGAGAATATAGTTTATGTTTCCCACGGATACGATACCGAAAAGCAATACGGAAACGAGTTTCGCATGTACGACTTTCATTTCATTACGGATGATCCTTGGAAAGAGTTATCGGAACAAGTGGACATAACCTTCAAGATACGCCATACGCCGGAATTCATCAAAGGGCGTTTGTCGCAAGAGGCAGACGGTTATCGTATCATTTCTGCTGAGAAACTGCAAGGTATAGCTCCCGGACAGTTTGGAGTGATTTACGATGAGGCTTCCCGGCTTTGCATCGGTAGTGGAGAAATCTATATGTAATATTCTACCAAATCTACAATGCCTGCTTTCATGGCATATTTGGTAGCTTCGTGCGCATTGTTTACATTCAGCTTCCGGAATATATTTTTCCGGTGGCTATTTACTGTATGGAAGCTAAGGTTGCGTTCGATAGCAATCTCTTTTGTAGTCTTCCCCAAAGCTATTTCCTTCAAAATACTTCGTTCGGCAGGCGTTAATAAATCATCCTTGATGGCAGGATGAGTAGGCGAGGGTATTCCATTGCCTGCTAGTAGCAAGTTGCTGACATAATTGCAAATAAAACGCTCTTTGCGTGTAGCACATTGCAGAGCCGAGAATATTTCTTCTTTAGAATTATCCTTCATTACCACTCCGAATGCCATGCTGCTGAACAATACTTGCCGTAGGAAAGTCATGCTCAATTCATCGGAAAACAGTAACCAGTCGGTTTCTTTAAAACGTTCATGCAATACAATCAGCTCTTCAACACCCGAAAAATCAAAAAGGGTATAGTCCAGAATAACAACTGCTGTAGGGTGCAAGCGTAACTGCTGTATTAACTCCGCCTTATTATCTGCCTCCAATAATAAAGAAGTATCTTTCTGCTTGCTCAGCAAGAACATCATACCGGCTTTGGTAATATCTTGATTATCTGCAATGATATATTCTCTCATCAAAGTGAATAGTTATTAAAAAAAACTCCGCTGCAAATGTACACTTTTTAAGTGATTTGCAGCGGAGTGAGGTTATATAATTTGTAAGGGTTTTACCAAGAACGTCCCTTGAAGATGTTCGACTGGTTCAACGGAACCAAATTACCGCTCAATGTCATGGTGTTGCCATTGAAGTTCGGGCTAATGGTTACAGTTGCATTGTTACCTCCGTCAGTCAATGTAAGGAATATCTGTGCTGAGATACCGATACCTTGAATACTGAAGTTGCAATTAACGTTTCCTCTCTTGTCAGTGGTTGTCTGAATATCAGAAACTGTTCCATCTACTGTTACTCCACCGATACCGTTAGGACCGGGATATACAGTATTGAATGCTACCTGTACTGTACCACGTCCTTCGTTAACCAAAACGAAGTTAGTGTTGGAATTTACAAATGCGGTTTGTCCGTTACGGAACATAACCTGGTTAGCTTCCATTACAAATTGTTTTGCCTGCAATGCTGCAACAGCGTCATCGTATGAGATGGTGTTCGCTACTTGCTCTTCTGCTTTCATCTTTGCACGCTTAGCGTCTCTTTCTGCTTTGCGTTCTGCTCTACTACTTTCCTGGGCAAATACGGTGTTCGCTGTGATGCCCAACATTACTAATGCTGCTAATGCAATAAACTTTTTCATACTCAATTTTTGTTTAGGTTTAATAAATTGTTCGTTATCAAGTTTATTCCAAAAACAACCTCTATGAAGGATTGTTCACAGGTTTCTTAAAAATTTTATATTCGAAACTCTTTTCTACTAAGGAATTTCTTTTTCCTTATTAATTTGTACTTTTGCAATGATTTAGCAGAATTATTCTCCTTATCCCCCCGTCAAAGGGGAGGAGGGGATAATATAATGATCGTTTAATATGGAAAAAAATAAATTGGTTACAACAAAGAAAGTCGTAACTTTTGGTGAAATAATGCTTCGCCTGACTACTCCGGGTTTCCGTCGTTTTTCACAAGCCAATGAGTTCATTGCAACTTATGGTGGCAGTGAGGCTAATGTTGCCGTTTCTTTGGCAAATTTTGGTATACCTACCGAATTTGTTACTCGTCTGCCGGATAATGCGGTGGCACATGCTTGCATGGCATCTTTGCGTGCCAGTGGTTTGGGAACCGAAGGAATTGTATGGGGAGGTGATCGCTTGGGATTATATTATTTGGAATGTGGTGCTGCTTTCCGTAATTCAAATGTGGTCTATGATCGTGCAGGTTCCTCTTTTGCTACTCTGCGCCCGGGTATGATTGATTGGGAGAAGATATTTGCTGATGCCGGTTGGTTTCATTGGTCGGGCATTGCGGCAGCCCTTTCGCAAGATGGAGCAGATGCTTGCCTGGAAGCGCTCGAAGTTGCCGACCGCATGGGCTTGACAATATCCTGTGATCTTAATTTCCGTAAGAAACTTTGGAACTATGGTCGTACGGCAGCCGAAGTCATGCAACCTTTAGTGCAATATAGTGACGTCATCTTTGGTGCCGAGCCTGAATATAAAGAGATCCTTGGCATTCAGCCTGTAGGTTTTAAAGCTACCAATGCTACTGATACTTCCTTTGAATCCGATCTACCTGCTTTCGAAGCTTTTGGTCAGAAAGTATCTGAACTTGTTCCTCGTTGCAAGAAGATATTTCTTGAACTGCGTAACTCTATTACTTCCAATCACAACCTTCTTGCGGCAGTGCTCTATTCCGACGGTAGTTTAAAGCATACCGGTATATACAATATCGAACATGAAGTAGATCGTGTGGGCACGGGTGACGCCTTTGTAGGCGGTTTGATATATGGATTGATTAGTTATCCGAATGATGACCAGAAGGCATTGGAATATGCACTTGCCGCCTCTGCATTGAAAAACACCATTTATGGTGATTTCAACCTTGTGACGGTGGAAGAAGTGGAAAGCCTGATGAATGGGAATACTTCAGGGCGTGTATCAAGATAAGTACGGGATATGATTGCCTGTATTTCCGATAGCTGTATAAAAGAACGAGCCCCACATCCGGCAATGGATGTGGGGCTCGTAAATATAGAAATAGTTATTAGACTTCAACTACGGTTTCCATTTCTTCCGGTCGGGGTTCTGCAGTCAGTTTGCGATAGATTACAGCTTCGCAACCCAAGTTCGCTACCATAAATATAGCTACGACGATTAATCCTAGTATGAAACCGAAGAATCCGCTGTGTACAGCTATCATGGCAACAATATAGATGGCTATAAAATAAACAATTACCAATACAAAGCTCACACCGAAAATAGTCCACTTATATCCGTAAGTTGCTTTATTACTGCGAATCATTGCTTCACCCGGAGCAATGCCTTTATCCAGCAGAATGTAGATAGCAAGTGACCAACCGATAGCAATGATAATACCCGGTATAATCATGAAAAACATGGCAGGTAATATAGATAAATACATCAGTCCGATAAGTGTAAAGAACTCACCCATGTATTGACGGTATTTGCCGTCGAAAATGAATAAAGGAGAAATGATTTTTCCTTTGCTGAGTTCAATAGGAATAGTCATCATGGCAATCGTTGTACCAACATTGAGATATGGAATCCAGATCGTCAATAACCATAATATTGTTGCCCCCAACATAGAAGCCGCATTTTTGATACCAATGCCAATACCTTCGGAGAGTACGCTCCCCACTGAAATTTTTCTTTGTTCTTCCATAATACCAGAGTATTTTGATTAATATTAAAAGATTTGATTCAATATTTACAAATATAAACCTTTTAACATATATTCCCAAACATATTGAGTATTATTTTCTGAAAATCTGCACTTTATTTCTTGGTAAAGAGAGTTATTGTAAGCGAAATCATTGTCAGCGTTACACCAATACCTGCCACACCTGCCCATTGCCATGCCTGCCAACAGCTACCTGCCAGGAAAGTTCCCAATGACCCGCCAATGAAGTAGGTAGTCATGAAGATTGTGTTTACCCGATTGGAGGCAGAAGGACAAATCTCAAAGATGCTGGTCTGGTTACTGAGTTGGATGCACTGCATGCCTATATCTATCAGTATTACACCGGCAATGATTCCCACATAACTGTTACCCCAGAAATAGAGCGATGCCCATGAAAGAATGATTAGTGCGCAACCTATAAAGTTAAAATTACGGATGCCGACTGTCTTCACATATTTGCCCACAAAAGAAGCTGTCAATGCTCCTGCAATGCCACATAAACCTAATATTCCGATTACGTCACTATTTGCATAAAAAGGAGCCTGTCCCATTTTAAATGCAAGACATGACCACATGGCCAGAAAAGAACCGAAAGCCAATGCCGCCCTTATAGAGTATATGCGTAGTGTCGGATAATCTTTAATCAACTGAAAGAGGGATTTCATCAATTCTGCATACTTACCTTGAAAAGTAGGTCGTATATCCGGCAGAACTTTCAATACCACTATGGCACAAATCAGCATTAAGCCTGCTGCTATAAAATACATTTCGCGCCATCCCAAAATTTCTCCGACAAAGCCGCTGACTACACGTGATGCCAGTATGCCTGTCAGTAGACCGGAAATAACAATTCCTACATTACGTCCTTTATTCTCCGGACGTGAGAATTGGGAAGCAATCGGAACAAATATTTGGGGAATCATGGAACAGATACCTGTAATGAGTGAAGCAACCCAGATAATGTATATATTGGGGGCTACGGCAATTGCAATTAACGAGAAAATGAGTAAGATGAAGTTTATTAATATAATCTTCTTGCGTTGGAACAAGTCACCTAGCGGTACTATGAACAACAATCCTATGGCATAGCCAACTTGCGTAATCATGGCGATCAGATTACTTTTGAATTCAGATACACCCAATTCATGGCGCATTACATTCAATAATGGTTGGTTGTAGTATAGGTTTGCTACAGATATACCTGCCACGATGGCAAGCGTCCAAAGTATATGTGCGGGCAGTCCGCCGTTCTCTTTCAATTCTTGTTTCATGCTGCAAAGATAATCAACTCCCTAATATGTAATTGCAAATCTTGCTATAAAGAATAAAAAGCTCTTTTTCGTTATGCACAGAGAAAAGCTTTTTTAGTTTCAATATTCTCGGATTATATTCTAATACCTTGCATCTTTTTTTTATTTTGATTGTTGTACTGTTATTTTTCATATTATCAAATAATGTGTTTTTATTTGCGAAATTGAAATAGATATACCTAAACAACTATACAACTTGATGGAAAAATCGATGTTAGATCAATTAAGGATTTCTGTAGAAAAATAGAAGGAGGGTACAGTGAATCCGCTTATTCGAACCAGCCTCCCGTCCTATATCCGGCCTCCTCCTAAATTTCTTTTAGGTAAATCTCATTGTGCTTTAAAATGGAAAATAAACAAGAATTTTTGTGCTTTGAATATCGTTTTATTCAAAGTATAACTTAACATATATTCGTATGAAACATATAACAACAATTTTGACTTCGTTTTTCGTTCTTTTTTTAGTGGTAGGGATATATTATAAATTCCTTAGTGCGATTATAATAGTAATGTTTGGCGGAGTGTGGTTATTATGCTGGCTCTTATTTTATTTACATTCAATTTGTGAAGAGAGAGATTTGCTGAAAGAAGGGAATCAATACTTTATTGATACTTTTCAAAATATCCGTAATCCTATTTCACTGATAAAAACTCCTTTGGGAGTAGTTTGTGAAAAAGAATGTCCCGAATTTGTGAAAAAAGAAGTGTCTATTGCCATTCATCATATTGAAGGGCTCGAACAACATCTGACGACATTGATGGGGTTGAAGCATTCTCTTGTTTACTCTGGTAATTTAGATGTGGCAGAACATGAGATCAGCTCGTTCATTAAAAGAAAAGTGAATCCTCTTCAATCTTACGCTGCCGGATTGGATATGACTCTGGAAATATCTCCCGAATTTGACTATGCCAGCGCATGGTTTGACCAGGGCAAAATATCTCCGGTAATAGATAAGTTTGTGATAAGCGCCATTGATTGTGCTCTTCCCGATACGCATCTTGTCATGCAGATATTGTTGAATGATAAATATTGGGCGATAAAGATTAAAGATAGTGGTAATGGGTTATTTCTGAAATATTGCAAATGGTACTTATCGTGGTTGCCTGCACCGAAAACAGTGCATCGCAGACAATGGAAAATGGGTAGTACCTTATTTAAGAGAATGTTGAATTTATGTGATGGTAAAATAGCTGTTTCAGAAGGGGAGGTATTATTGAAGTTCCCTGTAAAATGTCCACTCGAACCCGTACCTAGTCACTATGAAAGGGAAAAAGAATATGCATTACTTGACGAAGCGGCAGAAGCCTATCTTTGCCCTCCTTTTAAAAAGAAGAGTGTGGATAAACCGGTAGTTGTCTTGGTGGACAATGATGAAAGGTTTTGTCGGTATTTGGAGAAATGTTTATCGGACGATTTTAATATTATAACTTTTACTAATGGTTCGGAAGCATTGAAATCCATTCACGACGAGCATCCTGATTTAGTAATATGCGATGTGATGTTATATGGAATGAGTGGTGATGAACTGTCTTCAAAACTAAAAACATCCAGAGATACTTCATTTATTCCTATCATTCTGTTAGGCTCATCTCTCGATGTAAAGAAGCGTGCGAAGAGAGGATATTCGTTGGCGGACATCTTTATGTACAAACCTTTTAATGTGGAGGATTTGAAAATAGAAATATCCGTTTTGATAGCTAATAGCTATCTCCAGAGAAAGTCTTTTCTTCAGAAAGTGTTTGGTGAGGAATTTCTGGTACACAGAATAGAGGAGACTCAGCAGGAAAATAATCTGAAATTCCTTGATGAAGTGAAAAACTATGTTTTGGATAATCTGGATAAAGAAGATTTCCTGGTTGATGATCTTGCTGCCAATATGTGCATGAGCCGTACTACCTTTTATAATAAGTGGAAGTCATTGACAGGTGAAGCTCCCAAATATCTGATTTCACACATCCGTATGGAGAAGGCACGTGAATTGTTGGAAAGTGGAAAATATTCTGTTACCATTGTTGCAGAAATGGTGGGAATGAGGAACTTGAAGAACTTTAGAAGTAAATACAAAGAATATTTTGGAAAGAGTCCGAAGGAGTTTTTGAAGAAGATATAATCTTTGTGAGATATGAAAAAGAAAGAGCTTTCTGCGAAGGAAGCTCTTTTAATAATTAGTTGCATAATTATTTCATTTTATAGGAAAAATTATCCACTAAAATAATGAAATGAGCATAAACTCTCATATCTTTGTACTGGTTAATTGTTATTATATGTAGTGGTGTTTAAATTCATGGAACAAGAACAAATATTATCGGTTTTTGATTCACTTCCTGTGGGAGTAGGACTTTATTCCAACGACGGGACATTGATTCATTTTAATGAGAATTTCTGTCGGATTTTTGGAATTGATGAAGCATCAGTGAAAGAAAAACCGATTAACATCAATGATAATGTTATCATTCCTGGTGAAATGAAAACAGCTGTATGCAAAGGACATAATTTGCATACGTCTATTACATATAATTTTGATGCTTCAACAAAAGGCGGGCGATACATATCTTCGCATTCGCAGGACCGTGTCTTAAAATTTAGTGGAAACCAATTACTCAATAGCACAGGTAAGGAAGTCAATTATATATTAATTGTTGAAGATGTCACTGAACCTTTGCGAAAAGAAGAAATGCTTCGTCGTAGTAAGCGTAAAACTGAGTTGGCCATACAAGCAGCAGATATTGTTTTGTGGGAATATGATGCACTTGCCAGATACTTCTATAGTGATAATGAACCCTTAATCGATTATGACGAATCAAAGCCTATTAGTTGTGAATTATATATAGAAACTTTACATAGTGAAGATAGGGAACATGCCACTGAAATGATACGGAGGATGAATGAAGGCGAAGACTTCACATTTAGCTTTGAAACTCGTATTATTTTGCCGGATAGTTCGGATTGGCAATATTGTACAGTGAGTGGTTCGCCCTATGAATATGATCAGAATGGTAAAGTAATAAAATATGTAGGTTCTCGAAAAAACAATACTGAGATAAATAAGAAGCAGGTACTTCTGAAAAAAGTGCTTGATAATATACCTCTTTCCGTTCATATCAAGGATATAGAAGACCGTTTCCGCTATGTTTTCTGTAATGAAGAAAGCAAGCGAATGTTTGGTACGAGTGAAGATAAAACGACTTACGATGTATTGAGTAATGATGAGGTAGCACGAATTCAGAAGACGGATATTGAGGTTTTCAATACCGGTACTCCTTATCTAGGTTTGGAACATATCGTATTGAAAGACGGTCGTTCCTACGATACAATTGTTCGTAAAAGTATCATCGAAGATGAAGGGAAACGTTTATTGTTAAATACCCGATGGGATCAGAGTATGCAGAACGAGCTAAAGCGTCGTGCCCAACTTCTTTCCATAACTCTGGAGACCATGAATGCTTATACTTGGTTTTATGAGCCTGATATAGATAGATTGAGTTTTGGAGAGGGATTCGATAAGACCGGAATAAAAAACTCTGATTTTGATACAAAGGAGAAATATCTTAAGCTTGTGCATCCTGACGATAAAAAGGTATTCACCGAATCTTTACAGGAGGCTCTTGATTCGGAGAATGATATATGGGATGTTGAGGTTCGTCTTGATTTCAAAGGTAATGGCGAGTACCAATGGTGGGAAGTGCGTGGTATAGTCGAAACAACCACCCTGAATGATGAGCCTTATAAATATATGTTTGGAATGAGTCTGAATATAGACTCTCATAAACATACAGAAATGGTGCTGCTGGAAAACAAAAAGGCACTCGATAATTTGGTTCAGCAAAACGAATTGGTACTCAACAATACGAATTCTGGATTGGCATATATTACCAAGGATTATATCGTGCAGTGGGAAAACATTTCTTTTTGCTCCAAAAGTATCTCTTATGAAGCATATAAGAAAGGAGAACTTTGTTATAAGAGTGCTCATAATCGTACTTCTCCTTGTGAAAATTGTGTATTGCAGCGTGCTTTATTATCGCACCAGACAGAGCAGATTAAGTTTAATCTTGATAGCGAACATACTGTAGAAGTTTTTGCAACTCCTGTATTTATGGAGGATGGCACTATGGATGGTATTGTAATCAGGGTGGATGATGTGACGGAACGTGAGCGAATGATTGAGGAACTACGTCAGGCAAAACTGGAAGCAGAACAGTCGGATAAACTAAAATCAGCATTTTTAGCGAATATGAGTCATGAAATACGTACTCCGTTGAATGCAATTGTGGGCTTCTCTGAATTAATGATGTATGGAGAAGAGGAAGATAGGGAAGAGTATATCCAGATTATCAATACTAATAATGAACTGTTATTGAAGCTAATTAATGATATACTTGATTTATCCAAACTAGAAGCCGGTTCGGTAGAGTTGAAGTATGAGAAGTATGATTTATCGGAGCATTTCAATAATATGACTGCTTCTATGAAGCAACGTATCACTAATCCTAACGTGTGTTTATTAGCTGTTAATCCATATTCTACTTGTCAGGTTCTTCTTGATCGGAATCGTGTTGCGCAGGTTTTGACTAACTACGTAACCAATGCGATAAAATATACGCCCACAGGAACAATAGAGATGGGGTATGAAAAGAGGGAGCAAGGCATTTACTTTTATGTAAAAGATACTGGTATTGGTATTGCGGATGAAAAGAAAGAAAAGGTCTTCCATCGTTTTGAGAAACTGGATGATTTTGCACAGGGCACTGGATTGGGATTATCTATTTGTAAGGCAATAGCTGAATCTATGGGTGGTACGGTTGGCTTTGAAAGTAACTATGGAGAAGGTTCCTTGTTCTGGGCAATGTTACCTTGTGAAGTTAACATTTTATCCGAAGAAGCTGACTCTGCTAAAGCAGCGGATAGCAATGGTAGAAGTAGTACATCTGCTTCTGGTCTATCTGCATCTGATTCATCTTCTGACTCAACGACGCATAAAACGATTTTGATAGCCGAAGATATACAAAGTAATTACCAACTTGTATCGGCAATGTTGAAGAAGAATTATGAGCTGTTACGTGCAGTAAATGGAAAAGAAGTTCTCGATATCGTGCGTAACCGTCATATTGATTTGTTGCTTACGGATATGAAAATGCCTGTAATGGACGGATTATCTGCTACAGCCGAAATACGTAAATTCAATACTAAGCTACCCATTATTGCGTTAACTGCTCATGCTTTTGAAACTGACCGCTTGGCTGCTCTGGCTGCGGGATGTAATGAATATCTAGTGAAACCAATTGATAAAGCAAAATTAATGGCAGTATTGAAAAAGTATTGCTAAAGAGATTCTTTTCTAATGATATACTATCTATACATGATTTCTACAAAATAGATTGTATATCATTCTTCTTGTATTATTTCCTTCTGATAATCCTTAAAGAAGTCACGATTCAGTATTTGTGATATCCTTAATAAAAGTTCTGTGTCGATGCTTTTGCGCTTGAATATGTTGTACACGTTGGTGCGTTCACAATAGAGCTTATTAGCAAACCAAGTGACAGAACGTTCCTGATGGTGAAGTTCTTTTTCGATTAGTTTTCCGATGTGTACCATAGATGTTTGTTTGCAAAAAAAGGCGGAACCATTCATTACCTATCCGAACTGAGGTACCGCCAAGCACCCGATCAATGAATAAGTACGAACAGTTCACGCCTATACAAGCGTGAACCTTCACTTACTTACTCTCATTGATCTTCAAATTGGCGGTTTTCAGTTACGAGAATAAGAGCTAAAGCTCAAATATTTTATAAGTATAAAATGGAAACGCTATTCCTAATGTTTATAATTTATGTTCATTTAATCATTTATTGCAAGATACTACACTTGGTGCAGTGCTTCTTGTTCAAGAAATATAGTTCTTTCTAATTCGTATTTATATCATTTTGTTAATGCAAATATAGTGAATGTTTTTTGTCTCTTCTTATAGAACTCGGTTTTTATGAGTTGTAGATTACTTTGTTTCACGCACACAACGGATTGGACCACCAACAGAACGGCGAGTATAAACGTACATCGTTTCAAAAATACTAATTTGTGCTGTTGTATGTAAATGTAGAATGTATACAGTTCCATTTCTGCCAGAGGTAGATGTATGATAATTACCGCATATACCAAATCTTTGTAAATTTCCACTAGGAAGTCTAACACCTTGGCTTGGAAAGTAAACAGGAGTTTCACTTAAATTTTTCCAACCTCGCATATACATATGATACCCAAAATTAGCACTATTTTCTGCCACTGTATTTTCTGAGCAATTTATTAATTGGTATGTATTATCAGTTGTATTAAATCCGGTTTTCGTGAAACCTAACCACATGTCTCCGGGTGCCAACATCCAACCAGAAGGACAAGGATCAAAAATAGATTTCTTATCAGCCCCATTATCAGCTAATAATAGATAATGAGGTAAATCCGTTTCATATATCTTATTTGCTTCAGATAGCGGTTTACCACCCCATAATTGATCGTTATGTCCCCAATACCAGTCACCCTCATTGATATAAACACTTTGATCAGAAGTATCATAAACATCTGTTGTTTTAATAAAATGAGTAGGATGCTTCAATGTGTAATCAACATTTCCATTATCAGCACTAACCATGACTGTTTGAAACACTTCCGTCACACTAGGAGTTTTATTCATAGCAATTAAAGCTGTTCTGTTGTCGTAAACAGGCACTACTAATTCTGAAGAATAAGGATCATAGCCATCACCATTAAAATAATCAATCTTTCCTTGAGGGAAAGGATCTTTTCTTCCCCATTGATACAACAATCCATAAGCTTTTGCACCTACTTCGGTATTGCTTAATGCACCCAAATTGCATGACATTACTGGTCTTCCTTCAACTCTTTTTTCTGAATGTATTCCGCTAGTATCCCAATCATAAGTAGTATAGGGTACCGCATTTGCCACCTGCGCCGGTGAACTATCATTCACCCAAATATGCCACGACCACAGTATCACTCCGCTGCTGTTATATCCTGCAACGACCGCATTCCCATCCGTATTTCCCGCCGTCACATAAACGATGCCGTCTTTCAGATACACACGCGTTCCGCTAGCGTTATTGCCGATTGCGAAGTTACTTCCGTCCCCTGTTTGCCACAATATATCCACCCGAGAAAACTTTTTGGCAGCTACAGTCTTATCCACATAATCTGCATATCGCCACCCGCCACCGGTCTCAGTGCGGGAGTAAGGATCGAAGGCGATACTGGCATTCCGCTTCATAACAAAGCAATTGGCCGGAGCCGCCATCACACGTGAGTCCGTAACGGAAGATTTCAGGTTCAGGGTCAACGTATATTTATAATTCCGTTTGATATTGAAATCATTCGTATTGTTCTCACCCGGATATACGGTATATACATAGCTCCCCCCATCCACT
>NZ_JASLER010000093.1 GCF_030151085.1 Bacteroides sp. | reverse complement strand
TATACGAAATGAATTGTGCGCCATAGCAGATGCCCAATATAGGATACTTGCCACGGATTTCACTCAAATCAATCTTAAACGCACTTTCATCATAAACAGAGAATGGACTACCTGAAAGAATAACCCCCTTAACACTCTTATCCCCCTGCGGGAATTTATTGTAAGGCACAATTTCACAATACACGTTCAACTCACGAACACGACGGCCAATAAGCTGCGTGGTTTGTGAACCGAAATCAAGAATAATAATTTTTTCTTGCATACTAAATATTTAGTCAGAATGGATAAAAACGATGTGCAAAAGTAGAAAAAAGTAAGGGAATAATAGAAACAATAAGGCTAAAAATCTATTTTTTTAGGAATAAACAACTCACAAAGAAGCACAAAGCACAATGATTAAGCTCTGTAATAGATGCCACTTGCAGTCGTACAATCTTACCAAAGCAATGACAGCCTCTTGCCTATATGTTGGCAAAGTCTTGCCAAAGCGGTGGCAAAAGTTTGCCACTGCGATGGCAAAACCAAGGCAATACCTACATCAAAAGAAAAGTACGAAGAGATACCGTTAATTGGATGCTTTGTCCTTCAGCAAATCGCGAATCTCCGTCAGCAAAACCTCTTCTTTAGTGGGAGCGGGAGGTGCAGAAGGCGTAGCCGAAGCCTCTTCTTTCTTTGCCGTCAGACGAGTAATCAATTTGATAAATAAAAAGATAGAGAAAGCAATAATAAGGAAGTCGAACGTAACTTGCAGAAAATTGCCATAGTTCAGAGTTACAGCGGCAATTTCCTTGCCATCAACTACCTCGGCAGGTTTCATTACCCACTTCAAATCCGTAAAGTTTACACCGCCGACCAACAAGCCCAAAACAGGCATTATCACATCTGCAACCACAGAAGATACTATTTTACCAAATGCACCACCAATAATTACACCGACAGCCATATCAACCACATTGCCCTTCATGGCAAATGCTTTAAAATCTTGCAAAAAAGTACTTTTTCCCATTTTTCAATTATTTAATTGTAATTTCACTCACAAATATAAAAACATTTTCGTACTTTTGCAGCGCATTTCAGAAAGAAATGCACCTTGTATGAGAGATATTTGAACAAATTTTATAAAACCCTTAAAAGTTTAAACAAAATGATTAAAGTAGGTATTAATGGATTCGGACGTATCGGACGTTTCGTTTTCCGTGCTGCAATGAAGAGAAACGATATTCAAATCGTAGGTATCAATGACCTTTGCCCGGTTGACTACTTGGCTTACATGCTGAAGTATGATACAATGCACGGACAATTCGAAGGCACTATCGAAGCAGATGTTGAAAATAGCAAGCTGATCGTTAACGGTCAAGCTATCCGCATCACCGCTGAAAGAAACCCGGCTGACTTGAAATGGGATGCTGTAGGTGCTGAATACGTTGTTGAATCTACAGGTTTGTTCCTTTCTAAAGACAAAGCTCAAGCTCATATCGAAGCTGGCGCTAAGTACGTTGTAATGTCAGCTCCTTCTAAAGATGACACTCCGATGTTCGTTTGCGGTGTTAATGAAAAAACTTACGTGAAAGGTACTCAATTCGTATCTAACGCTTCTTGTACTACTAACTGCTTGGCTCCTATCGCTAAAGTATTGAACGACAAATGGGGTATTACTGACGGTTTGATGACTACAGTTCACTCTACTACTGCTACTCAGAAAACAGTTGACGGTCCTTCTATGAAAGACTGGAGAGGTGGTCGTGCTGCTTCTGGCAACATCATCCCTTCTTCTACAGGTGCTGCTAAGGCTGTAGGTAAAGTTATCCCTGCATTGAACGGCAAATTGACTGGTATGTCTATGCGTGTTCCGACTTTGGACGTTTCTGTAGTTGACTTGACAGTTAACTTGGCTAAGCCTGCTACTTACGCTGAAATCTGCGCTGCTATGAAAGAAGCTGCTGAAGGCGAATTGGCTGGTGTTCTGGGTTACACTGAAGATGCAGTTGTTTCTTCTGACTTCTTGGGTGACGTTCGCACTTCTATCTTCGACGCTAAAGCTGGTATCGCTTTGACTGATACTTTCGTAAAAGTTGTATCTTGGTATGATAACGAAATCGGTTATTCTAACAAGGTTCTTGACTTGATCGCTCACATGGCATCAGTTAACTGCTAATATACAGTTAGAAAATAATAAAAAGTAGGTGGCTTCTGAGGAAGTCACCTATTTTTTTTGCAATTTTGCAGTTAGTTCGCTTTTTATCAGAACACTTAGATATGATGAAGTTTACACTAACGCTAATATTGCTTTGTTTTATGAATAATATATCGGCTCAGAATCCGTTTTTCGAAACATACACTACCATTCACGGAACTATTCCGTTTGATAAGATAAAGACCGTAGATTTCAAACCGGCCATTGAGGAGGGCATCAATCGCCAGAATGCCGAAATAGATGCAATCATCAATAATCCAGTACTCCCAACATTTGAGAATACCATATTGGCTTATGAAAAGTCCGGCGAATTGCTTCATCATGTCAACACTGTATTCGGCAACCTCCTTAGTGCCGAAACGAATGATGATCTTCAAGAACTTGCCAAAGAGATTATGCCGTTAATGAGCGAGCATGAAAACAACATCAGTCTAAATGAGAAGCTGTTTGCACGTATAAAAGCCGTTTACGAACAGCATCCCCCACTGAATCCGGAACAAACCAAATTGCTGGAAGATATATACACCGGCTTTGTACGTAACGGTGCCAATCTACAAGAAGAAGCCAAGGAGAAATATCGTGCCTTGTGTACAGAACTCAGTTTACTGACTCTGCAATTCAGTGAAAACAACCTGAAAGAGACAAACGCCTACCAACTTGTTCTTACAGAAGAATCTCAGCTAGCCGGACTACCGGAAAGTGCCATAGAAGCTGCCGCAGAAACAGCTAAGGAAAAAGGTGTAGAAGGTTGGGTATTTACTTTACAAGCCCCTAGTTACGGGCCTTTTATGATGTATGCCGATAGTCGCGAATTACGTCGCGAACTTTATATGGCATACAATACCAAGTGTACTCACAACAATGACTACAACAATCTGGATATTGTAAAGAGGATAGCCAATGCCCACATGGAAATTGCTCAGCTTTTAGGTTTCGATAACTTTGCCGAGTATAATCTACAGGAGCGTATGGCACAGAATAGCGATGCTGTTTACAAATTATTAAATCAGCTGCTGGATGCTTATACTTCTACCGCTCAACAAGAATACAACGAAATACAATCTCTTGCCCGTGAAAAGCAAAGAGACGATTTCGTTTTAATGCCCTGGGACTGGGGATATTATTCTCACAAGTTGAAAGACCAGAAATTCAATATTGACGATGAAATGCTTCGACCGTATTTTGAATTGAGCAAGGTCATTGAAGGTGTATTTGGCTTGGCAACCAAGCTATATGGTATTACTTTTAAAAAGAATCCGGATATCCCGGTCTATCATAAAGATGTAGATGCTTACGAAGTATTTGACAAAGATGGTAAATACCTCGCTGTATTCTATACAGACTTCCACCCCAGAGCCGGAAAACGTTCAGGCGCTTGGATGACAAGCTACAAAGGACAATGGATAGACGAAGCGAATGGAGAAAACAGCCGTCCGCATATCTCTATCGTTATGAACTTTACCAAACCAACACAAGACAAGCCTGCCTTGTTGACATTCGGTGAAGTGGAGACATTCTTGCATGAGTTTGGACATAGCCTGCACGGTATGTTCGCCAATTCTACTTATGAAAGCTTGAGCGGAACCAATGTTTATTGGGATTTTGTAGAGTTACCTTCGCAATTCATGGAGAATTTTGCCATTGAGAAAGAATTCCTGCATACGTTTGCCCGCCACTATCAAACCGGAGAGTTAATACCGGATGAGTTGGTGCAACGCATTGTCGATTCTTCTAATTTCAATGCTGCATACGCTTGTCTGCGTCAAGTTAGTTTCGGACTTCTTGATATGGCATGGTACACCCGCAATACACCATTCGATGAAGATGTAAAAGCCTACGAAAAGAAAGCATGGGAGAAGACACAAATTCTACCTTCAATCGAAGAGACTTGTATGAGCACTCAGTTCTCGCATATATTTGCCGGAGGATATTCTGCCGGAT
The DNA here is from genome assembly GCF_030151085.1 of Bacteroides sp. Lineage (GTDB taxonomy): Bacteria > Bacteroidota > Bacteroidia > Bacteroidales > Bacteroidaceae > Bacteroides. The sequence continues at coordinate 127,942 of NZ_JASLER010000093.1, read as the reverse complement.
ATTATAGCTACAAATGGGCTGAGGTATTGGATGCGGATGCGTTCTCATTATTCAAACAAAAAGGTATCTTTAACCCGGAAGTCGCAACTTCTTTCCGCGAAAACATTCTTTCGAAAGGTGGCACGGAACATCCGATGACGCTTTACACACGCTTCCGCGGACAAGAACCTACCATAGATGCATTATTAATCAGAAACGGAATAAAGAAATGAAAAGAATGATAAGAAATATCGGTTATTTATTGCTATTACTTGCATTACTTCCTATAGTAAGCGGATGCAATAACGAAGATGATGTCATAGAAATCTTCACAAAAAGCACTTGGAAACTCAGTCGCCTTACAACCAAAGATAGTAGTGCTCGATTCCTCCCGAATTTATGGAATAATGAAAAGGATTATAACACCAGTATGACTGCTCTTGCCCAAGAAGGCAATTTCACTATTAACTTTGCCGGTACCGAGCTGAATGGCGAAATAATGGGTACAACCCTAGACGGGAAAGGTATCAGAGCAACCTTTACCGGTACCTGGAGTGTCGATGGTAAATCACATACTTTGGCTATCGCCTTAAAGACAAACGGTTCGGAGACTGACCCCTTAGCCAAAGAATTCATTAACGGATTACAGAAGGTTTATAAATACGAAGGAGATTCTAATTCATTAACCCTGTATTTCGAAGACGGAAATATAACCAAAGTCATAGGTTTCACCGCTCAACGATAATAATAATCAAGCCATGGACGATTCTACTAAAAAGAAACAAGAAGCCTTAGACAAACGTTATATACGTATGGCAAGTATCTGGGCAGAAAATTCGTATTGCATACGCCGCCAAGTGGGTGCTTTGATCGTGAAGGATAAAATGATTATATCCGATGGGTACAATGGCACTCCCTCTGGTTTTGAAAATATCTGCGAGGACGAAAACAATATAACAAAGCCGTATGTACTTCACGCAGAAGCTAACGCCATTACCAAGATAGCCCGTTCCAACAATAGTAGTAACGGAGCCACCATGTATGTCACAGCTTCACCCTGCATCGAATGTTCTAAACTGATTATTCAGGCAGGCATTAAAAGAGTGGTTTATTCTGAGAAATACCGCCTAGAAGACGGCATTGAACTTTTGAAACGTGCAGGTATTGAAGTAGTATTTGTGGAAGTTGAGAGATAAAAGGTGAAAGTTGAGAGTTAAAAGTAACCTCAATCGTAAATAGTAAATAGTAAAATCGTAAATAACATTATGAGTACAAAAAACACTTCCCGCTTTATGCCGCTAATTATCGCCATCAGCGTAGTAGCGGGAATTCTTATTGGAACGTTTTATGCCAGACATTTCGCAGCTAACCGATTGGGCATCATCAACGGCTCATCCAACAAGCTGAATGCTCTACTTCGTGTCATCGACGACCAGTATGTGGACACCGTTAACATGACTGATTTAGTAGAAAAAGCCATGCCGCAAATATTAGCGGAACTTGACCCTCATTCTACCTACATTCCAGCCCAGAATCTGGAAGAAGTCAATTCCGAACTGGAAGGAAGTTTCAGCGGTATCGGTATTCAGTTTACCATTCAGGAAGACTCGATACACATAAACAGCGTAATCCAAGGCGGCCCTTCTGAAAAAGTTGGTTTGATGGCTGGCGACCGTATCGTTATGGTAAATGACAGCCTGTTTGTAGGCAAAGGTCTGACGAATGAAAAAGCTATGCGCAATCTGAAAGGGCCGAAGGGCAGTGAAGTCAAGTTGGGTGTAAAGCGTGCCACAGAACAAGATTTGCTCTATTTTACCATCATCCGTGGCGATATTCCCCAGAATACCATAGATGCCGCATACATGCTCGACAATGATTTTGGCTATATACAAATCAGCAAATTCGGACGTACCACTCATGTAGAACTTCTGAATGCCATCGCCCAACTGAGTCACGAGAAGTGTAAAGGTCTGATTATCGACTTACGAGATAACACCGGTGGATATATGGAAGCCGCTACTCGTATGGTCAACGAGTTTCTACCTGAAGGAAAGTTAATCGTTTACACGCAGGGACGAAAATATCCACGTATGGAAGATTTCGCCAATGGCACCGGTAGCTGCCAGAAAATGCCTTTGGTAGTATTGGTGAACGAAGGCTCTGCTTCTGCCAGCGAAATTTTTGCCGGAGCTATTCAGGACAATGACCGGGGTACCATTGTTGGACGCCGTTCTTTCGGAAAAGGTTTGGTACAACAGCCTATCGATTTCAGTGACGGTTCTGCTATTCGCCTGACGATTGCCCGCTACTATACACCTTCCGGCCGTTGCATTCAGCGTCCTTACGAAAGTGGAAAAGACAGTAAGTATGAGATGGACTGGATCAACCGTTATGAACATGGTGAATTCTTCTCCAAAGATAGTATCAAGATGGATGAAAAATTGCGTTACTCCACCGGATTGGGACGTCCTGTTTACGGAGGAGGAGGCATCATGCCGGATGTATTTGTACCACAAGATACAACCGGAGTATCTTCTTATCTGATAGAAGCAAGTAACAAGGGATTGATTTTGCAATTCAGTTTCCAATATACTGACCGTAACCGTGCCAAATTGAGTGAATTCAACAATGTAGACGATTTATTACAATATCTTCGCCATCAAGGTCTTGTAGAGCAATTTGTACGTTTTGCAGATTCCAAGGGAGTAAAAAGAAGAAATCTGTTGATACACAAATCCTATAAGTTATTAGAAAAGAGTCTCTTCGGAAATATTATCTATAATATTCTTGGCAGAGAGCAATACATCCGCTACATTAACCAGACTGATGCAACTGTAAAGAAAGCATTAGACATTTTGGAGAAAGGCGAAGCATTTCCTAAAGCTCCCGAAGAAGCACCCTTAAAAGAGGAAAACAAGAAAGATGGAAAGAAAAAAAGAACTGCGCAAGCGTATGGCGTTGTTGAAGACCCAACACAAATCTTCCATTACGCATCAATCAGAGTCTGCTAATATACTTGCCGCCCTTGAAGCCCATCCGGCTTTCAGGGCGGCAAATACTATACTACTCTACTACTCCCTCCAGGACGAAGTAGATACACACGAGTTTGTCCAAAAGTGGAGTCATAAGAAGCAAATACTTCTCCCGGTAGTAGTAGGTGACGACCTTGAAATACGTATATATACCGGTCCTGAAGATTTGGCTACCGGAACATACGGGATCGAAGAACCTACCGGTGAACTGTTTACTGATTATGCTGTCATCGACTTTATAGCCGTTCCCGGAGTAGCCTTCGATCGTAACGGCAATCGGTTGGGACGCGGAAAAGGTTATTACGACCGCCTTCTTCCACGTATTCCACAAGCTTATAAAGTCGGTATCTGTTTCACATTCCAAATTGTTGAAGAAGTTCCGGCGGAACCGTTTGATATCCGCATGGACGAAATCATAACGAGATGAAAGCTAATTATCATACTCATACTACTCGCTGCATGCATGCCACAGGTAGTGATGAAGAATATGTACGCAGTGCCATCAAAGGTGGTTATGATATTCTGGGATTCTCAGATCATACCCCTTGGAAATACAATTCCGACTATGTAGCCGACATGCGAATGCTTCCCGAAGAATTACCCGACTACATTGAGAGTCTCCGAAGTCTCCGCGAGAAATATCGCGATCAAATTGAAATCAAGATAGGACTTGAATGTGAGTATTTTCCCGATTATATCCCTTGGTTGAAAGAGCAAATTGAGATGTACCGGTTAGATTACATCATCTTTGGTAATCATCATTATCACACAGATGAGGAATTCCCCTACTTCGGTCATCATACGGATAACCGTGATATGCTCGACCTTTATGAGGAAAGTGCCATTAAAGGTATGGAAAGCGGATTATTTTCTTACCTCGCCCACCCGGATCTTTTTATGCGCTCCTATCCCAAGTTCGATTCTCATTGCACATCGATCAGCCGACATATCTGCCGTACTGCTGCTCGGCTCAATCTTCCATTGGAGTATAACATAGGTTATGTAGCCTATAACCTTGCACACGGATTATCAACTTATCCTTGTGCTGACTTCTGGCGCATCGCAGCCAACGAAGGATGTACCGCCATCATCGGACTGGATGCCCACTATAATGTCGATTTAGAAATTCCCGTTTACTACGATCAAGCTATTCAAGCATTAAAAAAACAGAAGATTAAGACGATAGACACCTTGGAGATGTTGACTGATAAAGCATGAGAACAAACTGTATTTTTACAGCACAAAACAATGCTCTATCTAAATATAATATTTGTGATGACCTGTGCCCCAACATGGCGATTCAAATTACGTACCAGTAGTTCACGCCCCATCATCAGTTCCTGGCGGAGTGCAGCAGACGTCAAATGCACATAAAGTACTTGATTTTTAATGTAAAGTTCTCGGGTGTAAGATGCAATGGTAGGCCCCAGCACATCGGGCCATGCACTGATAAGCCGTCGTTCATTTAATGGCGATTCTAAACTTTCCTGTCTAAGAAAGTTGCGAATAAGTATACCTATCTGCTCGGCATTGTTACGCTTCATATCTCACCCTCCATTTCTGAAATAGTTCCTTGTTCAACACGGAACATTCTGTAATCACTGCCTACTTTATGCAAAATGCGATCTAAATGCTCCCTGTTTGTATCTGTTATAAAGATCTGTCCGAAGTTATCACCAGCAACCAGCTTGATAATCTGTTCTACACGCGATGCGTCCAGTTTATCAAAGATATCGTCCAATAACAACAAAGGCACAGTAGCTCCTGTTCGTTTCAGAAAATCGAATTGAGCCAGTTTAAGAGCCACCAGATAAGTTTTATTCTGCCCCTGTGAACCTTCTCTCTTGATAGGAAAATCCCCCAAAAGCATGTTCAATTCATCCTTATGGACACCACGTAGAGAATACCCCATAATCTGGTCACGTATGCGGCTTTCTTTCAGCACTTCCTGCAAAGAAGCGTCACGGGCATGCGAATCGTACGTCAATCCTACCTGCTCCTTATCTTGGGATATAAAAGAATAAAAAGACTGGAAAATTGGGATAAACTCTTGTACAAAAGCTTCCCGCTTACGAAAAACTACCTCACCAGCTTGCGCCATCATCTCCTCCCACACAAGGAAAAGCTCCTCTTCCACCGGTTCTTCACTTTTCAACAATGAATTTCGTTGCAAAAGTGCTTTATTGTAACGTATCAGTGCATCCAGATATTCCTTATCATATTGAGAAATAACGACATCCATAAAACGGCGACGTTCGTCACTCCCTCCGGCAATAAGTTCCGAATCGGCAGGTGAAACCATCACCAATGGCAGAAAACCGATATGATCCGATAAGCGTGTATATTCCTTTTTATTCCGCTTGAACTGCTTCTTCTGACGACGTTTCATACCACAATAAATTTCCTCCGGTGTGCCATCAGGTGCTTCATAAAAGCCTTGGATTACAAAAAAGTCAGCATCATGGCGTATATTTTGTGAATCAATCGGATTACCCGCACTTTTACAGAAAGACAGAAAATAAACAGCATCCAGCAGGTTCGTTTTCCCCATACCATTCTGCCCGAAAAAGCAGTTCAGCTTGGGTGAAAAACAAAGTTCCACCTGCTCTAAATTCTTATAATTAAGTATAGATATACGTTTCAGTATCATATAACAACGACGAGTTTGGTTACAAAGATAATGCAAAATCTCGATTTAGTGAGCGAAAGAGAATGCAAAGCAAAAAAAGATGCCCCTAAATTTCGTTGATAAACATAAAAAAGTTACTTTTGCGGGTCGAAATAGCTATATTAAGAATAATAACAAAAAGAATATATAAAAATGGCAGAACAAAAAAAGACAAATGAAGCCTTAAACGTGGAAGACGCACTGACACAATCAGAGGCATTTTTTATCAAAAACAAAAAAGCAATCATCGGTGCCGTAGTAGCTATAATCATTATTATAGCAGGCATAGTAATGTACAAGAACTTCTATGCTGATCCTCGCGAAGAAAAAGCTCAGGCTGCCTTATTCAAAGGACAAGAATACTTCGAAGCAGACGCTTATGAACAAGCACTGAACGGTGACAGCATCGGTTACGTAGGTTTTGCAAAAATTGCTAATGAATACAGCGGAACCAAAGCTGCTAATTTGGCAAAGGCTTATATGGGAATCTGTTATGCTCACCTCGGCAAGTTTGATGAAGCCGTAAAAGCATTGGATAGCTTCGATGGTGATGACCAAATGGTAGCTCCTTCTATCAAAGGTGCTTTGGGTAACTGCTATGCACAACTCGGTCAGCTGGACAAAGCTTCTTCTATGTTAATGAAGGCAGCCAACGAAGCAGATAACAATACACTTAGCCCCATCTTCTTGATGCAGGCAGGTGAAATTCTTGTTAAACAAGGCAAGTATGACGATGCCATCCAAGCATATACTACCATTAAGGATAAATACTTCCGTTCGTACCAAGCTATGGACATCGATAAATACATCGAGCAAGCCAAATTGTTGAAGAAGTAATATTCCATATAAAACAATTTAAGGCACGGATTATACGGAAAACGCAAGATGCGTGATATTCGTGTAATTCGTGCCTTTATTATTTCCCTCCCCCTTCCTCTTATTTTTTTAATTCTTAATTTTTAATTCTCAATTCATTATGGCAACAGCTTATCACAACCTCTCAGACTATGACTTCAATTCTGTCCCTAACGCTGAAAAAATGAAATTCGGGATTGTTGTATCTGAATGGAATTTCAATATAACCGGTGCACTTTTAGATGGTGCGATAAACACTCTGAAAAAGCACGGAGCAAAAGATGAAAATATTATGGTAAAAACAGTGCCCGGTAGTTTCGAACTCACCTTTGGTGCCAATCAACTTATCGAATATAGTGAAATCGATGCAGTTATTGCTATTGGTTGCGTCGTAAGAGGCGATACTCCACATTTTGACTACGTTTGCATGGGCGCTACGCAAGGAATCACTCAATTGAATACAAGTGGCGATATACCAGTCATTTACGGATTAATCACCACCAATACGATGGAGCAAGCCGAAGACCGTGCCGGTGGCAAACTAGGTAACAAAGGTGACGAATGTGCAATTACTGCAATAAAAATGATCGATTTTGCTTGGAGTTTACAAAAATAGTCGTATCTTTGCACTCGCAATTGAGAAACAAAGCTACTAAGCCAACTTTCTTAAGAGCAAAAGGGCGAATACCAGAGTGGCCAAATGGGACTGACTGTAACTCAGTTGTCTTTCGACTTCGGTGGTTCGAATCCATCTTCGCCCACAAAAAATTGCGGAAGTAGCTCAGTTGATAGAGCATTAGCCTTCCAAGCTGAGGGTCGCGGGTTTGAGCCCCGTCTTCCGCTCTCAAGAGAATCAGATAGTTATCGAAAGATTTCTATCTGATTCTCACTTTTAAGAGATTTTGAAATCGTACAAAGCTACATAATCGAAGTCATTTCATAGTAAAGCCTATAAGACCGGTTTGATAGGCTATCTTCCGCAAGAGGACTTTCTTCCTAAAGATATGCGGGTAAAGGAGATTATTCGGCTGGCATGTCCGGATGCAACCAATGTTATGACTGACGAAATAGTACAGAGAGTATTTGATAATCGGGCCGATGAATTGTCAGGAGGGGAGATTCGATATATTGAAATTCTAATTCTACTAAACGGGAAAGCACCTTTCATTATCCTCGACGAACCCTTTAACGGACTTTCCCCAATCACAGTTGAGAAATTGTGTACTTTGATTGGCGCAAGCAGTAGAACAAAATCTATTCTTCTTACAGATCATAACTACCGAGCTGTGATCAAAGTTGCAGATACTTATATGCTGCTCCATGAAGGATACTTACGACCTGTAAAAGAATTAGACGAGCTAAAAGGGATATACTTTATTTAGCTCAAATTATAACAAAACTATGAATTCCTCTCCTATGAATAACATCATTAATAAAATCAGGCAAATCTATCCGGTCTCCGATGAAGCACTTCAGGCATTGTTGGCAAATATGCAGGTAAGATATTACTCTAAAGGCACCTATGTAGTGCAATCAGGAGTAATTGACCGTTTGGTTTATTTCATTGAGGAAGGGGTTGCCCATTCTGTTTTCCACCATGACGGACAAGATACCACTACCTGGTTCAGTCAAGAAGGAGACGTAACTTTTGGGATGGATTCATTGTACTACCAACAACCATCGATTGAGAGTATTGAAACACTTTCGGATTGCAAAATCTATGCGATCCATATAGATAAGCTGAATACACTTTATGAAACTTACATTGATATAGCCAACTGGGGAAGAATCTTGCATCAAAATGTAAACAAGGAACTCAGTCACATGTTTGTGGAAAGACTTCAACTCTCACCTAAAGAGCGATACGAACAGTTTAATCGCCGTTATCCCGGACTGATAAACCGGGTGAAGCTGAAGTATATAGCAGCCTTTCTTGGTATATCCATCTATACACTCAGCCGGGTACGTGCGAAAAAATAGATATTTGCTGTTTTTTTGCTTTTAAGCAAAAGAACTTTGTTCCTCATGCCGTATCTTTGACATCAGAAAACATTTATCAAACTATAGAAAAACAGATGTCAAACATTTCATCTTCAGCTTTTGCAGACACCAAAGCACATTATGACCTTCTTGATGGTCTTCGTGGTGTGGCAGCTCTTATGGTTATATGGTATCATATATTCGAAGGTTACGCTTTTGCCGGCGGTGGTATTATTGAAACCTTCAATCACGGATATTTAGCCGTAGATTTTTTCTTTATCCTTTCAGGTTTCGTTATCGGTTATGCTTATGATGACCGCTGGGGTAAAGGTCTTACCATGAAAAACTTCTTCAAGCGGCGTCTTATACGTCTTCACCCGATGGTGATTATAGGTGCCGTTCTAGGTGCTATTACGTTCTACCTTCAAGGATGTGTGCAATGGGACGGAACACATATTGCATTCTCAATGGTAATGCTATCGCTCCTTTGCACGATATTTTTCATTCCTGCAATGCCGGGTGTAGGTTATGAAGTCCGTGGCAATGGTGAAATGTTCCCACTGAATGGACCTTGTTGGTCATTGTTCTTTGAGTATATTGGCAATATCCTATATGTCTTATTCATTCGTCGCTTATCAAACAAAGCGTTGGCTGTACTAACTGCATTGTTGGGAGTAGCATTGACATTATTCGCCATCTTCGATGTCTCCGGTTATGGAAATATGGGAGTAGGTTGGACATTGGATAGCGTAAACTTTACCGGAGGACTGTTAAGAATGCTTTTCCCTTTCTCTATGGGTATGCTTTTATCGCGCAACTTCAAGCCTATTAAGCTGAAAGGGGCATTTTGGATATGTACAATTGCACTTATTGCCCTGTTCTCTGTACCCTATCTGGAAGGTGCGGAACCAGTTTGTACAAACGGTATTTATGAAGCATTTTGTGTTGTCATAGCTTTTCCTATTCTTGTTTGGCTAGGAGCGTCGGGAAGTACTACAGATAAAAAGTCAACCAAGATATGCAAATTCCTGGGAGATATATCTTATCCGATCTATGTGATACATTACCCATTCATGTACTTGTTCTATGCATGGTTGATTAAAAATCAACTTTTCACTTTAGAGCAGACCTGGCAAGTTGCCTTATGCGTCTATGCGTGGAATATATTGTTAGCTTATCTATGCTTGAAATTATACGATGAGCCTATACGAAAATATTTGGCTAAACGTTTCTTGAATAAGAAGTAATAAAAACAAAGTAAAGCTATTCCAAATAGATTGGTTTCACTTCCGTCACATTCTCATGAAACCACTCATCCAACTTAGCTTCCACCTTATCTTTTATCTGAGGAGTAGTATACTTTTTCACTTTCTTATAGGCATAGACTACTGCTGCTCCTTTTCCAACCAAAAATATCTGCCCCAGTAAGTCTTCTACACCAGTAGGAACAACTATTGCTACCAAAGCAAGCATAATATTAGTCCGTTCACTTTCCGGGGTACTCTCAGCTACCATCACATAATATGTAGTAAGTACAGGGCGTCCAGCGGTGCGACCTGCTTTCTTTATGTACTTCTCTACTTTCAAATAAAGTTCATCCATTGAAAAATTCAGTTTCATAATTCCTCCTTTTTATTGATTAGACGCAAACAAATGAAGTTTGGTTACACAAAAAAAGCAAAATTCTGCAGAACTATCACAGCCCCGCAGAATCAATCTACTCTATAAAAAACACTTAATCTATGCTTGACACATTATTTCATATCGTAATTGGAGTTTCTACGCCTGATACGATGCACTTTTGTACTTCCATCTTTCCATATTTTACTTCTATGAAAGGCTTTCCTCCCCTAAGACTTACATTACCAAAACCAGTTTCGGTTGATAAGAACGAAGTGAAATCATTGCCTATTCTTGAATCTATGTACAAAGTCTTCTCGACAGCATCGTATCTTATGCCAGTAAGTCCTTCTAACATTGCATAACTTGCCATTGCACGTGCATACCATGCTCCGCATTCATACTCATTATAAGGGTTACGAACACGACCATTGTATCTATCACGGCAAGTACGTACTATCTCAAGCCCTTTCTTTACCTCACCTTCGAACATGAGATGAGCAGCAACCTGATATTCAATTCCAGTCCAGACTTCATTGCTATACACAAAAGGTAATTTCAATCTGCCACCCTTCGGCCATGTGCAAAGCAGCAAGCCTCCATCTTCTCCCAATGCAAAAGTAGAACGCTGAGGATTCACATGATTGGTCAGATCTTTCTTGAAATTATATTTATGAACTGAATTCAAATGGCTCTTTACTTTTTTACGGTCGACTATTTCCGGCATTCCGCAAACCAATGTCATCCATGATCCTAAAATACCATCAGATAAACAACCTTTACCGTACTGGTATTTCGGTCCTTCTTCTTTCAAAATCTTCAAAGCTTCGGGAGTATAATGGGTTACAAATGACTGGGCACTCACCGGATCGGGTGCATTCAGCCCTGTCCACTGTATATTCTGAATAAAATATTCTTCGTCAAAAAGCTTATCTTCCAAATAAATCTTACTCTTGTTCATCAATGCTTCATAATGCGAAACATCATCACCAAAAGCTTTTCCCATAAGGCAGATGGCTTGTAATGCACCTGCATAGAAACTGGTAATCATGCCGTTTGCTCCCCAAAACTCTATATCGTAAGTATTGTGATGGGGTTCTTCGATAGCACCTACTTCTCTTGGATCCCAAGTTTGAATACAATAATCCATACTTTTCTTCACTGCCGGATACATCATCTTCAACCAGTTTGTATCACCTTGGATCCTCCATTCACGATATACTTTCATAATGCCTCCCAATTGTCCGTCGGCTGCCGAATGGAAATCATGAACTGTAGGGCTGATAGGCAAGTTAGTACGGAATACTTGATGTCCTTTTTTATCCTGGCTCACAAAGAATTCGGTTTCTCTCAATGTTCGCTCCAAGCGAGGGAATAAATGAGATACAGCTTGTGCATAGTTCCACACATGTGTACAAGAACCATGGCAAGAGCCCCAATTATCATGACTTCCTTCCCAATTCCACATACGCCCATCGTACTGGCGAAGCACTGTGTTAGACTTCAATATACTCAAATTGGCAGCAACGGCCTCTTTGACTTCTGCAGGAAGAGTGGAACTGTAAAAAGCATCTGTAAAAAGCAGAGTTTTCTCTTTCAAGGAGTTATAGTTTTCCTGCCAATAATCAGCAACAGCCTGAATATTATCAAATTTGCTACTGTACCACGGACGGTATGTTTCTTCGAATTTATTCTCATAGGGATAACAGCTATTGGTACTGTCCGGGCAAACGGGTGTATCAGGAATATCCGTATCAGTTTGGGGAGTTCCACCGATTCTTTCGTGTGAATAAGGTACATACCAAGCCATGAACAACTTCAAGTTACGGGTTTCTCCTGCTTTTAGTGTAAACGGCACATACAATGAGGCACCAACTGCACCATCCAATCTAGGCTGATTTGTTTCCATTTTCCCTTCTTCCAAGTTATTCCAACAAATGCTCAAAGGATCGAACCAACCTCCACGGAACCAATTACAATTAACTACCGTTTGAGGTTCATCCGTATAAATCATAAAGTCGCCTTGACAGAAAGGTTCATCTTCCGTGCCTGTTTGTCTGAGGATGAAACCATTCTTTGCTGCATCTATATAAGCCTTCCCTTTACCGGGCGTCTGCATAAAGTTCATGCTGTTATAAGAGAAGATGGCTTGCACTTCTTTGTCACTTGTATTATGGAATTCGTATTCGATCCCTGCAACAGGCAAACTTGAATTATCCTCATCAGTGGGGACAAATGGATTCCAAGCAGTCAACTTTACATCCACAGGAACATTCCGGTCTGCCAAATTTAGTTCAGCAAAAGGAAAGCGAGATTGAAAACTGAAATCTTTAAAGCGAGGCATTCCCCATGAGCCTCCATCTCCCCGGCTGGAATTAGGAGCACCAAACTTCTTCCATTCAGGAACCGGACCTTCAAGAATGCGGGTACCATGCTCGTAACCTTCAACATGGATGGCAGCAAACATAGTCGGTTCATTAAACACATTTGGTCTATGGCGTACAGACATATTGCTCAATGCTCCGGTACCTTCAATACAGAACATTCCCGTGCCTAGTCCGCCTATGGGGAAAGCAATCTTGCGTGTATACTCGCCCACATACTTCTCATTATATTTGCGTTTTGTTGTGTCATCTTGAGTTTGGCAACTATGGAAGAATACTCCTAAAGCAGCAAAACATATCAGAAAATATTTATTCATGTCTTCTATTTATTTCATATCTGGTGTTCTAACAGTATAAATTGCACTACTTCTACCTGAAGGAAGACGAAGATAACACTTCACATTCACCCCATTGAAAGACAAAGGTAGTTGCAGTGTGTTAGCATAGAGCTTTCCATATAAACGCGGATCGGTTCCATCTACAGTATAATATATCTCAGCTCCTGCAACTGATGGTTCTAAATTAACAATAGCAGCATTGCCATTCACGACCGCCTTATCCCACCCAATCGGTTCAGGAATACGGAAGGTTACACCTTGCCTATCCAAATCGGCTAAACAAGACGATAATCGCTTGCTGAAACTGGCATAATCTTTCTTTTCAATAGGTGACCATCCTATTTCGGAAAGAGCTATCGCACGTGGATATGCCATATAGTTTGCTTTATCAGGATGATGTACAAATTCTCCCCACAAATTAGCTTGTACTCCCATTATAAAACTACATTGTTCTTTCGTCAGTTTGGAAGTATAGGGTTCATAACTATAAGTATGTTCCAGCGTTACCAAACCTCCAATATTCAAAGGTTCATTAGCATGATCCTTGCTTTGATAATAATCGATATACATATAATTATTAGGTGCCATTACCACCTTATGACCTAATCCGGCAGCAGCAATACCACCCGCTTCACCTCTCCAACTCATGACGGCTGCATTGGGTGCCAAACCACCTTCGAGAATTTCGTCCCACCCAATAATCTTGCGACCTTTCTTCGTTACAAATTCATCTAGATGATGAATAAAATAGCTTTGCAGTTCATGTTCGTCTTTCAAATGATTGTCCTTGATGCACTGCTGACACTTGGAACACTCCTTCCAACGACGCTTGGGAGCCTCATCACCACCTATATGAATGTATTCACCGGGAAATAGGTCAATTACCTCCGACAGGACTTCCTCTACAAACTGGTACGTATCTTTATTACCCAAACATAATACTTCTTCTTTGATACCCCATGTCTCCGGCACCAAGAATGGACCACCTGTACAAGACAGATTCGGATAAGCAGCCAACACAGACATTGTATGTCCTGGTAGATCTATCTCAGGTACAATAGTAATATATCTATCTGCCGCATACCGGATAATATCCTTTATCTGCTCTTGCGTATAAAAACCTCCATGAGGAATCCGATCCTGTTCCGCAGGATTATGTCCCCATTGAGTACTATTTCTCCATGCACCTATCCGGGTTAATTCGGGATGTTTCTTGATTTCTATACGCCAACCGGCATCTTCAGTCAGATGCCAATGAAATCTATTGATTTTATAGCGAGACATCAAATCAATAGATTCTTTCACATAATCTACCGAATAGAAATAACGGGCAACATCAAGCATCAAACCACGATAGCCAAAACGAGGCTCGTCATTTATTATAACAGATGGGAGTTGAATCTCCGCGTTTTGTCCGGTCTCGAGTAACTGTTGCAAAGTTTGGATACCATAAAATACTCCGGCTTCATTTCCCTTGATTGTTACTCCCTTGTCATTAACTGTCAATGAATAGGCTTCTGCAGGCATTTTCTTATCCAATTGCAAATGAATGGTATTTCTCCCGCTCGAGCCATTCTTCAGAATCATGCCAAACCTTCCGTCCATATAATCATTGAACAGAGCAACTGTTTTGGCAAGAGACTTGTCATTATAGTTGATACGGGTTTCTAATGAAACTTTAAAGTTTCCTTCGCCTACAGTTATTTCCTTAGGCATTGGTATAATAGATTGGGCTTGACTGGGCAATACCTCAAAAACTAGTAATAATACGAAGATATATCTCCAATAACTTTTATATTTAATCATGGCTGTAATTCAGTTTTATGTTTATACTGTTTTTCTTATCTACTTTTACATGGATAGTTTCGAATCCCTGGGCAGAGATTGTCAAAATATCATTTTCCACTGTCTCTATAGAATATTTTCCATCTTTTACACTAACGGCTTTCTTACCCGAATAATTCGATTTTATTTCGATTCCGCCTACAGGAGTTGCCTGTACATCTCTGATACAACCAGATACCTTTATCTTTCGACCGGGATTGTTTATTATTTCGCTTACATCGAATTCCTTATCAGATAACTTATTGACAGGGATAGCCGATTGTTTTTCTCCCACAACAATCGTTTTCTTTAACCTGATATTGTCTGATGCAGTTCCTATCTGTATCTCATACTCACCTTCTTCTACAATTCTTTTCAGATCCGAATCATAAAGAGCCAGTTCCTGCATTGCTAGCCGAAGAATCACTTCTTGAGTTTCACCCGGCTTCAAGAAGGGTTTTGCAAATGCTTTCAGTTGCTTCACTGGAGTAACGACCGAGCTGACAATATCTTTGACATAGAGTTGTACTACCTCTTTTCCCTGCATATTCCCGCTATTCTTTAACGAAACCTTTATCGTTAATGTATCAGTGGGGTACAGCAAATCGGAAGAATACTTTGCGTCCACATACTCGAATGTGGTATAACTAAGCCCATGACCGAAAGACCACAATGGAGCAGGAGAAGAGAATACATAATCACGTCCCGGGCGATTAGGTTGACCCGGACGACGATAAAATCCCTTATCCGTAGGTAGATGATTATAAAATACCGGCAGATGCCCTACACTTTGTGGAAACGAAAATGGAAGTTTTGCCGACGGATTTGTTTTACCTAACAGCATATCAGCAATGGCATCACCCGACTTCTCTCCACCATACCATTGTACTACTATTGCCGGTATTTTTTCTTTTAGCCATGGAATAGAGAAAGGCTTACCTGTTACTAGTACAACCACAACCGGCTTGCCTGTAGCATACACTTTCTTCACAAGTTCCTCCTGTACTCCCGTCAAATCCAAAGAAGATAAATCAAAGCCTTCGCCACAAGTAGCATCCGAATAGTCGCGAGCCAATGAAGCACTGGAGGAACCAATGAACATGGCAACAATGTCACTTGCCTTTGCTACAGCTATAGCCTCGTCAAATCCGGAGACATCATCCGTAGTCAAGTCACAACCGGGAGCGTAGTTTATCTTCAAGCTATTACCTATTTGTTTCTTTAAACCTTCCAGTGGAGTAACTCCATCCGAATTGCTACGACTCCAAGTATAATCGCCAAACTGTACCTGATTGGCATTTGGCCCTATCACAGCTAATGACTTTATCTTATTCAAGTCCAACGGTAAAAGATTATTCTCATTTTTCACCAATACAATCGATTCATCAGCTATTCTACGGGATAATTCGACGGCTTCTTCAGTCCTCATGGTAACCCCTGACATATCACTGCCCTGATATGGATTTTCAAATAATCCTAATTCGAATTTTACACGTAAGATACGGCTGACAGCCAGGTCTACATACTTTTCATCAAACTTACCTTGCGCTATCAACTGCTCCAAAGCCCAATAACAACTACTTGAAGCTTCCAAGTCCAGTCCGGCAGTCAATGCCTGGATAGCAGCGTCTCCATCGTTCTTGGCTGTATGCTGAAAATCCTTCAGCATGGATACAGCACCCCAGTCTGAATAAACATATCCTTCAAATCCCCATTCACCACGCAAGATATCAGTCAATAAATAAGAAGATGCAGAATTAGGGATACCATTCCATGAATTGTATGAACTCATCACAGCTTTCACCGCTGTATTTTTCACAACCATCTCATACGGTTTGATATGTATATTGCGTACATCCCTTTCGCCACTCTCTACAGAAGCTAGGTTTAATCCTCCTAAGGGTGCTCCACCAGGCCCGAAAGGTTTCAACATCGGAGAGATACCTCCATCAAGATAACCTCGTACTTGTGCAATGCCCATTTGTCCTACTAGCCACGGGTCCTCACTAAAGGATTCCTCTACCCGTCCCCATCGCAAATCACGCACGACATCAAGTCCGGGTGAAAGAGTTTGGATAACTCCTTGCGAACGCAATTCCGCAGCTATGGCTTTCGTCATTTGATAAGCCAATTCCACATTAAAAGTACTGCCCACAGCGACCGTTTGAGGAAAAATAGTAGAACCGTCATGTACAGAGCCATGCAAAGATTCAGTCACTGTGAAAACCGGTATACCCAAGCGCGTCTTTTCAACCATGTATTTCTGAATGACATGGAATGCTCTTCTTACGTTCCGACCTGTAAGATTGAATCCTTCAATACATCCATAACTGACATCTCCTGCCGCATCACTCAATTTCTGAAAATCCACCTCCTGACCATTATACAATTGATGCCCATGAAGATGGCTCAGTTGCGCTATTTTCTCCCTTAGTGTCATTCTGCCTAACAGATCGGCAACTCGCTTCTCAACCGGTTTATTAGAATCTTTATATGCAGGAATATTTTGGGCAGAAGCATCCAGTACTATACTGACCAAAAATATTAGAGGTATAAACAATCGTTTAAATATCCTATCTTCAAACATCATATATCCATCATTTAAAAGTAAGTACTAATACATAACTTAAGGTATCGCCTGATGATCCGTATCACGCATTCTATACCAATCGACTAACTTATCCTTTTCAGGCAACTTGAATGCCAAAGGCACCGCTTCATCCTGATACCAAAAAGCAGCTGACGAAAATTTGAAAGGACGAGTCTGTTCAGGTTTTCGCGGATTTATAAAATCAAATACAAAACTCCTATTGAAACAGATAGCATCCTGGTCGTGATAACGATACATGCTCACCATAGAACGTAATGGGTCCTTTATCGGGACTCCATGCAGTTCTCCACTAAATTCACCTTCCCTGAAATACCAGCCGCCATTAAAATAATCTTCTAGTCCGGAACCCACAATTGTCGGGACACTTTTGTCATCCGTATCTATATAGACAAACTCCGGAGCTTCCAGATAACCTAAATAATTGGGAAGCCAACTCTGCATAGATAAGGAACAACCTACAAAATGTCCGTGTCCTTTTGTCTGCAATATCGTCAAAGGCTCATATCCCGGATTTGTACCTGCATTGTACAGACAATGAAGACGTCCCATACCTTCGGGCAAGGTATCAAACTGGTCATAATTCGCATTCAGAAATACACTGGTAGTTAGCCGATGATGAAGATTCTCCACTTCTATCCTGACTTTCTTGAACGGCATAGGGAAATAACAGTAAAAACCACCACTGGACATTCCTATATATTTGGACATATAGTGTTTATACTCACAATGCCCTATACCAAAGAAATCTCCAATAGGACATTCTACTGACGGATAATCCTGCCCATCCCAATATATACGCAGTATCAACATCTTCAAGATAGTAGGGTCGGGCCATCGTTCTTCACTCAAATCCCAGTTTTCCCAAAACCAACCATTGATTGTAAACCACATACGAGTAATGATACCAGGGGAAGAATGATCTACTAATACCGATTTTTCACCAGGTCCTACGAGATGCGCCTTTATTTTAGTATTCAAATCAAAGGTAGTAAACTGCCGGGAAACAGCATTACGCATTGTATGAATGGATGTATAGGCCGATGTAGCCACTCCTTTCGGTTCTTCTCTGGCAGGATTCAAAGCATGACCTACACCTGGCAATGCAACCAGCCCTACAGCTCCTGCCATCGTGGCTAATGCTTTACGGCGGGACATCTGTGCCGGAGTAGGCTCCATATTGTCCGAGGTTTGTTTTTTCTTCATGGTAATAATTTTTTACAGATGTTTTTGCTGTTCTATTTCTAAAATGGAACCCTGTATATGCCTGGTTCCTCGTGCTCTGTCGAAGTTTATATAATATACAACTAATACTCTTTTCTTGTCTAATTGTACCGACCAGGTATATCCTACATCCCCGTCATCAGCATCATCTCTTATTATAATCTCGAGGGCTGTGGCAAAGTCCGTACATTCCGCATTCAATATTCGGGCTCTTACCCCACACGGATTATGACGATAACCATACGTCAATAATACTCGGTCATCAGGCAGTCTCATTGCCTGAAGAGGATGTCCTTTAAATCCCATGCTTTTCCATTGGGAGAATGACTTGCCTCCATCTGTAGAACGTGCTATACAAGCCTGGTCTCCAAATGCTTCCGAACGCATAAATGCCACTAAATCTCCTTTTGGTGTTTCGTACATGGAGGTTTCATTAAAAGAAACCTTATCATCTTTCGCAATCCGTGTACTATATTCCCAAGTTTTTCCCTTGTCATTAGAGATGAGCAGATATACCGACGTATTTTTCAAAGACTCTGTATCCGAAGCAACCACTGCCCAGAATACACGTCCGTCTTTTCCTTCATACAAAGCACCCCGGTTATATGCAGGGAGCTTGCCACCTAACCCACTATAGTTTATTTCAGACGGAACAGTACAAGGAGTAATCAGTTCATTCCAGCTTTTCCCGTCATCATGAGAGCGTAGTATATATCCTCCTGCAAAAACAGCATCCGTATTCTGTACGAATGGTTTTGTCAACTTGGCTAATCCATCCGGACGAATAAACGTCCACAGATAACCTGCACACAGCAATGTGCCATCTTTCAACTTCAACAAGCAGGGGTCTTGCGAACCTCCGAACGGATGGGCATATATCAACTCCGGTTCCTTTGTCCAATGCTCCCCGTCTTTCGACCTTACTGCTACCAAATAACTATTCGGATCCAAGTGATTATTCTTTTTCTCACCGAATACCTTACGGTCGGGAGCCCTCCGGAAGGAAACCAGTATCTCACCATTCGCTAGTTTTATAGCCGATGGGAATGCAGAATAGAACATCGTGTCCTTATAGATCAATACATCCTTCACTTTCTTTACACCGGGTACAAGAACCGTATTCTGCTGTGCGGACAATGGTGTAACCGAACTTAAAAAGGCAACTAAACAACAAATAGCAAATACGGACTTTCTTACATACAGTTTCATCGCATATATATTTTAAATTCTTCCACTATGTTGTAAAGTTACAACATAGTGGAAAGAATACCAATCAATTACTTTATTTATCCCAACCTGGGTTTTGATCTACCTTTGGTTCCACACTTATTGTAGACAGCGGAATCGGGAACAACATCATATAATCCTTCCCTTTATGTTCTCTCAATGAAGGCACTAAGTCGAAGGCTTTATCAAAACGAACCAAATCCCACCATCTCTTTCCTTCGAATGCCAATTCCAGCAATCTTTCCTTCAGAATAGCAGCATCATTTACTTCCTTGGTACTATTCACATAAATATGGTCCTCATATTTATCTTTATAAGCACGTCGTCTTACCTCATTGATCTCGGCAGAAGGATCCTGACCCAATGCATTCTTGGCCTCGGCTTTCATCAATAATACATCGGCATAGCGATATAGAACGATATCGTCGGCAAAGATACGGTCACCATCACGTACTAATCCCTTACCTTTCAATACTACACTGACATAGAACTTGTTTTCTCCCGTTTCCTTATCCTTAGAATAGATTTCAAGGAAAGAAGCATCCTTACGGGTATCGTCATCTGTATATTGCTTACGATATTCGTCAGAAGCCACAATGATACCTTGTCCCGGACCAATGGGATAAACAACATCTTTCACTTCTTGAGATGCATCACCCGGAACAGCACTTCCGTGTATCCACATATATCTGAAATAATTGATTCCCGATTCGAGGTCTTGGAATCTTACACTCATCAATATCTCACTATTTCCCTTATTGTCATAGGCAAATACATCTGCAAATTCGGGTTGCAAGCTAAGATTGCTTGTTTTAATGGAGTTCAAAGCACTTAGTGCAGTTTCGATATCGCCGTTTCCACCCTTCAGTTTCCTGCCTGACCAAAGGTAGACATCGCCCTTTAAAGCTAATGCTGCCGGTTTAGACCACATAGCTCTTTGGGTACCAAAGTCATCATCCGGATATAGAGCCAATGCCTTCTCCAAGTCATCTTTAATCAGTTTGAATATTTCGGCTTGCGGCATTCTTTCTTTATAAAGAACATCCGAGTTCGTATTCTCAATCGGGTCGGTATGAATAATCAAATCTCCCCATGTACGCGTCATAACGAAATACATAAAGGCTCTCATTGTGTATGCCTGAGCCAGCATTTTATTGCGGACAGATTCACTATTAAAAGTTACATTAGGAGCGTACTTCAGAAGAAGGTTACAAGAATTGATTATCTGATAATAACGTATCCAGGAAATCGGCATATTTGCCTGGGTCAATGTATTATAGTAGTAGATGTCGTAACCTCCATATCCACCGATACCCACTGTGAGTATCTCGCTACGTGCTTCACCCAATACATACAAATCGTGTTCGGCAGCACCTCTCAACTGTACATAGATACCATTGAGCGCACCCTTGACATCGTCTTCCGTCTGCCAGAAAGACTCATTTGTGATATAGCTTATCGGCTTGAGGTCCAATGCATCACATGCAGCAAATGTCAAGACCATAAACAAAGCTATTACAGTATTTAATCTATTTCGGTTTTTCATAACTTTACTTTATTAAAATGATACATTTGCACTAAAAATTATATTTCTCGGCATGGCATATCTACCGTTATCCTGTCCGCCTTCTTCGGGGTTAAGACCGGAATATTTGGTAAAGTAGTGCAAGTTGTTACCGGTAACTGTAAATCTAAGACCACTCAAACGAATTCTTCGAATGATATTCGTTGGAATAGTGTAGCTTAAAGAAAGCTCTCTAATAGCCAGAAAGTCGCCCGATTCATGATACAGGGAGCTACCACGGATGGCATTTTGCTGTCCACGGTCGCCATGCCAGTAGAATCTAGGCATGTCTGCCTTGTCACCTTGCTCTTTCCAAGAACGGTCCACTACATCTTTCGTCATATTGTTGTCACCCTGCCAGTTATAGTCCAGGAAGCCTTTAGCAAAATTATAAATGGTATGTCCCAGGGTGAAGTCAAGTCTACAATAAAGGTCGAATCCTTTGTAAGATAAAGAGGTATTGATACCTCCGGTCCAGTCGGGATATATATTACCGATGCATACCCGGTCTTTGCTGTCGATGACACCATTGCCGTCAGTATCCTGCCACTTCACGTCACCACCGTATTTCGTTTTATCGGGGACTGTAATCACATTGTCTATCGGTTCACCAGCTCTTTGCGCCTCTTCATCTGTAGAATAGATGCCCAACATCTTATAAGCAAACAAATCTCCTATTCTGCCGCCTTCCTGCAACCCACCTTGCCATGTATGCTTGCCTAACTTGGCATCCCATACGTATTCACCCCCAATACGGTTGTTCTCAACTCCATTATTGGGCAACTTCAATATCTTATTGGTCACTTTCGAAGCATTCAAGCCCAAGACCCATTGTAGTGCACTGGATGTAGGCAGAACTCTTGCGCTCAATTCCAACTCGACACCTCTGTTCTGCAAACGTCCCAGGTTAGTGAAAATAGAGCCAAAACCGGTTGAATGAGGCAAGTTACGGTTAGTCAACAAGTTATCTGTTGTACGATTAAAATAATCAAAGATAAAGTTTACCCGATTATTGAAGAAGGATACATCGGCACCGATATCAAATGTCCTGGATTCTTCCCAACTCAAAGTCTGATTGGCCATGGCTCCCATCGTAATACCTGCACTTCCCAAATATTTAGAACCTACACTGTAACTTCCCTGAGCCGTATAATCACCCAAGCCCGAAATGTTACCATTCACACCGTAGCTGGCACGCAATTTCAAGCGCATCAAGTCCTTAGGTATAAACGACCAGAACTTCTCTTTATCAACATGCCATCCCAATGATACACCCGGGAAGAATCCCCATTTATTGTTAGTACCCAGATTGGAAGCACCATCATATCTTGCAGATACTGAAATAAGATACTTATTCTGATAATCATATCCCACGCGGGCAAAAACACCCTGCATAGACCGTTCCGTGATAGAACTACTTACACTGACAGGTACACTGGATGCATTTAAAGTAGGTACTAGGTCGGTAGAAGCGCCTCTACCGGCAGCAGCCAATCGTCCTTCTTTTCTGAAATAAAAAGCATAACCGGCTGTTACATCCAAATGGTGGTCTTCATTGAAAGCCTTTACATAGTTAAATACGGCATCTGCCTGATATTGTCTCCATCTGTAATTATCGGCATTGGCATTTCGGGTAGTAATATAATCTCTCGGTCCATTCCAAAAAGCATCCCAAAAAGTATAGTTATTACTGTTTACCTCGAATAAAGAGAGTGCCGGTTTAAAGGATAGGCCGGGCAGTATAGTCCAGTCTGCATCGACTCCGATAGATAGATTCTGATAATCGTATTCTCTCTGCGCCTTATCCATGTGATAAACGGCATTGCCCAAATACTGTGCGGCTCCCGGAGCCAGGCTACCATCCTCAAATGTGAACTTGGTAGTGGGTGAAGCGGCAGGCGAGCGGTAGAAAGTAGCATCGGCTGCCAATGGAGAACCATAAGTATATGAATTAGAATAAGTAGTTCTGGCAGAAATTTTCAGATTGTCAAATACCTGCAAAGAACCATTCATACTGAAGTTGTAGCGTTTGTAAGAAGTGGTAATTACAGTACCTTCATTAGTCATATATCCTAAGCCGGCATTGAAAGTAGCTTTATCCGTTCCACCAGAAACTTCGATATGATGGTTATGTGAGAATCCGGTACGATAAATCTTATCCTGGAAGTTTGTGTCCGAATACAATAAGGTTTTGCTTGGATCTACCGGGTCGGGCATAGACTTCCAGCCCTGGTCTAACTTGTAGCGGTTGGCATCTGTCAGATACTGAGTAGAGAAAGCTGTATTATTAGTCATGTCATTACCGGTGCCATATCCCAAATGTCCGATTAGTCTCTGTTCTGTTGCCGTACCGAATTTTGCAGGTGAAATCATACCTTTTCTCATCAGAGTCAGAAATTCTTCGGCATTGGCAAACTCATATTTCTTACCGATATCAGAAATTGTCAGGTTGTATCTATAATCAACTCTGGCTTTGCTGGCTTTACCTTTTTTGGTAGTTATAATCACAACACCATTCGAGCCTTGCGCACCGTAAATTGAAGTAGCTGCGGCATCTTTCAATACCTGGATAGACTCTATTTCTTCGGAGGCTACATGGGTCATATTGGGTCTCATAATTCCATCGATAATATATAATGGAGTAGCTCCGTTAGGATTATTAATGGAAGTACCACCACGAACAATGATACGAGGTTCGGCGCCGGGTTGACCGGAAATACTTTGTACACGTACACCGGACAAGGTACCTTGTAATGCAGAAGCAGCATTTGTATAAGGTACATTCTTCAATGCATCCTTATCAAGTTTGGTCACAGATGTCGTAATTTTCTCACGGGATTGGGAGCCGTAACCAATTACTACCACTTCCTCCATTTGAGTAGCATCTTCTATCATCACAATTCTATAAGTGCTCTTATTGGCAGGCATTTCCTGGGTTTTCATACCGATATAAGAGAATACCAAAGTACGGCTGTCCATTGGAATACTTAAACTGAAGTTTCCATCCAAATCGGTTACAATACCCAAGGATGTCCCTTTTACCTGTACGGTAACTCCCACTAACGGCTGACCAAATTCGTCAACCACATTGCCCTTTACAGTCCTTTTATCAGATTGGTTTATTGATAATTCAGTAGGATTATTTTCGAGCGCATGTATGCTTCCTACATTGATAACAGTAAGAAGAAAAATGCAGAACGACCAGTATACGATCCTATGATTAGATTTAATGTCTATTGTTTTCATTTTAAATTATTATTTGTGTTTCAAACTATTATTAGATTGGCTGTTACGCCTTTAATGTCCTTTCCTATTCATTAGCCCTCCTTCCTTCTACTTATTAATAATATCTGCCTCTTTATCAGAAACAAAGCATTTTTTCACATCAATCTTCCCATATTTTACTTCAATGAATGGCTTGCCCTCCTTTAAGCCGACATTGCCGAAGCCGGTTTCTGTCGATAAGAAAGAGGTGAAATTATTGCCAATCTTCGAATCAATATATAAAGTAGAATCAACCGCATCGTACCTAACTCCGGTCAAAGCTTGTAGCATGGCGTAACTTGATAATGCACGTGCATACCATGCTCCACATTCATATTCATTAAATGGATTTCGTACCCGACCATCATAACGGTCACGGCAGATACGTACGATATCCAGTCCTTTCTCTACTTCACCCTCAAACATCAGATGAGATGCTACCTGATACTCAATACCTGTCCACACTTCGTTGGAGTAGACAAAAGGAAGTTGTAGTTTACCTCCTTTGGGCCAGGAACAAAGTAATAAGCCTCCTTCATCCCCCAAAGCAAAGGTGGAGCGTTGGGGATTCACGTGTTTCCTGAGATTTCTTTTCAGATTATACTTATGGACGGACAGCAAATGGCTTGTTATTTTCTGTCGGTCTATCGCCTCGTTCAGTCCACAAGCCAATGAGAGCCAAGAGCCTACTATTCCATCGGATAAACAACCTTTGCCATACTGGTATTTGGGTCCTTCCTGTTCCAGCAACTCCAATCCTTCCTTAGAATAGTTGGAATTAACGGATTGTACTTTGGTAGGGTCAGAAGCCTGTAGCTCTTTCCAACGGATATTCTGGATAAAGTATTCACCGTCATACAAC
Organism: Bacteroides sp.; assembly: GCF_030151085.1. GTDB lineage: Bacteria > Bacteroidota > Bacteroidia > Bacteroidales > Bacteroidaceae > Bacteroides. The sequence goes on along the minus strand of NZ_JASLER010000093.1, from coordinate 102,513 downwards.
TGGCTTTCCATGTAAGAAATGCTTTTATTCATCAGTTCTTTATATTCGACAACCTCTTTTCCTAGATATTCTCCCATCGCTACAAGAGCCTGCAAAGCTCCGGTATAGTAGCTGTTTATCATGCCGCTGGGTCCCCAAAACTCAATGTCATAGGTATTGTGATGGGGCTCTTCGATAACACCTGCTCTTTTAGGGTCCCAGGTATCGATACAGTAGTCAAGGCTACTCTTGGCGTAAGGATAAATCAGTTTCAGCCATTCATCATTGCCGTAGATATGCCAGTCGCGATACACTTTCATTATACCGCCCAACTGACCATCGGCGGCGGCATGAAAATTATGCCTTATCGGGCGAATGGGAAGTGCGGAACGGAATGCCTGATGTCCGTTCTTTGCCTGGCTAACGAAGAATTCAGTTTCTCTCATCGTTCTTTCCATTCTTGGGAACAAATGAGGAATGGCTTGAGCATAATTCCAAACATGGGTACAAGAACCATAGCAGGAACCGTATTCATTGCCGCAACCCTCCCAATTCCACATTCTGCCATCGTACTGGCGGAAGATTGTAGGAGATTTCAGTATCGTCAGATTGGCAGATACAGCTTCAATAACTTCGTCGGGTAAAGTGGTACTATAGAATGCATTCGTAAACAGTTCTGTTTTCTCTTTCAGGCTCTTATAGTTTTTCACCCAATAATCGGCTATTTCTTCTACATTGGCAAAGCGGTTACTATACCAGGGACGGTATTTATCGGACAATTGAATAGAAGCGTCGATGTAATTGGCAGGTTCTCCTTTTTCGTTGAGTACAGGTGCATCGGGCGTATCAATATCCGTATCGGGTTCCAGTCCTTCACGTATAGGTGAGTAAGGAACATACCATGCCATATAGAGACGGATTGTTTTCGACTCACCCGGTTTCAGTTTAAACGGAACATATAGCGAGGCTCCCGGAGCATCGGGCATATTTGCCGGATTTTCCTTCATTTGTCCCGAGCTCATTTCATTCCAACACATTGTAAATGAGTCGAAAGACCAACCTCTGAACCAGCAATGATTTACCTTCGTGTCCGGTTCATCGGTGAAAATAGCGAAATCTGCTTGGTGAAATGGTTCACCTTCAATGCCATTCTGAGAGATAATAAAGCCATTTTTGATTGATTTAATAGGTGCTCCTCCTCTACGGATATCCAGGAAGTTCTTCGAATTGTATGAGAATATGGCTTCTACTTCTTTATCATACTTGTTCTTGAATGTATATTCAAAACCAGCTACAGGCAGTCCTGAGTTATCTTCATCGGTAGGAATAAATGGATTCCAAACCTGCATTGACACGTCCACTTTCAGTTCATCATCGTGCATACTGAGGTTGGCAAACGGGAACTTCGCCTCAAAATCACAATCTTTAAAGCGGGGTAATCCCCAGGTACCGCCATATCCTTTGGTAGATTGAGGTTGCCCGAACTTCTTCCAGTCGGGCACCTGTCCTTCAATGACTATGCTTCCATTCTCAATATCTTTCAGATACAGTCCGGCAAACATAGTGGGTTCATTCAGCATTTCAGTACGATGCCGAATGTTCATATTCGAAATAGCACCGCTACCTTCTATGCAGAACATCCCTGTCCCTAACCCACCAATTGGGAAGGCAACTCTACTGGTATATTTTCCGGTATACTTTTGGTTATAACTGCGCGTTTGTTCCACATCCGAGCAGGAGCACATACAATATATACCAATCCCTATCAAAACACAAACTATAATCTTTTTCATCAGATATTAATTTAATAATAATGCTTTAATCCATTCTATAAAATATTGTGTGGATAAGCTCTAATATTTATCCACATAATCCGCTATAGAATTCCTCATTTACCATATCCAGGGTTCTGACCATTTTCCCATTTATCAGATCCACCATTTTGATCACGGATTATAGGGCTTTGATCCAATACCTGCTGTGGTATAGGGAATACATAATTTTTAGATTCAAATTTTCGTTTTCCATCCGGTGCCTGTACAACAGTATATTTCAAGGTTCCGTCAACTTCCTCTATTTTCATAGCCTGCAATCCCTTGCTATATACTATTTCAGCAATCTTCCATCTTAGTAAGTCGAATCTACGTTTATCTTCAAATGCTAATTCAACTCTACGTTCACGGCGAATCACCTGACGCATTTCATCTTTATTTAATCCCTCTTTCAACTTTGGCAAATAGGGTTCTTCCGGATTTCTTTCTCTGACAGCATTTACTGCATCATAAACAGAAACATCTGGACCTACAGCCTCATTACGAGCCTCAGCATAGTTCAAAAGAACTTCAGCATATCTGAATAAATAATAGTTTTGACTACTTGTAGCCCCATCCCAGTTTGCTGCACCCAATGCAATATTAGGATTCATGCGTTTGCGTAAATTATATCCAGTATTAGTTGCATCACTAGCATCTGACAAGTCTAATTCATTCAAACTATTAATTCCTAAGCGAGTATAAATTGTTGTATTATACCAGTAAGAGCCATCGTATACAATGGTCTCATAAAATCTCCTCTCCCTATTCAAATAAGGTTTCTGTGCATCATATCCCGAGCCTTCTTCATCTATTGTCTTGCCATTACTCATAGCATAATCTGCAACCAAATTATGGGTGGGATTAACTGCTCCCCAACTAGTGTGTCCACCATTTCCTGTATAAGGGGTCGACATATAGCTAGATTCTCTTCCGCCTTTAGCTCCCGGATAATACTGACGATATAGAATACCTTCTTCATTGTTATTTCCCTCAGGCAGAAAAAGCTTTCCATAATCAGAATACAAATGATAGATGCCTAGGTTCATTATCTCCTGATTGGTAATAGCAACTTGCTCCCAACGTTTCAAATCATTATCCGGATTATGTAAAGGACTTGCAAAATAGAGTTCTACCCAGCCTTTTAAAGCCAATGCTGCACCTTTAGTTACACGGCCGGATTCTTTTACTATAGATAAGTCGTCTGCAGCTAATTTCAGTTCTTCAATTAGAAAATGAGCTGTTTGTTCAATCGTAGATCTAGACTTAAAAATTTCACTACCTTGGGTTATTCGGTCTAAAGGCTCTGTAATCAAAGGCAGACCACCATAGTTCATCCATAATATATGATAAAAGAATGCACGAAGACAACGTGCCTCAGCAACCCTCTCTTTTTTGTAGCTATTTGACAAATTTGATTCTGAAATATTCTTTATATAGATATTGCACTTCCTTATGAAAGTATAATTCATATCCCAATATACATTCAAAGTAATAAACCCATCAGGATAAATATAAGGTGTATATGAAGACTCTCTTTCCAAACTTCTAGATGGTGCCCATGAGAAACCATTCATAGAGTTATCACTAAAGTTTTCAAATGGATCCTGATAATTATTGCCATCAGGCAGTCTATCATATATATCATTCAAAAATAAATCAGCAGAACTCTCATCATTCCATATATTTCCATCCGACAAACGGTCTCTGGGAGTAACATCAAGTAAACTGTCATCACAGGCTGTTAAAATCACACAAATAATAACAGCAAAATAGTATAACTTCTTCATAAATAAATCCATTATTAAGTGTATTAAAATTTTATGTCAACGCCAATAGAAATAACCTTTTGTTGGGGATAATAGATTCCGTTTTGATCACTGATTTCAGGATCAAAATTCTTAATTTTACTCCATGTAAATATGTTCTGTCCGGATACATAAATTCTGGCAGATTCAATTCCAATCCCATTAGCTAAAACTTTTGGAATAGTATAACCTAACTCTCCTGTTTTCAATCTCAAATAGTTTCCATTATGCAACCACCAAGATGAATGTTGAGTATTATTTGTAGCTGGAATAGTCGTAACTCGTGGGTTTCTAGCATTCGGATTTTCAGGCGTCCACACATCTAATGCAGTTCTTGGTACTGAAGAATTATTTGTGAAAGGCCATGCAGCTACATCTCCAATCCAAAAGTCACGTTTAGCTGCTCCTTGAAATAATAAAAGCAAATCAAAACCTTTATATCTGATACTAGGAGAAAAGCCATATACTATTTGCGGAATGTTTGAAAGTCCGATAGGTACCATATCATCAACTGTAATCGAACCGTCTTTATTGGTATCCTGGTATTTCAAATCACCTGGGTGTACTGTTCCCCAAGGTTGTTTAACATCATATTCGCCCCTATCAATAATACCATCTCCATTCAAATCATCCGATACCTGGAAATAGCCCAATGCTTTATAACCAAACTTCTGTCCCAATGGTCGCCCTGTTTGTTTTCTATATGGATTATTGAAAGTCGCAGGTGTCTCAAAAATCTCTACAATCTTGTTTTTGGCATAAGTAAAGTTCACCTGAAGTCCGACAAACAAATCCTTTGAAAATTGATTTGATGCAATTAAACTGAACTCCACACCCCTGTTTTTCAATTTACCTTTATTCTCTTGAGCTATCCCGATTCCATACTCAAACGGAACTGTAACTTGCGGCTTCACTAACATATTACTTCGATATTCAGAAAAGTAGTCCATTGAAAATGAAACTCTATTATTAAATAACCCCAAATCAAAACCTATATCCATCTTCTTTGCTTTTTCCCAAGTAATATATCTATTTGGCTCCAACAATTCCGATAAACCTTGTGTAGGCTTTCCATTTATCACTGCAGAATTACTATATAAATTATAAGAACTGAGATATTGGAACGGTTCAGCAGCAAGGGCACCTGATTCACCATAGGAAGCTCTCAACTTCAAATTGCTCAACCAATTAGAATGACCTTTCAGAAAGTTTTCCTCTGAAATACGCCAACCTAATGAAGCAGATGGGAAAAAGCCAAATCTGTGACCAGGAGCAAAATAATAGCTACCATCATAGCGGGCGGAAGTCTCAAACAAGTATTTACCATCGTATGCATAGTTAACACGATAAATAATAGAACGCTGTTTGGTCTTGGAGGAATTACCACTATTCTTTATATCAGCCGGAGCAGAACTACCATTATTCAACTCAGGTATGTTAACATTATAATTCAATCGAGAGGCTTCAAAAAAATCTCCTTGTGTATCTCTCATTTCAAATACAGCTAATCCACCTACTTCATGCTTTCCAAATGTATCATTATACAATATCTGACCTTGAAGAGTCAAACTTTGATTTTCTGAATAATTCTGTGTATATGTGGGTTTCTCCGGTCCATCATTTCCAGCCTTAATATATTCAGGTGTACCACTTGACATATCCACTGTATAATAAGGCATTGGAGTCTTCCAGATTTTCTTATGAGTCGGTTTTAAATCATATGCAACTACGCCTTTTAGCTTCAAGCCTTTTATAAAAGGTAAGACTTGCTCTACAGACATTTGATTATACATTACATAATTACGATATTTATTATATCCACTTTGATATATTTGTCCATACACAGTTCTTCCTTCAAACTCGCCTGCCAGCCCACCAGGATATACCAATGGAGCAATTGGAGGGGTACGAAAGGCCTGAGCAAAGATGTTTCCTGCACCTCCCGAAGATACTCCGGGATAATTAAACTGTTCAATACGTCCAGTGACGGACAATTCTACTTTAGTCGTTTTAGTTGCCTGTGCCTGTATCTTCGACATTAAGCTATATTTATTCATATCAGTAGTATCCCACATACCGCCTTGGTACAAGTAGTTCAGACTTATGTAATAATTAAACTTCTCATTTCCACCTGATAATTGAATATTATGGCTTGTGATTGGAGAATTAGATTTAATCAATTCCTTTAAAACATTATGATTAGGGAAATTAATCGGGTCTTTCCCCGATTTATACATTTCAAGTTCATGCTCCGAAAAGCGATGAGGCTGCCCTTGATTATCATTCGCTTGATTAAATAGCCGAGCATATTCATATGAATCAGCAAACTCAGTTAACACTGTCGGATTTTGCCATCCTACATATCCATTATAAGAAAACTTGGGGGCACCGGCATTTCCTTGCTTGGTCGTTACTAAAATTACACCATTTGCTCCTGCCATACCATAAGGAGCTACCGCTGCAGCATCTTTCAATATAGTAATAGAGGAAATACTATTAGGGTCTAACCTAGATAATTCACGTTGAATACCATCAACAATTACTAGTGGAGCACTGTTACCAGTTGTACTCACACCACGAATCATAATATCAGATAAATCTGCTCCCGGTTCGCCACTTTTTTGAGTAAATATCACACCTGCCATTCTGCCTCCTAATGCATTTGTTATATCCGCCACCGGTTGCTGGCTTATTTCTTTACCCTCTACGGAAGAAACTGCTGCTGTCAATGATGTTTTCTTTTGAGTACCATAGCCTACAACAACAACTTCTGACAATAATTCACTATCTTCCTTCAAAACAATTTTCATTGTTTCAGATATCTTGACTTCTAGAGACTGAAAGCCTACATAAGAAATCTTCAGAATTGCTCCGACTTTTACATTTAATGTGAATTTGCCATCAAGATCGGTAATATCACCATTAGTTGTTCCCTTCTCTATAACACTGGCACCAATAATAGGATCACCATTAGCATCTACTACCAATCCTGTCACTAACTGGGATTGATTTTGTTCTACAATTCTATCACTTATAATTGACTTATTGGCAAACAATACGTTTTGCCCAAATCCTAACAAAACAAAAGTGATAATAAAATAAAGTCGAAAAGATCTTGTCATTTTCATAATATCACGATTTTAATTATAATGAAATCCCTATCACTAACCCTTTTTATCTTGTTTCCACATTCTTTCTATCTCCTCCAAAGACAGCCCACGTGTCTCCGGTAAGAAGAAATATCCCCATACCAATGCCACCAAAGCGATAAATCCGTAGAGGAAAAATGCACCTGCCGGATTCTCAGAAGTAGACTGCCCAACCACAATCTCCGTCCCCGAAACGGAGAAAGCCTTGACTATTTTGAAGAAGGTGAAAGACACGATACAATTGAATACCCAAACGGACAGCGAACCTATCGAAGTGCCCAGTCCACGTACTTTCTGAGGAAATATCTCCGAAATTACGAGCCAGCCTAAAGGTCCGATACTGATTGCAAAGAATGCCACATATGCAAACATAAACCCGACCATCAACCATCTGCCCACCTCGCCCAACTGATTAGCGTAAAGGAAACAAGTACTCAGACACAAAACAGAAACGATTATTCCCGATAAGCCAATGAAATACAACTTCCTACGTCCAATCTTATCTACCAAGTACAGGGAAATGATGGTAAAAAGCACATTCACAACTCCGATACCCACAGAAGCCCAAATTGCAGATAAAGTACTTTCGAAACCTGCCATCAGGAAGATTTTGGGGCTATAGTAAATTACCGTATTAATACCGACAAACTGCTGGAAGAACATAATACAAACTGCTATCATCAAGGGCGTTCTAAGCCAGGGTTGCATCAGATAGCTCCATCCCGTCACACTGTCCTTATCCTTCTGAATTTCACCTTCCATCTGCCGTAGCAAATCATCGACAGTATCTTCCTGCTCTATCTTTAGCAATACTCTCCGGCACTCTTCCATTCGCCCCTTGCTCATAAGCCACCGGGGCGTTTCGGGCATAAAAAACATACCTATCAATAATATCAAAGCCGGCACAACACCTACACAAAGCATCATTCTCCAACAGTCCAACTTACTTTCGTCAGCCCAAAACGTGTCCGACAGATATGAAAATAAAATACCTATTGTTACCATCAACTGAAACATCGAAACCAAACGCCCCCTGGACTTGGCCGGTGCAATCTCTGCAATATACAATGGAACTGTGAAAGAAGCTACGCCGATGGCTATACCCAGGAACAAACGGGAGAGAATCAAACTTATCAAACTTGTTGCCAAGCCCGACCATAAAGCTCCTACGGCAAATATCACTGCGGATACGAGTATAATCTTCTTCCTTCCAAATACATCCGACATCCGTCCACCACCCAAAGCTCCCAACATAGCCCCCAGTAAGCCGGCTGCCGTAATCCACTCAATGTCACCATTATCTATTCTCCAGTCTGCCTGAAGAAAAGGTATTGCACCCGATATCACACCGGTATCAAATCCAAAGAGAAGTCCGCCAGTAGCAACGACTGTAGTAATCAAGACTATAATGTGTTTATTCTTCATATATACTGTTTTTAAGGTTCAAAATTTATCCAAACTTCTTTTCGTAATTCAGGTCTCGGAACATATGAAAAAGCATCCGGGTCGTCTTCAAAAATCCTATATATAGATTTACCTTTTTCAATACCCAATTTACCATACTCTCCCGGACGCTTTTTTATCAATTTGGAATAACAGTAATTGGCATTCCTTATCCATTTCAACTCATTACCTTCAAAAACCGGATACCAAGCAATACCCTTTCGACGACGTATCTGGTCATATTCAAAGCCATACTCCCGGTCGCACCAAGCACCAAAGACTAGAGGCTCATCTGCATTGGCACTAATCGTAGCATGCACCCAGTATGGAGGAACCACTACAACATCACCGGGCTTGGCACGAACAGCATAACATTTTCCCGGATTGTCCGAAGCAAATTCCTGCATGTAAATGACCGCTTCACCATTCCATATCTCGTAGATTTCGGGAGTAGACCATTGACAAAACGGAGATATCTTATGAATATGTCCTTGACTTCGGATAGGTTCCATTCCCAAACGTCCTTTAGCATAAGCTACGACTCCAAAAAGTAAATGCAATCGTTGCAAAAGTTCTTTATGTTCATCCTTGCCCACATCCATAGCTATGGAATAGACTACATCCGGTCCATCGCAGGTCGGATCCATTAAACTGGACCGGATATCGCCTAACCGTCGGTTTTCTACTGTCGGGCCAAACACGCCCTTTCCGTAGACAAATCCCAACGGATTTTCAACCATATCAATCTCAATCCCTTTATCAAAACTACTCTTATGCATGATGTCTTACGAATGCTTTGATTGTTCCACACTGTGTTTCTTCAGCTTCACCATAAGGTGTGATTGTATATTCCTTTACGGTAGCAGGAATGATAAACGTTTCTGCATAATGTACCACAAATGGTGAGAACTGATTGGTAGGGCTTTCTACGATTGCCGCCCGTCCTTCGATGAGATTCAATACATTGACTCCCTCATTATTCTTGTGCAGAACTTTACCCGTAAACCAATGTCTTCTGGTTTCAATGAACTCCTGTTGGTGTAATCCTGTCTTTTCTTCATACCATTCTTTGCCTTCGGCTACTTTGGAAACATTGTTAATCAACTCTTTCTTTACCCAGGATTCGGTTCTATTCCATTGTATCACATTAGCTCCATGAGCAATATTTATAGGGCGTGGTCGACCATCCAATCCCATTCGTCCCCAGTCCCAAAGTTTGAAGGTGAATATGAACGGAGTTGCACTAATCTCCAATACCATACTATTCCTCCCCGAACAATGTATCGTACCTGCCGGAATCAAGAAATGATCGTGCTTCTTTGCAGGATAAATGCCCACGTACTGCTCTGCATCAAACTGGCCAGTATTTTGGGATTGCCTCAAATCTTCCAGCATTTTTTCCGGTTCTATATTCTCCTTCAATCCGAGATATACCGTTGCTCCTTCTTTTGCATCGAGTATATAGTAGCTCTCATCTTGTGTATAATGCATTCCGAATTTCTGTTGTATATACTCCGTCAGAGGATGTACCTGCAAACTGAGGTTGCCGCCTTGCATTGTGTCCAAAAAATCAAAACGTATCGGGAATTCATCTCCGAATCTGCCATAAACAGCATCGCCAAGTAACTGCCGGGGATAAGCAAATATCAGGTTGATGGAGGGTATCTCGACTCTCTCATCGCCAAAAGCCAATAGCAAACTATTCTCCTCGGGTACACAGTCAAAACACCAGGCATAGTTAGGTACTGTTTTGTCTAAACCGCAAATGTCTTTCATCCATTGTCCACCCCAAGGCCCCGGGTCGAAAAAAGGGACAACTCGGAAAGGCCCATTGACAGCTTTCTCCAGTCCTTCATACATCGCTTTGCCTGTTATCATTTTAGGGCAATTCCGTTGGTTAGTATCCAATACATAATCAATACGGGGCATCATCTCCTTCTTATGCCTGTCGCATATCCGCCAGTCAACAAAGAAGGCTCTTTTATATTGCAAAGAGGTTCTTTCATTTTTATTACTAATACCTATATTCGAGACTTCATTCCTGCGAAATCTCGTTTGTATCTCCCATCTTGCCATATCAGCATAGACCAATAAATCGGGATTTTCGCAGATGTAACCGGCACCAACTCCATAGATAATGACTATTCCTGACTTCTTTTCCGCAATCTGCCTACGTACCGTGTTCACTTTATCGACATCAAAGAAGCAGTCTATAGTATGACGAGTCATGTAGCCAAATACCTCGTCATCCGTAATGTCCGGATGGAAGAAATCATCAATTTGTTGCTCGGCCAGCATCGTACTGGTAGTATGGATAACTACAGCATCGTTGAATTCGTAAGTAAACGCCTCACGCATTTCCTCTTCAAACACTCCCTGATAGCATTCAACAGCTACCACTTTCAATGTTCTGTCCGTTTGATTCAAGTGTTCCTTGATTCTGCCTGTTATGGCAGTCCAACCCCGGGTACATGCATCCGAACAATCCGAAATCTGTACAAAAGGATGTTTCTCATAATTAGCAATATATTTCATCTCTTACCTTGTTTTTCAGACAATATTCCAAACCATATAAAGCAGCATAATCTCCCAAACTCGATACCACTACAGGCACTTTTCCACTCGGTGTCCAGGCATACTTCTGAACTCGTTCTTCGATATAGGGTACAATCACTTTGTGACTGTTCATAATTCCACCACCAAGAATGACGACTTCCGGATCGTATGCATGAATAAAGTTGATAACCGCTGCTCCCCATATTGCAATGCACTCATTTCTTATCAGTAGTGCATCTTTATCACCCGACTCAGCCAATTGAAAGATTTCTTTAAAATCATAGTTATGCGACACTGCCTTGAAATCGGGTGATATTGAAGCGTGTTCCTTTATAATCTTGTGCAGAAAAAATGAGGAAGACAGCGCTTCAACACATCCCTTGTTTCCACAAGAACATAATCTACCTTTATAATCAACCACAAAATGTCCTCCCAATGAACCTGCTTGAAAATGCTTTCCATACATCACCTTACCCTCCATAATCACCCCGGTCCCTATTCCTGTGCCTATAGTCATCATGACAACGCTACCATACCCTTTGCCACTTCCGTACTGCCACTCACCGATTGTTGCTAGCCTTGCATCATTATCGATATAAAAAGGTACCCCCCAGTTATCATCCGCCCATCTGTCCAAATCCAGGTTGACTCCGTCATCATATTTCTCGTTGGTAGATATGATAAGGCTTTTCCGATTGTCTACTAATCCCGGGAAAGCAATGCCAATCCCCAAAATCCTCTTTACATTATTGGAATGAATCAAAAAATTGATAGCGCTTTCTATCTCCGGTAAACTTGCCGACATATCTAAATCTGTACGAGAAGACATCTTTATATAGTCGATTAACTCCCCATCGCGCAAAAGTCCCACCTTCGTAAAAGTTCCTCCCAAATCAACGGCTATGATATGCTTTGTACTCATAGTGCGATTAATTCAGGATTACCATTTATACACTGTAAAGATGCAGAGAATCCATTATCAAGAATCTCCTGATAATTATGTCCGGCATCCGATGGCCAGCACGCTGCAAATGACAATATGGAAGTACCTACATTAGCCACACGATGAGCTACTCCTCCTGGTATGTAATGAAGGCTGCCCGGGAAAATCTGTTCTCCCCAAATACAACGATTCTGATCCATCAGGATCAATACTCCTTCTCCTTCTATACCCCAGTAATATTCTCCACGATCAATATTAGCATGAAAGTGCCCTTTGGTCATGAAATATTCATCACCAACCTTACCTGAAAAAATCTTTGTGATTCCAAAATAGAGACCTCCCGGCAATCCTTCTTGAACGGGTAAGTAGCAACTCACCTCATATAATAAGGTTTCGGGAGACATCTTTTGACAAGCTTCGACATTGTGAAAAATGCCCTGCAAATCGGCCAAAGTTTTTGAGTTCTTTTGTATTTCCTCTCCTACCAGATAGTCTCTCATAAAGAGCGAAGACGGTACATATATTCTTCTATTATCCATCAGCATTATACTTTTAATATCTTACATTGCAAATGTACGCTGATTAGAAACTAGGTCTTTCCTCTATATTTTCCGATAATTATGGTATCTTACCATTATTCATTATAAATAGGCATAATTACTGCAAAAAACAAAAATCAGAGGTGTTATCTCCTGCGATTTCTTAGTTTATCTAAGATAATATGATCAGATTATTTGTTTGGTCTTTACTTCAAATTTCTTTTGGAACTGAGACGGTGACATTCCTGTTATCTTTTTGAACTGAGATATAAAATTTGATAAGTTAGAAAATCCTACTTCTACACTAATGGTAGAAATCTTCATTTTATTTTCAAGTAATAGTTTTTTAGAATAGCCTATACGCATTTCGTTCAGATATTCTACAAAAGTTTTCTTGGTTCGTTCTTTAAAGTAACGGCAAAAAGCGGTCGGCGTCAATCCAACAAGTGCCGAAACATCTTCCAGTTTAATAGAAGTGGCAAAGTTCTTCACCAAAAACTTATAGACTTTATTAAATCTCTCGAAATCTTCTGAATTGACAGAATTAGTAAAGCCAATCGAAGCCAATAACTTATACTCTGTCGATTCTGCCATCAGTGACAGAAGTGACAGAAGATTTATCACCTTCTGTACGCCCGTATCATTTACCGAACGATCTATAAACTGAGTTATTGCCAATTTCGACTTCCCTGTAAACTTCAATCCGCGTCGTGACCTCTCTATCAAGTCACGGATATCATTCATCTCGGACAACCGGATAAAATTAGGATCAAATATCTCCCGCTTAAAAAACAAGCAAATGCAAGTAGCACGCAATCCTGACTCTTTGTCAAAGTAAACATTGTCATTACGCCATTCATGGGGAAGATCAGGACCGATCATACAAATATCTCCTTCTTCGTATGACTCGATATGATCGCCTACAAAACGAGTTCCGGTCCCACTTGTGATATACATAATTTCTATTGCCGGATGATAATGCCAAGGGACAATAAAGTGAGGAAGATCTTCTATATAATAATGTATATGGCTATCGACCGGAAAAGGTAAATCTTGGTAAAGTGGTTTCATCGTATTGTTTTAAAGTAAAAGTGTCATCTCCATTATAAAAGCGAATATAGATAATAATTTTATTACCACAAGCTTATAAGCGTTAAAAATAGTGTCATCATTCCAACAAAGATTTCATGACTCATTTTCCGAACAGACAAATACTCCTGAATCATTGAAAGAAAATAAAACCATAAAATATCAAAACCGCATATCTTTTGTATCTTTGCCGAAAATTTCACAACCTAATCAAATTAAAATGAAAAAAATTGTAAGCGTTCCTTCTCGGCAGAACACTGTGCGCGAACTGAGAGATTATCTGATGATTGCCTTAGGCATGATTATGTATGGCATAGGTTGGACCGTATTCCTATTGCCTAATGATATTACGACCGGTGGTGTACCGGGCATTGCTTCTATCGTCTATTTCGCTACAGGTTTTCCTGTACAATACACCTACTTTGCTATCAATTTTGCCCTATTACTTCTTGCGATACGTATTTTAGGTTGGAAATTCAGTATTAAAACGATATTTGCCGTATTTACACTCACTTTCTTCCTCTCTCTGATCCAAAAGCTGATGGAAGGCGTTGTCCTTCTTCACGACCAACCTTTCATGGCCTGCGTAATTGGGGCTTCATTCTGCGGTAGTGGTATTGGTATTGCTTTCACTTCAAACGGTAGTACGGGTGGTACAGATATCATCGCTGCTGTTATCAACAAGTACCGGGATATTACACTGGGAAGGGTTATGTTGGTATGCGACCTTATCATTATATCTTCCAGTTATTTTGTTTTAAAGGATTGGGAAAAGGTAGTATATGGCTATGTAACGCTGTATATTTGTAGTTTTGTACTTGATCAGGTAGTGAATAGTGCCCGTCAATCAGTACAATTCTTTATCATCAGTGAGAAGTACGAAGAGATTGCAAGACATATCAATGTATATCCTCATCGAGGTGCAACGGTTATCAATGCCTCGGGTTTCTATAGTGGAAAAGAACAGAAAATGCTATTTGTCCTTGCTAAAAAGCGGGAATCAACCATTATCTTCCGGTTAATAAAAGACATAGACCCCAATGCATTTGTATCACAGAGTGCTGTCATTGGAGTCTACGGAGAAGGTTTTGACAAGATCAAAGTAAAATAAACTTTTCTTCTTTCCAAACGTATGTTATAGGACGGCGAATGAACGGTTTTAGTTTGTCCGCCGCTTCTTTTTCCATATAATCGAGAGTTGTAAAAGTGAATGTCAGTGTAGCGTCCTTAGAAGAAAGATCCGCTTTCATCAACAACATATCTGCTTTGCGACAGGCTTCCTGATATTCATAGATGTCAACTGAATCGGGAGCCTCAACAATAAAATCTGTTAATACAGGCAATCCGGATAAATAAGGAGCGGCAGGCAACTCTTTCCAATCGGTTGTGTAGAAATTAATATGACTGTCACATGCAGGTGCACAGACCGTAGAAATCGTACAAATCACTTTTGTACTATCGTTCACGGAAAGAAGCTTCATTTGCCACGTACTCTGAGGAGTCATCTTTACATGGGCATAATCCGAAGAAAGTTCGGTCATCTCCGATTTACTACCGAAACTATTGGTAACCTCCGCTTTCATCTTACTATCCAGAAAATCAATAAAATCGGCACGATTTACGGAGGTCAGTATTGGACTCAAAGAATCCGGCATATTCTTAAAACATGTTTTGGCATCCTGTGCCTGCAATGAGACTAAACAGATAAAAGACAAACATATAAGTGCACTCAATTTCTTCATCATAACATTATTCTATATTCTATTAACTATTTATTGTTTTCACGGAAGTGCTCAAAGCCATGAACAAACTTCTTCGAGAAAACGGGCATCTATTTCATCAAAACTATTCAGATTTTCACTATCAATATCAAGAACTCCCCATACTTCGTTTTCATCTTTTCGGATTAGCGGAACAACGATCTCGGAACGCGACAACGAACTGCACGCTATATGTCCGGGAAACACATCGACGTCCGGCACTATCAGCGTATCTGCCTTCGCCCACGCCGTGCCGCAAACCCCACGTCCTCTTCTGATACGCGTGCAAGCTATCGGACCTTGGAAAGGACCAAGAACCAACTCTTCTCCTTGCACACGATAAAAGCCAACCCAAAAGAAATGGAATGTTTCATTCAGCGCAGCCGATACATTGGCAAGATTAGCTATCAAGTCATCTTCACCGTCAATCAAGTTCTTCAGTTGTGGCAGCAGAGCACGATACTTTTCTTCCTTACTACCCTTATCAATATATAAATCTTCTGCCATGCACTTTCTTTTTTTAATGACTCCCCAAATATAGGAAGAACATTCCAATCAACACCAAAATGAGGTCAATGGCTTTGCTTTTTAAATTCTTTTCACGGAAGAAGAGGGCACCGAAGATAAAGGAAACCACTACACTACTACGGCGTACCATAGAAACAATGGAAATCATAGAATCTTCGTAACTTAATGCGTAAAAGTAAACAAAATCGGCCGCACAAAGAAAGATAGAAATTCCGATAATAGTCCAATCCCAACGGAAAGGAGTACTTTCTTTGCGTTTGGGATACCATAACAACAGGATGATGGGACACATGATGAATACCTGATACACATTATACCAGGATTGCACCAGCATGGGGTTCAGTTGTTTCATCAGATATTTATCGTACAAGCCACTGATAGCACCCGCTATCGCAGCAAGGATGATAAAGAATATCCACTTATTATGTTTGAAGTCGATCCCCTCTTTCTTACCAGAGCGACTCAACAAAAAGAAAGAGAGTATCGCAAGCATGACGCCGATCCATTGATAAAGATTCAAACGTTCGCCAAACAATAACATGGCACCGATAAGTACCAGCACGGGACGAGTAGCATTAATCGGTCCTACAATCGTTAGCGGCAAATATTTCATTCCAAAGTAACCGAATATCCAGGAAGAAAGGACTATAAACGATTTTAAAAGGATGAATTTATGCACCTCCCACCCTACTATGGGAACTTCAAACATACTACCACTGAGCACCGTAGGCAGAAAAGCAGATATAAGGATGAACGGCAGGAATATCAGACTAGAGAAAATCGTATTCAAAAACAACACCGGAAGTACCGCATTGTCGCGAAGCGACTGCTTCTTAAAAGCATCATAAAAGCCCAGTAAAGCTGCTGAAAGGAAGGCAAAGAATAACCACATGTCAGTTGAAAGTTGGGAGTTGAAAGTTAAAGAAAGAAGGTTTCGGGGTAAGTGACATCTACCAAGAACAAAGCATTCCCGGGAACGGAAGCCCCTGCCCGGCAACGATCTTGCTGTTCAATGACACGGCGAAAACCTTCGATGGTAAGTTTTCCACGACCTACCTCCAGAAGAGTGCCGACTATGGCACGCACCATATTACGCAAAAAACGATCGGCTTGAATGGTAAACACCCAAGTAAGTTCATCGTGCTGCGTCCAGGCAGCATGCATTATTTTGCAGTTATTGGTCTTGACGTCGGTATGCAGTTTACTGAAACTGGTAAAGTCCGTATAGTCGAACAACACCTGTGCCGCTTCATTCATCCGTTCAAAGTCAGGAGTTTGAAAAAGGCGACAACGGTATTGACGTTCAAAAGGAACTTTAGTAGTAGTAATATAATACTTATACTTTCGCGATGTAGCATCAAAACGGGCATGTGCTTCAGGAATAACCGGACGAAGACGATAGACCGAAATATCGGGAGGCAGAAGACGATTCAGCTTATCAGCCATTAAAGCTGTATCCAAAGGCATATCGCTATCAAAATGAGCCACCATCAGCGAAGCATGCACACCGGCATCGGTACGCCCCGCCCCTATCACTTCTACTTCACGACGAAGTAAAATAGAAAGTGCCTTCATCAAGCACTCCTGTACGCTTGTCCCATTAGGTTGAATTTGCCAACCATGATAAGCAGTACCATCGTATGCCAAATAAATAAAATATCGTTTCACGTTCCTCCTTGTTTTTTCGGGTGCAAAGATAACGAAATGATTGCCGTTAAAGACAATCTACCTGATAGTTATTTAAATTTTCTTGCCGATGTAGGAGTGAAGTGCCACTCTTGTTCATTCTTTCTCATTCACTAACCTGATAAAGAATGGCACATACCTGTTTTTACTTTTCAGAATTACAGCTAAAAACATCAAAACCGGTACCCAATGCCTAAGCTCACTGTTTGACTATTCATTTTGGCATCATCTTTCATGCTGTCCAAAGAATTTGTAATACCCAATTTGTAAGTTGCATTTATTTGTAGTCCAAAATTGAATTCGTAACCAATTTGAGCGGCGCCACCCACAACCATACGGCTCATTGGAGTTTCTCCATTCACCTTTTTATAAAGATCAATATCGCTATCTTTCATTTTGGCACTTAATCCCATGCCGAAATAGGGTCCCACTCCGGCATAAAACCTTCCTCCTGTGGATGTATTCCATTGCCCCATAGCATAAATAGGAAAACTTCTGAGAAATGAATTGAAACAAATTTATTTGCATGATGCCATTGTTTCGCAGGAATGGTTTATCTTTGCCGAAGCATTTTATGATGAATTATATAAGAAAGATTACAATGGCGCATTTCAAATACCACTATATCCCCTCCCTCTTGTTAATAGGATTAGTACTTACTTTCAGCCTCAGCGGATGCAAAAAGAAAGATATGTCACTCAAACTGAACGAACCTCATAACATCCGTGGAGTAATCAGCTATAAACGTTCTTTTGGAGATTTGAATGATAAACATCTCAGCATTGCACAAGTTATCGGTATACGTCCGCTTGCTTCACGCGAAGAGGCAGAAAGCATGAAGGGGCAATTGCAACACATTACTACGAACGAGTTCTATGTAGTCGATTCATTAACGCATTCCATTCCCTACTTAATTCCGGGAGCAGCCCATCTACTGGACTCAATCGGAAGTAACTTTCTCGATTCGCTCACAGCCAAAGGATTGAATCCTAATAAAGTAGTCGTAACCTCCGTGCTCCGCACTCAAGACGATGTGAAACGCTTGCGACGTCGCAATGGAAACGCCTCCGAAAATTCCGCCCACTTCTACGGCACTACTTTTGATGTTAGCTGGAAACGCTTTCAGAAAGTAGAAGATGAAGACGGACGACCCTTGCAGGATGTTAGTTCCGACACCCTGAAGCTAGTCTTATCCGAAGTATTGAGAGACCTGAAGCAGGCCGAAAAGTGCTACATTAAGTACGAATTAAAGCAAGGTTGCTTCCATATAACAACTAGAAAATAATCTATTGTTATTCTTCCAGCATTCTCCATGCCAATGGCAAGTTGCTGATGATATCACTAGCTACCATTCCTATCTCACCTTGTTTCTTGCAGGCAATATCACCGGCAAGTCCATGAATATAGGTAGCGAGGCGGGCAGCAGTTCCTGTATCATAGCCCTGTGCCAATAATGCCAGAACGACACCAGTCAGCACATCACCACTACCTCCTGTTGCCATACCCGGATTTCCTGTGATATTGAACCAGCACTTACCATCTGGTGCGATAATAGTGGAATAGGCACCTTTCAATATAATGTGTACATTAGCAGACTTTGCTAGTTCGCGCGCTTTCATCAAGCGCTCGTATGAGTTCTGGCATATACCGACAAGGCGTTCCAATTCCTTGGGATGCGGAGTAAGAATACTTCCTTTGGGCAGACGACCTATATAGCTACGTTTCTCTCCCAAAAGATTCAATGCATCGGCATCTACCACCATCGGTGTCTGGCACGTATCGATTTGTTCCAGTAAGGCAGCTTCTGTTTCGGCGGCTTTCCCCAGTCCGGGACCGACTCCTACCGCCTGATAATCATCCGTATCAATGGCAGAAGCAAAACATGTTTCACTAATATCTATTTGAGTCATCGCTTCAGGCACGGCCGTCTGCACGATGGCGTTGTTACAGAACGGTACATGCACCGTCAGCAATCCCACTCCCGAACGAAGACAACCCTTCGCAGCAAGTACCGATGCCCCCGCCATTCCTTGCGAACCGGCAATGAGCAATGCCCGACCAAAGTTACCTTTATGCGCAAACTTACTACGCGATTTCAGCAAATAAGGCATATCTTCATTTTCCAACATGAAGAAATCGGTCGCTACTTCCACCATCGCCTCTTCACTGAGACCGATATCCAGAAGTTGCCATTCGCCTACATATGGTTCGTTCTCAGCAAAAAAGAAAGCCAATTTCGGCAGTTGCAAGCTCAAAGTTAAATTAGCACGAATAATGCAGGACGTTATATTGTAGGTATTGTCCTCACCCATAAGTCCCGAAGGCATATCAATGGCAACCACCGTAGCCGACGAAGCATTGATATACTTCACCACCGCTGCAAAGCCACCACTCAATGCTTTATTCAATCCACTGCCAAATAGTCCATCAATCACGACATGCTCCGCCGTCAATACCGGAGGGGTAAATTGTGAAGTCACTTCGTGGAAATCGACGTTAGCAATTCCTCCAAGTCGTTCTTTATTGGTATTACATTCCGGAGAAAGAGAACCTTTTGTATTAAACAGATACACTTCCAATTTATAACCTTTCCCAGCCATCAGGCGCGATACTGCCAAAGCATCTCCTCCGTTATTGCCCGGTCCGGCAAAAACCGTAAATGGAGTACTAGTATCCCAACGTTCTGAAATGGCTTTTGCCAAAGTTTGTGAAGCGCGTTCCATCAAATCGATGGAAGAAACAGGTTCGTTTTCTATTGTAAATGCATCCAGTTGCTTGATGCTTGCCGTAGTAAATATCTTCATGATGGTATCCTCTATCTTTAAATCGTTGAGCAAAGATAGGGCTTTGATTCCAACTCTACAATGCGAGTAGCAGTTTTTTATTAATCGAACCTACAAAACAATGTTTATAATATGAATTGAAATCTTGCCTGAAAGAGACTGAAGTTTTTACGGCTGATCTCTTTGATATGGTTGCCAGGCATCACATAACTATAATTCACCTTCACCCCCACATGCTTATTGATATAATAGTTCAGTCCCAAAGAAAGATCTTTTTGTGCGCCTCCTGTTATGTTTGCATTTCGGTCGTTCATATCGACAATATTAAAGCGTCCGCAAAGTTCCAACGCACGCCCTATCGGACGAGCCGGACATGCCAATGCCTCATCATACGCATATTCATTTCCCAACAACAACCAAGAACATTGTAAATAAACTCCTTGACCGGTATAGTCAGTAAATCCGGTACGACGCTTTACCTGTGTACGTATATATTCGCTTTGTAGAAAGAATTTATGATAATAGATTAAAAGCTCCGCACCCAGTTTGAATTGATATCGTGTATTATCCACCTCAGCATAAATCAAATTACGATTATCAATAGTGCTTACACCGGGAGACTTATATATAAAGACATTCCTATTTTCTTCTTCGGGTAAAGTCCCGTCCGGCGTACGATATACGCCAGCCATCCCTAGATGGAGTAACTTGCCCGATTCATTTACAGGTCGATAAACCAAACGTCCATCAATAGCATATCCCTGCGATACATTCTTCAGATTACTAATATCATTATCAGTAAAAAATCCGCCACAAGCATAGTAATGCTGTGAATTATAAGTATAAGCCGCGCCCAGTCTTCGGCTATTGGTCATAGCCAAAACAGCACCGGGTGACTGATTAAAGCGAAGATCGAACGTACTGCACAGCATATCCAACGTAAACGGCTCGTAAAACTGCCCTACTTGAATAATATGCTTCCCGGAAGTGTACGTTGCAAAAGCATCTTTTATGGACACCTTGCTTCCTACATAACCTATCTCCACTTTCATGTCCCATTGCTGGTACGTAGCCTTCGCCCCTACCCGCAAATCGCTGAACTCAGTACCGTTACCGAAACCATTCTCATTCCTCAAGAAAACGCCACCGTCCATCAGCATGCGTCCGGTCAGCTTATATTGTATTTTATCCGTTGAGTTTTCCTGAGCTGCGGCGGTCATGGAAACAAAGACCGCCAACAGGCACAAGAAGGATTTAGAAAGATAGTTCATCAGCACGAAACTTGATTGATGGATGGCAAAGCTCCCTGCTCTTCGTTTTCTTCTGCCATTCCGTTTCTCAGCATTTCTTCACGTCGATGCCTCTGCACCAGATAGATGATAGAGCTGGTGAATGCCACCGTACAAACAATTCCTACATAGCCCGACATCTGATTGTAAAATTCAAGCCAGTTGATCTCTGTACTGAAGAATTCCTTAAACATCAGTACCAATACCGTACCTGTATATCCGATAAAGTCGATTGTTACAATAAAGAACCCTACATTCCCCTTTATCTTGAAACAAGCAATGAAACGGTCAAAGAAGATACTCTGAAAACAGAGGTAAGCAATGTAAAGACTCAAACTCTGAACAAACAGCCAAGTCACGGTATCGAGCTGAAGCGTATCGTAGTTGAATGAAACAAAACTCATGGTAGCAGTTCCGGCAACCACCATGCTCAGAAGGATAACCAACACTTTGATATTGCTCTTCACAAATACCATCATACCGAAAAGTGCGAGAATAATAAGTGTTACAATACTGTCTACCTGTGCAAACATCCAGGAAGAGTGTTCGCTCATATCTATAATCTTCACCAGGAAGTCTTCTTTTATATCACGCAGAATAACCAGCATCAGATTGGCCACAAACAACAGAATCAATACAGGCAGGAAATTAATGAACAACTCTTTGCGGTGCTTGCTGTCCAGGGTGACGCGCTGGCTTTTTTCTGCGATGTCCTCTTTGGTAGGCTGTGGCAAACGGTTGAGGACATAGCCCAACAGAGCCAACAGCGGTAAAGCGAAAGCACCGATAAGAGCCGGCATCCAAAACTCTCCTACATGCAGTGTATTCATCACAAACAGTCCCGTAGACTTGGCTACTCCCGAGCTAATCACAATACTGATACCCAATAGACTGGCAAGAATATCGGTAGTGCGTCTTCCTTCGATAAAGCTGAATATCACTCCCCACATACAACCTAATGACAAACCATTGAAAAACATTGCGAAGATATTATAAGGAGCAGGCAGCAAGCCGAACATAACCAAAGAAAGTTCTGCTACAAGGATAGATACAAGGATAAACTTCATCCGGTTTTCCTTCTTCAACTCGGAGATCAGTTTGATTCCTGCAAACTTGGCAATAAGATAACCCAGGATTTGTATAATGGTTGTAAGTACTTTGTAATCGAGTCCGAAGGCTTCCATGCCATCGAATGTTGCAGCCGTGAAAGGTTTGCGTAGTGCATATACTAAAGAATAAGATAATAGGGCTGCACCTCCGGCCCAAAGGATAAATACAAGATCTGATAATTTCTTGTTAGAAAGCAGTTCTGCTTTAATATTGGCAATGGTTTTCATTTTGTTCTCATTTGATTTCGGGAACAAAAGTAGAACAGTGGAGGCAGAGGAAAAATGAATATTTATTATTTATTCATTTAATTATCAGACAATAAATTATGTAGCATTAATGTAATATTTATGAAACAAAAGCATAACATACGGACAAAAAAGGTGATGTGAGGAATCACCTCGGGTCCCTTTCTATTTTTAGAAAAAAAACGCTGATTTGACTTAAAAGATTGGTTACGAGCAGAATCAAGAGTTAGCAAATAAGAAAGTAACGATTTGGAGACCTATCTAATTCAGCGATACTCCATGTTTTGCATAACTTCAAATAACCGAATATAAAGTTAAGCATTTTATTTCAAATTCAAAAGGATCCCCATATATTATTTAGGAATAATTTCAGGGGTCAATTTCGCTTTGGCACACGGGGTCAACGCGCGCTGGATTTTCCAAGGTTTACGGAACAGATTTATTCTGTGACGGAGTTTCAACGGATAGCGGATTCATTACAGCTATCCATTGAAGAATTATGCGACTATCCCGTAATTTCTCCGATTAAAAAGATGCAATATATTTCATCGGGTTTCGGAATGCGCAGGCATCCTATTCGCAGGATGCGACAATTCCATACAGGCATAGATATTCCAAAAGTTAAGGGAACCCCTGTTTATACCACAGGGAACGGAATAGTGATCCGTAAAGGTTATGATTCAGGGTATGGTTATTTTATAGAGATTCAGCACTACGGCGGTTTTTGTTCATTCTATGCACATCTAAGCAAAACGATGGTAAATGCAGGTGATTCGGTAAGTATAACTGAACAAATCGGCTGTGTGGGTAGCACCGGAATCTCAACTGGCAGTCACTTGCATTATGAAATAAGGAAAGGTAACCGCTTCCTTAATCCGAGTGGGTGGTGCTATTATATACTAGAATAAGTAAAGAAATATAATCTCATCTGTTTGGCTGAGATTTTTATTTTTATTATGTCAGTGAATTAATTTGTTTTTTATACTTTTGTATCTATATGGAGACTCCTGTTGAATATCTTGATTCGGCATTAATAGCGACACTAAAACTCAGAGGTTTTAAAGTAAGCCGAAATAGTGTTCCGAAAAGCAAACCTACTGCATTCGGTCGTCGGCATTATTACTTGATCATACTCAGTATAGGAGATAGCAAGGTACATTACGACGACCATACTATTCATCTCGATGGAGTGTACCTTCTTCTTGCCAACCCCAAAGTACCATATGCGACCGAAATTCTGTCCGAAAATCAAACGGGCTATTCCTGTGTTTTTACCGATGATTTCATTAAGCCGCTTGCGCGTCTGGAAAGTCTACAACATTCGCCTCTGTTTAAAATAGGCGGAACGCCTGCTTTTAAACTCAATCTGGAACAACAATCTAAGCTTACCGAAATTTTTGAGACTATGATTGCAAACGAGACTACGGATTATTCATATAAAGACGACCTGATGCGTAATTATATCCAACTTATCATTCACGAAGCATTGCAAATGCGACCTGCCGAATACTTCACGCATTTCAACAATGCCTTACTAAGAATAACTACTCAATTCATGGAAGTACTTGAGCGTCAGTTTCCGATAGAAAGCCCAAACACACCTCTGCAACTCAAAACCGCTCAAGATTATGCAGCCAATCTGTGCATTCATGTAAACTATCTAAACCGTGCTGTCAAGGAAACCACAGGTAAATCCACTACCACTATAATTGCCGAGCGAATTACCGCCGAAGCGAAATCATTGCTACAATATACCGACTGGAGTGTTGCCGATATCGCTTTTGCCCTTGGATTTGAATACCCGAATTATTTCAGCAATTTCTTCAAAAAAGTGACTGGCAATACCCCAAAACACTATCGCGTCCGTTAGATTTGAATTTTATACTTTTTGGTTTGAATACTTTATCAATCTAAGGTGGTATTCTCGTACCTTTGCCTATGATTTGATAGAAAACAACTAAAAATATAAATAAGATGAATAGAATCACTGAAAAAATGATCTTCAAGCCAGCATTTGAGTACATTGATAATGGCATTGAACATGGAGTGCTAAGTCCTTTTGAAACCAAAGAGACCATTCTGAAAAAAGGTGAGCAAATAGCTCCCGGCTTTAAGCCTCTTGATTGTGATATTCGTTATTTGAAAGATGTACCTGTAAGAATGCGGGACGGTGTTACAATCTACACTGATATTTTCCTGCCTGTTACTACCGAAAAAGTGCCTACGCTGATTGCGTGGAGTCCTTACGGGAAAAGTGCGGGTACAGCTCCTCGTTATGTTAATTTGTTCAATATGCTTGGAATGGGAAATGCGTGGAGTTCAGGCTTAACAAAGTTCGAAGCTCCCGATCCGGCTTATTGGGTTCAGCACGGTTATGCGGTATGTAACCCTGACGCACGCGGAATTGCACACAGCGAAGGCGACATTACAATGATTGGTTCTCAGGAAGCGGAGGATTGCTACGACCTTATAGAATGGTTGGCCGCGCAAGACTGGTCAAACCAGAAAACGGCATTGTCGGGAACTTCATATTTGGCTTTTTCACAATGGTTTATAGCTGCAGGGCAACCGCCGCATCTTACTTGCATCAGCCCAACTGAAGGCTTGCAGGACGCATATCGCGATTTGGCATACATTGGTGGTATTCCTGATCCGAATTTCATCCAGCGTTTGCAAGTAAATCATGTTAGTGCTACGGGCGCGAAACGGGAAGATATGGTTGCCGAAATGGAGGCTTATCCATTGGCAAATTGCGAACTGTGGGAAGACAAATCAGCTGATGTTTCCAAAATCACTATACCCATATATGTTGTCGCAAGTTACTCCAATACACTGCACACAATGGGAACTTTCCGCGCATGGCGTTCGTTAGGCTCTGCCGAAAAATGGCTACGTATTCACGACACACAAGAATGGCCTGATTATTACGATGCCGAATCTACCGAGGAACTTCGCCGTTTCTTTGACTATTACTTGCTTGGCAAACAAAATGGTTGGGAAAAGACACCTGCCGTACGCTATTCGATTTTGGACTTTATGGGTAAGAACCGTACCGACCTCGTTGCCGAAACTTTCCCTCCGAAGGAATCACAAATGCAGCGTTACTACATGAGCGGTAGAACACGAACATTGCAATTGACTGCCGACGCAGGTGAGTTCCCAGTGCGTTATTTTCCGGAGGCTTTGCCTTGCCGTGTATCGTTTCAGACTACTTTTGAAAAAGAGACCACTTTTGTTGGTTATCCTAAAGTAAAACTGTTCATGGAAGTAGAAAATGCCGACGATATGGATGTCTTTGTATGGGTGCAGAAAATAGACAAATTAGGCAATGTTTTGAGTGAATTTGTAGTGCCTAATCGGAATGCTGCTTTGCAGGATTTCACCCAAGACGGAGCCTCTGCGTTGCGTTATAAAGGCCCAAGCGGGCGTTTGCGTGCATCCGCCAGACATTTAGATCCAATCCTCTCTAGCGACGAAGTACCTGCGTACAGTTTTGATCGCGTAGAAAAGCTGCAATGAGCTCAATGGATATTGATGTTTATGCCATTACAAAGCAGGGAACTTATAAGTATGATCCCGACAAACATGAACTCATCTGGCTTGCTGAAGGCGACTATCGCCGAGCAGCAGGTGGAGGGCAGGATTTTGTAGCCAGTGTCCCCGTTGTACTTATACTTGCGGCGGATTATACAAAATACGATACCGTATATAACCCGACTGGATTTGACCTGTCTCAGTACGTTCTGTTTACGGCGGCAATGGATGCTGGTATCGTATCACAAAATATAAATCTGTTCTGTGCCGGAAACGGTCTTGCAACCATATCGCACAGTATGATGGATCACAAAGTCCTAAGTGAAGTGCTTAAACTCAACGAGTCGCAATATCTTCTACTAAATAATGCTGTTGGTTATCCTGCTGAATAAAGATTTTATATTCATAGCACTAAAGGCTGTCTGATTAATTTCAGACAGCCCTTTCTCATACCTATTTGGGATATGATAAAGGATTGGAATAATACGTTTGAGACTCAGAATATACAACCGGAAGAAAAATGATTAATGTGAAAAAGAAAAAGTCCATTCCTGAAAATAGTTTTAATGATAAGTATAATGAAGGAATAATCATTATGCGAGCAACCTTGAATGGTTTACCTGATCCAAAGGAAGTAGAGCAGTCTCATCGGGACGACGGGCATTTATTTATTTTACAGGAGAAAGGGACTACGCATATTGAAATAGACTTTCAAAAGCATAAAATTAATGCGCCTTCCGTTATCTATATAGATCCGAATCAAGTACATCGTTTGTTAAAGTTTGAAAATGCCACGGTTAGTAGTTGGATAATTACCAGTGAAAGTATGCACCCGGAATTTCTTAAACTATTACAAGACCTCGCACCGGTAAAAGTTCTCCCATTAAAAAATGAGATAATATCAATTCTTTCAGAGGTTGCTTCTCTTAGCATAAAACTTTCTGAGAGAAAAGACGAAAAGCTCTATTATCCCATCCTTAAAGAAAGCTGTAACACACTAGTGGCTTTAGTTGTATCGCAATATCTATCATTATCCAAATCAACTGACCAATTATCGCGTTTTTCAGTTATCACTAAAACTTTCAAATTATCTCTGGAACAAAATTATATAGAGATTAAAAGTCCGGCTGAGTATGCAAGAAAATTAAACATATCAACTCCTTATCTAAACGAATGTGTCAAAGCCACTACCGGTCATCCTGTTTCATATCATATACAACAGCGCATTATTTTAGAATCACAACGCCTTCTTTATCATTCCGATAAATCTATAAAAGAAATTGCCGGTGAACTGGGCTATGATGACTATTCTTATTTTACACGACTATTTACCAAAGTTACAGGAATGACTCCACTGGCATTTCGGAACAAAAACCTCGATTAGTCCTATACTTACCTTATATTGACCTTGTGAAGCCTTAGTATTTCCCATACTTTTGCAGTATCAAAAATTATAAAAATATGAAAACTTCAAAAGTAAATCAGCCCGGATACGTACTACGTTTTAAAGCTAAATCCGGTAAGGGAGACGAATTATTCAAGGTTTGCAATGACCTGCACTTCACTGACGATCCGGACGGACCGGTTACTTGGGTGCTCACCCGTTCACTTGAAGACCCTGACATTTTATGGGCGTTTGAGTTCTACCGAGATGATGCTTCATTTGAACGTCACTATTCCAACCCGGAGCTTGATGAGGGGCATAAACGAGTTATCGATCTGCTTGCTGAGGGCGTCGAGGAATGGGGCATTCGCGAACATGTTCGCATATTCGCCTCCAGCTATTAGATAATCATTACGGTAATCAGTCTCTAGCATTAAAACTGATTACCGTATCTTATTAATTAATAATTCAAATAACGAAGTTTAGCCCACATTGCCACAAGATTCCTTTCAATAAGTTAAATTCTGTTTGGTTTCTCTTCTCTGGGGCTTCCAGGCATAGCCTGCATGTTAAATATCGGTCGTTTTTGTCATTTCCCCCTCTGTAGTACACCCAGAAATATGGTCGTTTATCGCAAAATACCGACCTTTGTGGCATGCACATCGGGACAGTCTATAAGATCAACAGCAAAGGTGAACGCTGGCCATACTTCCGCCTGGTGGAGAGCTACCGCAATAGTTGCGGTCAGCCCCGTACCTGTACCCTCTGTATCTTAGGCTATCTTGAAGAACTCCCTGAACTACGACAACATGTTCTCTTGTGCCGCTGCATTGAGGATTTGGCTTATCATGGCCAACGTCCAATGAGTGGCGAGGAAGTAATAGACCGTCTGACTTACGAGTTCTACGAGAAGATGGTGCGCAACGGCCGCCTTGCAGAAGTAAAAGACAGCCTGCGTGAATACCGTGATGAAATGACAAAGAACGGTTTCGAGAATGTCAACTGTAAATTAGAGAAAGACAAACAAAAAATTAGATTTAACGTGAAGATATTGATAATTTAACGCTAGTTTGTATTCTTTGGAATTATGCAGAATAAGTCAAATATGAGCGACTTTCGAGGGGAGAGAGTTGCTATAGTAAGTTAGAGGAGATAGAGAAATTATTTCCGCTACAGCAGGCCATAGCCGATATCCCAAAACACCTATATAAGACTCTATCTCTTCCATCATCAATTCGATATTGCTTCGGTATTTCTTTGCTATCTACTTAATATATCAGATATTTAGCGAGTAAATACCGTAAAGAATAGGCAGAGAAATAAATTACGAATACCTTTGGAAGAAAATAAAAACGAAACTATTATGGGAACTCTAAAACAAGGAATACTGGGCGGCGTATCAGGTAAAGTAGGGAGCATAGTGGGCTACCACCGCAAAGGAAAAGACATCATACGCATACAAGCTGCCACTATCAGCGATGCACGTACACCCAAGCAACTGCAGCAACGACAGAAAGTAGCCGCAGCTACCGCTTTTCTCAAACCGATAGTACCTTTTATCCGTATCGGTTTGAAGAACTATGCACAAGGACGGACAACATACAACACCGCCACCTCCTACCTGATGAAACGGTGCATCAGCACTAACGAAGAAGGCGTAGCCGTGGTAGACCTGCAACGGGTAATGGTATCTATCGGTTTCTTGAATGGTGCGCCAAATACTTCGGTAAATCGTGAAACGAATAAGGTAGTATTCCGATGGAAAGACAATAGCGGCGAAGGGAATGCCGAAAGTACAGACATCGTTATGCTACTGGTATATAACAAAGAAAAAGGTACAGCAGTCTATAACACTCATGCAGGCTTACGAAGCGACAGTACAGCAAGTATCCCGATACCGAAAGATTGGAAAGAAGATTCACTGGCTACTTATCTGAGTTTTATTAGTGCCGATGAAGAAGAAGTATCCAATAGTATCATAAATATATTGGAGCCATAAACACCACCCAAACCTCACTGTATAGAGCCACTAAACAGAAATGCCTATACAAAAGTGACAAAAAAAAGAGTAATGGAATTAAAAAGTCACTACTTTTGCAACCTAGATATTCTATATAAGAAGAAAAAACTATAATAACATATTCAATGAGCTCACCCAAACATCCCAAAGGTCTTTACCTTATCTTTGCAACCAGTACGGCAGAACGCTTCAGTTACTATGGCATGCGAGCTATTTTTATCTTGTTTCTTACGCAGGCACTTCTTTTCGACAAAGAACATGCAGCCTCCATTTACGGTAGTTATACCGGACTGGTTTATCTCACACCGCTTATCGGTGGATATATCGCAGATAAATATTGGGGAATCCGCCGTTCGGTATTTTGGGGAGCAATGATGATGGCAGTAGGTCAATTCCTGATGTTTGCCAGTGCTTCGATGCTCAGCGCCGTTCAATTGTCGCACTGGTTGATGTACATCGGACTCACTTTCCTTATTTTAGGAAACGGATGCTTCAAGCCAACCGTCACTTCATTGGTAGGTCAACTCTATAAACCTGGAGACAAACGACTGGATTCGGCCTATACCATATTTTATATGGGTGTGAACGTAGGTTCCTTCCTTGCCCCACTAGTATGCGGCTACTTTGGCGAAACGGGCGATCCGAACGACTTCAAATGGGGCTTCCTCATTGCGGGAATCGTTACCGTATTTACAGTAGTATTGTTTGAGTCACAGAAGAACAAATACCTCATCGGACCCGATGGAGAGCAGCTAGGTATTATCCCTGACGCCCAAAAAGGACAGACATTAGAAGCCCAAGACACTTGCCTTTCCGAAACCGAAAAGAATAAGAGAAAACGAAATTTCCTGCTTTTAGGTTTGCTGGCCGTAGTACTTGCCGCTATTTTCTATTGGAGTTTCGATGGAGATTGGATCAGCGTCGGCATCTTTACCGCCTGTATTGTACTTCCCGTCAGCATCCTGCTCGAAGGATCACTCACCAAGATTGAACGTAGCCGTATCTTTGTAATCTATATCATAGCCTTCTTTGTAATCTTCTTCTGGGCCGCCTACGAACAGGCCGGCGCCTCTCTGACGCTTTTCGCTTCAGAGCAGACTGATCGTACTATATTAGGTTGGGAGATGCCCGCATCGTGGATTCAGTCATTCAATCCTTTCTTTGTGGTGATACTGGCAGCCATCATGCCGGGTGTATGGGGTTCGCTCAACAGACGGGGCATGGAACCATCTTCTCCCACTAAGCAAGCTATCGGTCTGTTGTTGCTTTCCCTGGGTTATCTGGTCATCTGTTTCGGAGTAAAAGATGTACAGCCAGGCATCAAAGTAAGCCTTATTTGGCTGACAGGATTGTACTTTATCCACACCATGGGCGAAATATGCCTCTCTCCTATCGGATTGTCTATGGTAAACAAGCTGACACCCATCCGTTTCGCTTCCTTAATGATGGGTATCTGGTATCTTTCTAATGCCACAGCAAATAAATTTGCAGGTACATTGAGCGGTCTTTATCCCGAACCGGGAAAGGTAAAAACGTTGTTAGGATATCACATTGAAACGATGTACGACTTCTTTATGGTATTCGTTGTCATGTCGGCTACAGCAGCACTTATCCTCTTCCTGCTTTCAAAGAAATTGCAGAAGATGATGCACGGAGTAGAATAAAAATAAGCAAGCTTATTTTGTACTGCATTCCGTTTGCACTATCTTTGTACCAATTTTCAAAATATACCCCACCTATGGACTCTATACAGATAAAGGATAAAACGTTCACTGTCTCTATCAAAGAGCAGGACATTCTAAAGGAAGTAACCCGCGTAGCCAACGAGATCAATCGTGATCTGGCAGGAAAGAACCCATTATTCCTCAGCGTATTGAATGGTTCGTTCATGTTTACCGCTGATTTGATGAAACGTATTACGATACCTTGCGAAATCTCGTTCATCAAATTAGCATCTTATCAGGGAGTAGCTTCTACAGGGGTTATCAAAGAAGTGATAGGCATCAATGAAGACCTAACTGACCGTACGGTAGTCATCGTAGAAGATATTGTAGACACCGGTTTCACCATGCAACGCCTACTGGATACACTCGGCACACGCAATCCCAAGGAAATCCGCATTGCATCTCTATTGCTGAAACCCGAAAAACTTAAAGTAAAACTGGATATTGATTATGTTGCCATGAGCATTCCCAATGACTTTATAGTAGGTTATGGACTGGATTATGATGGCTTTGGTCGTAATTATCCCGATATCTATACAGTAGTAGATTAATTATAATAAATCATTTAAATAATAACTAAACAAGATGTTGAATATTGTAATTTTCGGTGCTCCCGGTTCAGGTAAGGGAACACAAAGTGACTTGATTGTGAAGCAATATGGTATTAACCACATTTCTACAGGAGACGTACTCCGCGCTGAGATTAAGAATGGCACAGAACTAGGCAAAACAGCTAAAGGTTACATCGACCAAGGTCAGTTGATTCCTGACGAACTGATGATTGATATCCTTGCCAGCACACTGGATAGCTTCAAAGATAGCAAAGGTGTTATTTTTGATGGTTTCCCCAGAACAATTGCACAGGCTGAGGCATTAAAGAAAATGCTCGCTGAACGTAACCAGGAAGTAAGCATAATGCTTGACCTCGACGTGCCTGAAGAAGAATTGATGAAGCGCCTCATCAAGCGTGGATTAGAATCAGGTCGTGCAGATGACAACGAAGAAACTATCAAAAAACGTCTCGTTGTTTATCACACTCAAACTTCTCCGTTGATTGATTGGTATAAACAAGATGGTAAATACCAACACATCAAAGGCTTCGGCATCTTGGACGAAATCTTTGCTGATGTTTGTAGTGCTATTGATAAAGTAAAATAAAAAAAAGAATATGGCTGAATCGAATTTTGTTGACTACGTAAAAATATATTGCCGCTCCGGAAAGGGCGGACGAGGCTCCACGCACATGCGGCGTGAGAAATACATACCCAATGGTGGCCCCGACGGAGGTGACGGAGGACGAGGAGGTCATGTTATACTCCGCGGTAACCGTAACTATTGGACCTTGTTGCACCTGCGCTACGACCGTCATATCATGGCAGGTCACGGTGAATCGGGCAGTAAAGGACGCAGCTTCGGCAAGGACGGAGAAGACAAAGTAATTGAAGTTCCCTGCGGAACAGTAGTATACAACGCTGAAACCGGTGAATACCTCTGCGACGTGACCGAACATGGACAAGAAGTCATTCTACTGAAAGGCGGACGAGGCGGCTTGGGCAACTCGCATTTCAAAACTGCCACCCGACAAGCCCCACGCTTTGCGCAACCGGGCGAACCGATGCAGGAAATGACAGTAATCATGGAGTTGAAATTGCTGGCAGATGTCGGTCTGGTAGGTTTCCCTAATGCAGGAAAATCAACTTTACTAGCCTCTATTTCAGCTGCAAAACCCAAGATTGCGAACTATCCTTTTACCACATTAGAACCAAATCTGGGGATTGTATCCTATCGTGACGGCAAGTCATTCGTCATGGCAGATATCCCCGGTATTATCGAAGGAGCCAGTGCGGGTAAAGGTTTGGGACTACGTTTCTTGCGTCATATCGAGCGTAACTCATTGTTACTGTTCATGGTGCCTGCCGATAGCGACGACATTCGCAAGGAATATGAAATCTTACTGAACGAACTTCGCACTTTCAACCCCGAAATGCTGGATAAGCAACGGGTACTTGCTATTACCAAATGTGATATGCTCGATCAGGAATTGATGGACGAGATAGAGCCTACGCTGCCTGAAAACATTCCACATGTATTCATCTCTGCAATCTCCGGTATGGGTGTCTCCGTACTGAAAGACCTCCTTTGGGAAGAGTTGAATAAGGAAAGTAACAAAATAGAAGGCAAAATAGAAAGCATTGCCCATCGTGCCAAAGACATGAGCCATCTGCAAGAGGAATTGCAAGATGAAGGTGAAGACGAAGACCTCAGTTACGAGTATGAAGAGGACGACGAGGATATTGACGACCTCGAAGACTTCGAATATGAAGAAGAGGATTGGGAGGACGACAAAAAATGATTTCTCTCACCGAAGATAAGAAAATGTTGGGATATGAGATTCTTTCCTCATATCCCAACATTTCTTGTTTTGTAACTACCCGTCGTGGAGGATGCAGCCAAGGAAATTATGATTCTTTCAATTGCACGCCTTATACGGGAGATGATGCGGAATGCGTCAGACGCAATCAGGAAATAGTATGTTCATCTCTGCCGCAGCCTCCTAAAGAATTAATTATTCCCTACCAGACTCATGGTACGAAAGTACTTGCCATTGATAAGACCTACCTGCAAGCTAACAAAGAAGATCGACATACCATGCTGCAAGGCATTGATGCATTGATTACCCGTGAACCGGATTGTTGCCTCTGCATCTCTACCGCAGACTGTATTCCTATCTTACTCTATGATCGCGTTCACGAAGTCATAGCTGCTGTTCATGCAGGTTGGCGGGGAACAGTAAACTATATCCTCGGACATACCCTTGACAAGATGCGGTCACTCTACAATACAGATGGTAAAGACATTATAGCTTGTATCGGTCCCGGCATCTCCCTACCCGCTTTTGAAGTAGGTGACGAAGTGTACGAAGCTTTCCGCGAGAATGGCTTCCGAATGGATTATATCTCAGAGTGGAAACCCGAAACACATAAATATCATATCGACTTATGGGCAGCCAACCGTTTGCAACTATTAGACTTCGGAGTGCCTTCCATCCAAGTGGAAACAGCAGGTATATGCACTTTTACTCAACATGAAGAATTCTTCTCGGCAAGACGACTGGGCATCAAATCAGGGCGTATATTGTCGGGGATCATGATAAACCAAGTTATAAGTTATTAGTCATAACTTATAGCTAATAATTCATAGCTATTTTATGTTTTATAATATTACTGTATCAGAAGAAATAAAGCTAGCCTGCCCCATTTTTAGAGGTGCAGCTGTTTATGCCGAAGTTACTAATACGACTTTCAGTGAAGGACTTTGGGAGGAAATAAATGCTTTTACTGAGGAATTAACAACCACTACTGTAGCGGAAGATATTAAACTACAACCTGTAATAGCCGCTACCCGTGAAGCTTACAAACATTGTGGAAAAGATCCCAGCCGTTATCGTCCGTCTGCCGAAGCCTTGCGCCGACGGTTAATGCGTGGCCTTGCATTATATCAGATTGATACATTGGTAGACCTCATTAATCTTGTTTCTTTACGTACTGGATACTCCATCGGTGGATTTGATGCAGACAAGATACAAGGCACAGATCTTGTGCTTGGTATCGGACGTGCCGATGAACCTTTTGAAGGAATCGGACGCGGAGTACTCAATATAGAAGGTTTACCTGTCTACCGTGATTTGACAGGTGGCATCGGTACCCCGACCAGTGATAATGAACGTACCAAGATGGATCTTGAAACCCGGCACATCCTTGCCATCATCAATGGATACAACGGATCGGACGGATTGGAAGAAGCCGCTGAAATGATACAAGACCTATTAAAGAAATACGCTTCTTCGGATGGCGGAAGCATACAATATTTTTTATAACCTATGAAGTATACCTTTATCATACCTATATTACTGATAGTTCTTTCCATGACAACACATGCGAAGAATCCGCCTTTTTCTCCTATGGAAATTAATCACATCCGTGTAGCAACTCCCGGGTTATTCGACAAAGGCAAACAGATAGAAATCTATCTCGATACCATAACAGATACGCAATATGCCTTCCCTTTACCGGGCGCCAAAGTCATTTCCCCTTACGGACGAGGAC
Organism: Bacteroides sp.; assembly: GCF_030151085.1. Classification (GTDB taxonomy): domain Bacteria; phylum Bacteroidota; class Bacteroidia; order Bacteroidales; family Bacteroidaceae; genus Bacteroides. Next base: position 67,027 of record NZ_JASLER010000093.1, on the reverse strand, counting down.
GGGGACATCATAGCGGCATAGACATCAAAACCCGCGCCAAAGATACCATCCGTTGCGTTTTCGATGGTGTGGTGCGGATGGCAAAACCTTACAGTGCATACGGTAATGTGATCGTTGTACGTCACCCGTCCGGTTTGGAGACCATATATAGCCACAACTCCAAAAACCTTGTTCATAGCGGAGATACAGTAAAAGCAGGACAAGCAATAGCCCTAACCGGACGCACAGGACGTGCATCCACCGAGCACTTACACTTCGAAACACGTATTAACGGACAACATTTCGACCCCAATCTCATCTTTAACATGAAAGAAGGAATATTGAACGGGAAGAATATCAGTTGTACCAAAAAAGGAAACGAAATCATAGTAAAACAGTTACCAATGATCTATCAGCGCCCTCTGCAAAAAAAATACCCGATAGAACCATTTGACTATAAAAACGTTTCACTACATTTGCAAAACGTTTCACTGCCAACACGAATTGAATATTAAAGTATATCAATGATAGAAAAACTGATTGTTCTCGAGGATATTGATCCGGTTATATTTTATGGCGTTAATAACGCTAATATGCAACTGATAAAGGCACTATATCCTAAACTCCGCATCGTTGCCCGTGGCAATGTCATCAAAGTCCTGGGAGACGAAGAAGAAATGTGCGCATTCGAAGAAAATATTACCAAACTGGAAAAGTATTGTGCCGAATATAACTCCTTGAAAGAAGAGGTCATTATAGACATCATCAAAGGGAATGCTCCACAAGCCGAGAAATCAGGTAATGTCATAGTTTTCAGTGTGAACGGCAAACCTATTATTCCACGTAGTGAGAATCAATTGAAACTAGTGGAGGCTTTTGCCAAGAACGATATGTTATTTGCAGTCGGTCCCGCCGGTTCCGGTAAGACATACACTGCTATCGCCCTTGCCGTACGAGCTTTGAAAAACAAAGAAATTAAGAAAATCATCCTTAGCCGTCCCGCCGTAGAAGCCGGAGAGAAACTAGGATTTCTACCGGGAGACATGAAGGACAAAATAGACCCATATCTGCAACCGCTTTACGATGCTTTGCAAGATATGATACCTGCTGCCAAACTCAAAGAATACATGGAACTAAACATCATCCAGATTGCTCCCCTAGCCTTTATGCGCGGACGCACGCTGAACGATGCCGTAGTCATTCTGGACGAGGCGCAGAACACCACTACCCAACAAATCAAGATGTTCCTCACCCGTATGGGAATGAACACCAAAATGATTGTAACGGGTGACATGACGCAGATTGACTTGCCACAATCGCAAACTTCCGGCTTGGTACAAGCCTTAAGAATTCTGAAAGGAGTAAAAGGTATCAGTTTTATTGAGCTTAACAAAAAAGACATTGTACGCCACAAACTGGTGACACATATCGTTGAAGCTTACGAGAAGTATGATAAGGAAGTGAAAGCCGAGCGTGAAAAACAGAGAGCGGAAAGACAACTTCCGTCCTAAAACGTAGATTTTCAAACAGTAAATATTACAAAGATGAAAGCATTAACTAAAACAGATTTCAATTTTCCGGGACAGAAAAGTGTGTACCACGGAAAAGTACGTGATGTGTACAACATCAATGGTGAAAAGTTAGTAATGGTCGCAACAGACCGCATCTCAGCCTTCGACGTAGTATTGCCGAAAGGTATTCCTTTCAAGGGACAAATGCTGAACCAAATTGCAGCCAAGTTCCTGGATGCCACTACCGACATATGTCCCAACTGGAAAATGGCTACTCCCGACCCTATGGTTACAGTAGGTGTAATGTGTGAAGGTTTCCCCATCGAAATGATTGTACGCGGTTACCTTTGCGGTAGTGCATGGCGTGCTTACAAGAGTGGAGTTCGTGAGATCTGTGGCATCAAGTTGCCCGAAGGCATGAAGGAAAACCAGAAGTTCCCCGAACCTATCATCACTCCGACTACTAAAGCAGAAATCGGTGAACATGATGCAGACATCTCTAAGGAAGAAATCCTGGCACAGGGTCTGGCTACTCCCGAAGAATATGCTATCTTGGAGAAATACACCATGGGACTCTTCTTACGTGGTACTGAGATTGCAGCAGAACGCGGTTTGATCCTCGTTGATACCAAGTACGAATTTGGTAAGCATAATGGTACCATCTACCTGATGGACGAAATCCATACTCCTGACTCCAGCCGCTACTTCTACTCCGAAGGCTATGAAGAGCGTTTCGCTAAAGGTGAACCTCAAAAGCAACTTTCCAAGGAATTCGTTCGCGAATGGTTGATGGATAATGGTTTCCAAGGCAAAACGGGTCAGCAAGTTCCTGAAATGACTGAAGAAATCGTTAATTCTATCAGTGAACGCTACATCGAACTATTCGAGCACATCACTGGTGAGACGTTCGTAAAAGAAGATACCAGCAATATTGCCGAACGTATCGAAAAGAACGTAATGGAATATTTGAAATAAAATGGACTACCCACAAGAACATATCAAGCCATACGGCAAAGACGGCAAAAAGAGCGAACAAGTAGAAGAAATGTTCGACAATATTGCTCCTGCCTACGACAAGTTGAATCATACTCTATCTATGGGTATAGACCGAAGCTGGCGTAGGAAAGCAATCAATACGCTCCGTCCTTTCCGTCCACGGCGTATTATGGATGTAGCAACCGGCACCGGCGACTTCGCCATCCTTGCGTGCCGGGAACTTCAGCCCGATACTCTGATAGGTACCGATATCTCGGAAGGTATGATGAATGTGGGTCGTGAAAAAGTAAAACAGGCGCGCCTCTCGGACAAGATCTCTTTTGCCCGGGAGGATTGCACCTCTCTCTCGTTTGCCGATAATAGTTTCGATGCCGTGACCGTGGCTTTCGGAGTCCGTAATTTCGACGGATTAGACAAGGGACTTTCTGAGATGTGCCGCGTACTGGTACCTGGAGGGCATCTTGTCATACTGGAACTTTCTACTCCGGACCGCTTCCCGATGAAACAGTTATTTGCTATTTACTCAAAAGTTGTCATCCCCCTAATCGGCAAATGTATTTCGAAAGATAACAGTGCCTATACCTATCTACCGCAGAGTATCCGTGCTTTTCCGCAAGGAGAAGTAATGCAGAAGGTCCTTAACAAAGCGGGCTTCAGCAAAGTGTACTTCAAGCGGTTGACTTTCGGAATATGTACTTTATATGTAGCTCAGAAATAAGCAAATCATCATTCTTTTAATACCCCATCAATATGCAGAAATACGGTTTAATAGGCTATCCGCTGAAGCATTCGTTCTCCATCGGATATTTCAATGAGAAATTCAAGGCAGAGAATATCGATGCAGAATACGTAAACTTCGAAATCCCCCGCATCGAAGACTTTATGGAAGTGATAGAAGAAAACCCTAATCTCTGCGGACTCAATGTGACCATACCCTATAAGGAACAAGTCATTCCCTACCTGGATGAACTTGACAAAGACACAGCCAAGATAGGCGCAGTCAATGTTATTAAGATTATCCGCCTCCCCAAAGGTAAGGTGAAACTGATAGGTTGTAACTCAGATATCATCGGGTTTACACAATCCATAGAACCTCTATTGGAGCAGCATCATAAAAAAGCATTAATCCTGGGCACCGGCGGAGCATCCAAAGCTGTATATTGGGGACTGAAAAATCTAGGAGTAGAAAGCACCTTTGTATCACGTACCAAAGATTACGATAAATACCTGACTTACGAAGAGTTGACTCCCGAAATCATGCAAGAGTACACAGTCATTGTGAACTGTACCCCTGTAGGCATGTACCCAAAGGTAGATTTTTGCCCTAACATTCCTTACGAGTCATTGACTCCCAACCATTTGCTTTACGATTTGTTATATAATCCAAATGAAACTCTTTTCATGAAGAAAGGCGAAGCACAAGGTGCCGTCACCAAGAACGGACTGGAAATGCTGTTGTTGCAAGCCTTTGCTGCATGGGAAATTTGGAATAGGTAACATGAAAAGGATTTTTAAATACTCATTAATCAGTTTAGCCGTTCTCTGCACTGTTCTGCTGTGTGGAGGTTATTATATGTTAGGGCATGCACTAAAGCCCGACGACCTCGCACGCGCCCGCAATATTGAGACGTCCTACGAATATATGTTTAATGAGTATCCGGAATTGAAACCGTGGGTAGACAGCCTGCAAACTGTGGGTGCCTTACGCGACTTTTATTTAGAAAACGACCGGGGTGAGAAACTACACGCCCTCTATATTGAAGCTGCCCAACCTACGCGCAAAACCGCAGTCATTGTACACGGTTATACCGACAATTCCATCCGCATGCTCAATATTGGCTATCTCTATAACCGTCAACTAAAATATAATGTCCTGCTACCCGACCTCCACGGGCACGGAATGAGCGAGGGTACCGAAATACAAATGGGCTGGTTGGATCGTCTCGACGTCCTGCAATGGACTACCACCGCCGATGAACTCTTTGGCAGAAACAACGAAATAGTAGCTGTAGGCGATAGTACTTACGTACGTAGTAGTGGTACAGAAATGGTAGTACATGGCATATCTATGGGTGCCGCAACCACCATGATGATCTCCGGAGATGTAGAACATGGCGTCTATCAGCAACCCTTCATCAAATGTTTTGTAGAAGACTGCGGTTACACCAGTGTATGGGATGAGTTCCGTGGTGAATTGAAAGCTCAATACGGTTTGCCAGCCTTCCCCTTGCTGCATGTAGCAAGCTGGCTTTGCAAGCAAGAATATGAATGGGATTTCCGCGAAGCTTCCGCATTGAATCAAGTAAAGAAATGCAGCCTGCCTATGTTCTTCATTCATGGGGACGCTGATACGTATGTGCCTACCTGGATGGTTTATTCCCTCTATGAAGCTAAGCCAGAACCTAAAGAATTATGGATTGTTCCCGGTGCAACGCATGCCAAATCTTACAAAGACTATCCGCAGGAATATACAGAGCGGGTAAAGAATTTTGTGGAAAAATATATTCATTGATGTGATTTTCCTTATCTTCGCTGCTACAAATACTATAGTATGAGACGAATTATTTCTATAACATTTTTCTTTTGCTTGCTCTTTTCCTTGCAGGCACAAGAGGTTTACACAACCAATAACATCCCCAAAGTACATCTTCAGGACAAGACACGGTATGTCTGCAATCCTGCCAATATTTTATCCATAGCAGCTTGCGATAGCATAGACCGTATGTTGTATGCGTTAGAACAACAAACGGGCATCGAAACAGTAGTGGCCGTTGTTCCGTCCATTGGTTCGGAAGATTGCTTCGATTTTGCACATCAGTTACTGAATGAATGGGGTGTAGGAAAGAAAGAAAAGAATAACGGTTTAGTCATCCTGCTGGTTACCGACCAACGGTGTATTCAGTTCTATACAGGTTACGGTTTGGAAGGTGATTTACCCGACGCTATTTGTAAGCGCATCCAGACGCGCGATATGATTCCGTATTTGAAAAATGGCAATTGGGATGAAGGTATGGTAGCCGGAGTACGTGCTGTTTGCGCACGGCTCGACGGTAGCATGGCGAACGATACGGATGAAGGAGACGACCTTCCAATCGGCAGCATGCTTCTTGGACTTTTAGGCATTATCGCTGTAGCTTCGTTCTTCGGCATTCTTGCACAGCGCAGGGCTACCAAATGCCCCAACTGTGGACAACACAAGCTGCAACGTAGCGGCAGTGTACTCGTTTCGCGCCGCAACGGAGTGAAGACTGAGGACGTAACCTATACGTGCCGTAATTGTGGGCATAAAGTAGTTAGACGCCAACAATCGTACGACGAGAATTATCGTGGTGGCGGTGGAGGCGGTCCTGTTATCTTCGGTGGCATGGGCGGTGGACGCGGCTTCGGAGGTGGAGGAGGTGGCTTCAGTGGTGGCAGCTTCGGAGGAGGTATGGGAGGCGGAGGAGGTGCCGGTTCCCGATTCTAATAACAATTAACTAATCACACATTAATAAAGAAAGAAAGTATGAAGAAATCAACCATTATCATTCTCGTAGCCGTAGCTATCCTCGCAATTTGGGGCGTAACCGGTTACAACGGACTTGTATCTATGGAAGAAAATGTCAGTGGACAATGGTCAAACGTAGAAACACAATATCAACGTCGTGCCGACTTGATTCCTAATCTTGTAAATACAGTAAAAGGATATGCCACCCATGAGAAAACAACTTTGGAAGGTGTCATTGAAGCTCGTAGCAAAGCTACCCAGATAACAGTAGATGCCAACGATCTGACTCCTGAAAAGCTAGCTGAGTATCAGAAAGCACAAGGTGCAGTAACCTCTGCCCTCGGCAAGCTGCTTGCCATCACCGAAAACTATCCTGACCTGAAAGCCAATCAGAACTTCCTTGAACTGCAAGCACAGCTAGAGGGAACAGAAAACCGTATCAATGTAGCGCGCACTAATTTCAATAACGCTGCACAAGGTTTTAATACGGCTATCCGCCGCTTCCCGAAGAATATTCTAGCTAGTCTCTTCGGTTTTGAGAAGCGTCCTTACTTCGAGGCTGCCGAAGGTTCGGAACAAGCACCACAGGTACAGTTCTAATTCGGGAATGACATTATACCGGTTCTCAAATGTATCTTCATCGAACCTGCATTAAAATAATCGCCGGAACACTTGACATCGCCTTTTCAATGTTGTATCTTTGTAAAGTGAATTTATAGATACTTCAATTTTAAATTAGGATAGACGGAGGGGCATTGCTTCTCCGTTTCTTTTTTCCCCTCACGCCCTCTTGCTTGAAATACCTCATGTTTGCTCCCCTAATGCTGCACTTTAGCTCCCCAAACGTCACACTTTAGCAACTGAAATGGCTGGCATTTGCCTTGAAAACCTCTGTTGTTTTGGCGAAAAGCCCCGGCATTTCAGACGTTGAGGTGTGGCAAAATAGATGGTCTGTTCAGGGCAAATAGATGATGCGTTTGAGGTAAACAGATGGTCTGTTTCGGGTAAACGCATGATGTGTTCCGATAACACAAACGAGAGGCTTTAGCCTTCCGTCCGTTAATCTTTCGTAAATCAGCTCTTGACAATATTGGGGTAACTATTCAGGTGGTATAGTTACAATCGTATCCTCCTGTTTTTCAATAAGCAAAGATAATCATTATTAAAAGATATGGAGCAAAGCAGGTATAAATTACCCTTATACAGCAACAAGTCTCTATATATCCATTATTTATCCAGTTTCCTGCCCTCTTACTTGTCTCTTTTCTACATATTTCATGACAACTAATCATATTTATTTGTATATTTGTGGAACGTAACTGACTCAAACTAAAAAAAATTACTATGAAACCATTAAGTAAGCTATTTAGAACTACGCTATTTACCGGATTAGCACTCTTCGTATTTACCTCATGCAGTAATAACGAAAACAATGAGCGGGAAAAGATATTAAGTAAAGAGTATCAATTGGAAAATATCAAATGGGGAGCCATGTCCGAAGATGAAACAACATGTAGGACATTTGATGACGTCGAAGAAATAATAGCAAATAAATATGATAAAGGATACAAAGCAATCATCACCTATTTGCAGGACTACGAACAAAGCTCCCAATTCTTCTCAAATGATCCGGAGTTGTTCATGCACTTGATTGGAGAAGCAACAAATAGCCTTTCCATTCCTTCCGAATCTACTTTTAGTATTAAAAATACATTTTACTCAGTAGAAAGTCCTACGAAGGCTCCCTTCTCACTGAAGGCATATAAGTTCCCTGCTGAGGATCAGTCTTATCAGCAAGTCACAAGTGAAGGACCTTTCAAAGTTAAAAGTACTGCAAAGATTGAAGAATATCAGGTAGCGGCCACTTATTGTGCTACTTTCAAAGAAGTAAATGGCAATGAAACTGTAGAAATTACAGGAAAATGGAAAGGTGTATTTTACAGATGTAAAAATCATCATTCCGTTACTTCGGATTATAAAGAATAGCTTTAGTCAACCTTTAGTAACAGCAAGTACATACCCTTTTTTCATCAACGACTCAATGTTTACGGTTGGGTCGTTTTTTAATGCTTTCCGTAAATAAGTAATCTGTACGTTCAACGCCAAAGAATTGGCATAGGAAGAGTTGCCCCAAACCACTTCGAGCAGTTTATCACGCTCTACGGCAATGTTGAGATTGATGGTAAGCAGACGAAGCAGCTCCGCCTGACGGGAAGTAATCAAGATCTTACTGTTTCCGGTACGAATTTCGTTCGTACTATAATTAAAGACTGAATTCCCGAAAGAATAGGTTTCTTCTTCCTGTTTATCGGATAGTTGAGAAGTAAAACGTTCCCGAATGCGGGCTATCAGTTCTTCGGGATAGAAGGGCTTAGCAAGATAATCGTTGGCACGAAGCTGAAAACCTTGCAGACGGTCGGCTTTGTCACTTCGATCAGAAAGGAAGAAGATGAGGACGTGTTTATCTGTCTCGCGGATACATTCGGCAACCTCAAAGCCATTGAATCCAGGCATGTTGATATCGAGCAAAACAAGATCGGGCTTAACAAGAGGAAATTGTTCCAAAGCAATCGTACCATTACCGGCATAAGTCACTTCGTAACCTTCCGTCTCAAGGAAACGTTTTAAGAGCATGGAATATTTTAAATCATCGTCAGCAAAAAGAATCTTTAATGTTTTCATATATATAGGTCTATTATTGTGGAATATTTATTTCCACAGTAGTTCCACGTCCCAACTGACTACTCAACGAAATACTTCCCCGATGAGCATCCACCAATAGCTTTACATAACTCAATCCCAAACCGATACCGGGAATGAAGTGATCGGGCAGATTGCTGCCACGGTAAAACTTATCAAACACATGTCCTTGGTCAGAGGTGGAAATGCCAATACCATCATCAGAGACTTTTAATGTCAGTTGATGATGATGCAGTGCGCATTCTACACAGATATGAACAGAAGCACCGGAGTATTTGATGGCATTCTCAATCAGATTACTGATAATATTGGCGATATGTACCGGATCGACGGTGACAAGCAGATTGTCCGCCAGATGGGTTTCGAAAGAGATTTGTTTTTTCTCATAGGTCTGTTGCAGACGTATCAGCTTCTCTACTACAGGTTTCAAGTCAAAGGTACTCAAAGAAAGTTGTGTTCGTTCATCATCGGCACGGGTCATGTCACGCAGCTTCCGAAGGTAGGCGGAGAGATTATCCAGTTCGGAAAGGGAGTCGCGAACCACTTCATCCATAGCTTGCTCGTCGGTACGCATAGTTTTGTTATTAAGGAAGGCAACGCACATCTTCAACGCCTGCACCGGACGCTTCAGTTCATGTATCATGGTATTCACAAAACTTTTGCGCAGTTCGTCAAGGCGACGCTGCTTCAGGATGGTCTTAATCTGAATGACAAGGCAAACGGCCAACAAAAAAATCATCAGAAGACTGCCAAGAAGCTGCCATGCCATACGAAGCAACAAAGAAGAAAGGGGTGGGTGGACATCCACCTGCACAAACTGCTGCTTCACCGGATTATAATAGTAAGTGACCCGATAGTGGGGATAGAGAGAAGTTCCAACCATTTCCACCGTATCGCGACAATGCAGCAAAGTGTCGTGATGGACACCGAGGCAGGTACTGAAAGAGGCATAACCTAATGTGGACGCAAGCAATGAATCGAATCGTTGCGTGGTAAAAGGAACATCCGTCTCTAACTTATAACGATACAGAAAAAGTGGAACATACTCGCCCAAGTCTTTATGACTACCGAAGCTTATAGTATCGCAATACACATCGGAAGAGTCAGCCTTATCCCGCGTCTGATATTTGAAAAGGTAGATGAAACGATTCTTAGAGGGACTTTCCAGATTGAATTTACTGCTCAAATGCGAACTTTCCGTGACCTTCCGTTGCCGACCGAAATAACGACGAGGTTGCAAGCTACGCACAGAGTCGTTCAGTGCAGCTGCATACAGCACCTGCTGGAACACGGCGTCAGTATGCTTCTCATTATTATACCGGCACTGATTCCAAAGCCAATAACCTTGTCCTGCCACAATGAGCAGTATAGAGAAAATGGACAGCAGCCAGATGATTTTGATTCGTTGTTCCATAAGAGCCAATATTAATGTATGACAAAGGTACCTCTTTCCCTGCAATCAGCAGTACGCGCGAAGCAGATATTCTTGTCAGAGTAATATTTCAGTAATAACTTTTCTGCTCCTATAGAGCGATTCCGGCATAAATTTGCGCTATCACTAATGAGAAAAGAATATGAAAAAAGAAATCTTCCTTACCGCATTACTGGTCCTAATCGCAACCACAATGCATGCACAGTTCAAAATCAGTATGGGCAAAATTTTCCGCAAGGATACCATAGACCAAGCTGTTTTCAAAGTGCAGTACGAAGTAGACGGATGCATTGATACTTCCTCGAAAAAACGGTTCAAAGAAACGATGATGCTCGAAGTTGGGAAACACTCTTCCAAGTTCTACAGTTACACTAAATATGTAGGTGACTCCGTGTTTGCCGCTGATGTCGCCAATCATGCCTCTCAGGAAGTCATGACTGAACATATCAAGCAATACGGACAAGGCAAACTCAATGAACAAACCTATAAAAGACACCCCGCCGGCAAAGTCACCACTCTTGATGAAATAGCCGGAGATGTTAATCGCCTGCGCTGCGAAGAAGTGGAGGAACGTCCGCAATGGAAACTTTCAAATGACACACTCTCTTTCCTTTCATACATTTGCCACAAAGCGGAATGTAACTTTAAAGGTAGAAACTGGACTGCCTGGTTCACTACTGAAATTCCGTCCAGCGAAGGTCCATGGAAACTATACGGACTTCCCGGTTTGATTTTAAAAGCAGAAGATAGTGATAATGATTATGTATTTACCTGTACCGGCATAGAGCAATGCCACTCTTATCATCCTATCCTCTTCAACGGCAAGGACTATGAGCCTGTGAACCGTAAGGCATACAACAAAATCCATGAGCGTTATTATGCCGATCCATCCGGTTATATCATGAGTAGTGCCCCCAATATCAACCTCACCATTCGCGACGAACAAGGCAACAAAGTGAAAGGTTCAAGAAACCTTCCCTATAATCCGCTTGAGCGGAATTGACTACATCCATCATTCACAATATACCCCAACAAATGAAACACTTAGGCAAATCATCTGCTTCCCTACTTCCAATCATGCACAAGATGGCATTTTATGCAGCACAAGATAGAGTTATTCCTTTCCTATGTTTCTGCTGTACACTCTTCTTCTGCCAGTACATGCAAGCACAAACACTGAGCGGCACGATTAGCGATGAGGAAAGTAAAACACCTCTGGAAGGAGTCATGATCAGCGTGCTGCGCGGCAATATGATGATAGACTATGCACTGACCGATGCACAAGGGCGATATTCCTTGCCATGGAAGCATAACACTACACTGCAAATTAGTGTTTCAATGTTGGGGTATAAACACGAAATACGTAATGTTTCGATGGCAGGAGTACTGAATATATTGTTACAGTCAGAATCTATCCTGCTGAAAGAAGTGCAAATACGCCCGGGACGTATCAGTACAAGGAAAGATACCGTCAGATACAATCTTGCTGAATTTATATCATCTAAAGATGTACATATCAAAGACGTCTTAAAGAGGCTTCCGGGAGTGGATGTGGAAGAGAATGGTCAAGTAACCTACAAAGGAAAATCTATCGATCATTTCTTAGTAGAAGGTATGGACGTAACAGGAGGTCGCTACAACCAAATAAACAATAACCTTAGTGCCAAAGCTGTAAAAGCAGCGGAAATCATGGAAAATTATCAATCGGTAAAAGCATTGAAAGGTAAAATCAATTCTGATGAAGTTGCACTAAACCTACAGCTCGATCCACAAGCCCGTGACCAGTGGATAGTAAACAACACATTAGGTCTCGGCTGGAATGAAGCCATGCTGTGGGATGCTTCCGTAAATGCCCTACAACTGGGCAAGGGTAATCAAAGTATCTATAGTTACAAGACCAATAACACCGGCACTGACCTCAGTCGCGAGCAAACTGTTCTTTCGAATAACACCTCACAAGAAATACCTCTTTACGACTTCCTGACTCAGCCCGCCATCAGTGCTCCGCTCGACAAGGAGCGACTTCTCTTCAACCAAACGCATACCATAAATGCAAACCGCATGTACAAATGGAATGATGAGCAATCACTACGTCTGCAAGCCGGATATACCCATGATCGAATTAGGCAGGAACGCAGAAATACACAAATATTCTATCAACCGGATGATACTATCAGTATAAACGAGACTTATAACTACCACCTATTAAGCGATGCCGCCCATCTGGAAGCCAACTATGAAAACAACTCAAGCAAACATTATCTGGTAAACCGCTTCCTTCTGGAAGGTGAATCTAATCGGGGAGCTTCTCCGGAGTTACAGCAAACCATTCGCACTTCCCAACTGGCTGCCAAGAATTTCTTTAACTTCATTCGGAATAGAGATAACACCACCTGGGAATTTAATTCTGCCACACAATATGCATACGTACCATCTTCTCTTTCCTTGTCCAACGGCAAAAACAAGTATGAGCAACAGAATCTCTATACCGACAACAAAGGCAGATACCTGAAAAAACATAACGGCTTTACCAGACAATACACTGCCGGAATGCAAGGGGAATGGGATAAGGTATATCTCTCTGATACCTCCTCTAACAAAGAATCCTATTCCCCTTCTAATTTTTCCATTTATCTCACTCCTTACTTTGAATTGGAACGGAATAAATGGTTGGTCAGCCTTTCCACACCTGTAAAGTACAAACGTTACTTTGAGCAACAACGTTCTTTCTTGTTCTTTACCCCGAAAGTTTATCTACGATATCAGTTGGATTATCACTGGAAGTTCTCCCTCTACGGCAGACTGAACCGTTCGGCAGGGGACATCACCGATCTATGTCCATCTATTTACCGGACGGATTATCGCACCTGGAGAAATGGAAACGGGCTTTTTCCCGTCAGTACGGAGCAACTTTGTAATCTTTACGGAGAGTATAAGAATACTGTACAAGAGTTCTTCATCACAGCTACATTGGCATATCAACGCACTCATTACAATACGTTGAATGAACAAAGCATATCCGAAGATGCCCTTGTATATACCCGACGCAAGCATAGGAACTACACGAATAACTGGTCTCTGTTCAGCACTTTTTCCAAAGGATTCTTTGATTGGAACCTGAAGACTTCCCTCAACCTGCAACTCAGCCGTAGTACGGGACAGCAGTTGACGAAGATTTCGAATACAGCCTCATCCGCTACACCCAAAGAAACTTCCGGCAATAGCTTGTTACAAAACTATCGCTACGATTATCTAAAAATCGAGCCGAAACTGATATGGTCACCTACCGAAGCTTTCGAAGCGGAATATCATGCGACCATCGGTTATGGTGGCAGCAAGATAGGAAGTGACACTCACCTTACCCCATTACTGGACTTTGTACAACGACTGCATCTTACTTATAGCATCGGGCATCTTGACTTTCGTCTTTCCGGCGAATATTACCGGAATGATTTAGGCAACCAAACACACCTCAACACCATACTGGCCGATGCAGCACTTGTCTATAAGAGAAAGAAATGGAGAATTGAAGCTGAAGTGAATAACCTCTTCAATAAGAGAGAATATGCTTATACAATCTATTCAGCTACGCAAAGCTATACTTCACGATTGAATATCCGACCAAGAGAAGTACTTGCCAAGATCTCTATAAGTTATTAGCCGGCTAGAAACTTATAGCTGCATATACCAGCATCCCTATTATAGTCAACACCCCTATCAATATGGGTGCATGGATATGCTTCATCTGCTTGGTTCGCTTATATTTGCTTATCATGATAAACAGGCGATACATCAAGTAAGCGCCTATTGCACCAATAATAGTTCCTACTAACAGATCTCCCGGATAATGCACGCCCAGATATACTCGGGAATAGCAAGTTAGAAAAGCCCACGCCATCATGTAGAACGTAAGCCACTTCTGGCGGAATACAAAGAATATATAAAATGCCAAACCGAAAGTATTCGCCGCATGACAAGAAGGAAAACCATACTTTCCTCCCCTGTGGTTATTCACAATATGCACCATCTCCGAAAGGGGATTATTCAGATTGGAAGGACGCATACGCTCTACGTATGGACGTATCAAAGTAGCACATACCTGATCGGCAAAAGTAATAGTCAGAGCAACACCTATTGCACACATTAATGTTACTTTCCACGAGAAATTGCGTAACATCACGTATAGAAGGGCGGCATACATCGGGACCCATTCCCACTTCCCACTATACGCATTCATAAAGTAATCGAAAAAGGTATTATGCATCCGGTTGATGGATAGGAATATATTGGTATCCACATCAATTAACCCTTGCAGGGCATCCATAAGTAATATCATAAATTATCGTTTTGCTAAGTCATCATATAGTTTCTGCAAATATGCTTTACCCAATGGAAGGTTCTTACCTTTCGCCGTACCTTCGTCTACAGCCACAGCGTCAGCCTGGCAATTAAAAATCACTTGATTGTCCGCCGTTACCATTCCGAAAGCATCGGGTACCGTGAAGAATGCGAAGTGAGGTGAACTGGGGTTAAGCATATCTTTGCTGAATATAAATTCATTATGGGGGATTGCCAATTGCGACAATAATGTAGCCGCAATATCCTGCTGGGAACCGTAAACATCAACTTTTCTCGGATTCCGGATAGCCCCTCCTACCATCAGAAGAGGTATCTGATAACGTTCCACATCCAAATTACTAATCTGTTCGGGATATGCTCCCAAATGATCGGGAACAAAAACAATAACTGTATTCTTCCACTGTGGCAATTTACGGAACTGCTTCACAAAGTCACCCACACAACTATCTGTATAAGCAAAAGCATTCAAGCGGTTATTATCCAAACGATGATAAGGAACTTCAAACGGTTCGTGGCTACTGGACGTCTGCAATACACGGAAATGAGGCGCATTCTTTTCTTTATTCTCAATAGACTCTGTTTTCAAATCTTCCAATAGACGTTTAAAAACCAGTTCATCATGTGCTCCCCACTTGCTTAGTCGTTCTGATACGGAAAAATCCTCATCAGAAATGATATTCTCGAAGCCCGAAGAGATCAGGTAAGAACGCATATTGGTAAAGTCCGCATCACCGCCATAATAATACTTAGTGGCATAGCCCTCTTTCTTCAAACTACCCGCAATAGCCGGAATGGATTGTGTCTTACGGGGATATTTCATTATACTCGTGGTAGGCTGTGCCGGATACCCGCTCAGGATTGCTACCAAACCACGGTCTGTACGGAAACTGTTGGCATAGAAGTTTGTAAAAAGAACACCTTCCTTACTTAAACTATCCAGGTTAACGGCAATATTGGGTTCTCCGCCCAAGCTAGTCATCAGTTTGGAAGAGAAACTTTCTAAAATTACAAAAAGCACGTCAGGACGTTTGGTACAAAACAAAGTATGTAGAGAATCAGCAGATTGACGTAAAGAATCAGCCACTAAAACAGACTCTCCCGAAACAGCCGGATCAATCAAGCCTTTAAAAATCTGATCGGCTTCCGAAGCTTCCATAAAACGATATTGACTGCCAAAATCCTTTTGTTTGGATAGAGATTCCATCAAACTGAATGCCGGATTAATGGCTGCATGGTTCAACTTCTGGTTTGGACTGAAATATACTTTGCCCACATTCATAGTAGAAACTGTAAATCCTCCGCGAATCGGAATAAAGAGCAACCCCGTCAACAATAATAAGACTCCGGATACTCTTAACCTACGGTAAGGCAACTTCATCTGCAAGAGTTGTTTTTTTCTTAATAACACCGCCTTAAAGATGTTATAAAGTATTGCTGCGTATATAACCATCGCTACAATTCCTGCCAACACCATCCAAATGCTGACACTGGCAATTGCATCCTTAGGAGAAGAAAAGAAATAAAATAAAGGCGTAGCATCCAGGCGGAAACCCCAATATTCATACAATCCTAAATCAACAGTGAATATAATAGCGAGCAAAACAGAAACGAAAAGGAAGTAAATGCACCAAATGCGATGAAGGGTTTTAGAAAGCGACCATGCAGATACGATGAAAAGAAAACCGGGAATAGCTGTCAGATAACCGGCTAAAGATAAGTCTAAAGGCAATCCGTGCCAAATAACACTAAGCCAGTCCACACAAGAAACATCCGTATATTGCGACTGGTAATACAGCATAAACAACGGCTTCTGAATTACAAAAATGCAAACAAGCAAACAGTAAGTTTTGACTAACCCTATAACCCTTTCTTTCATTGGTGCCTTATCTTATATTATACAAAGCACAAAAATAGATGTTTTTATTCTAATTCTCACCAAAATAAGTCAATAAATGCAATGAAAGATAGGCTTATAGGATTTTTAGGTTATCCGTTTACACGTTTGTAGTCTTCCAGGAATCTCTGCAAACCGGCATCCGTCAACGGGTGATTAAGTAAACCTTTGATGGCTGAAAGCGGGCAGGTAGCTACATCGGCACCAACTTCTATACACTGTATAATGTGCGCTGTATTGCGTATAGACGCTGCAAGCACCTGAGTGGAGTAGCCATAATAATGGTACATTTCCACAATTTGCCCTACCAAAGCCACCCCATTTTCGCAGATGTCATCAAGTCGTCCCACAAATGGAGAAACGTAAGTAGCACCCGCCTTAGCGGCAAGCAATGCCTGACCTACGGAGAAAACTAAAGTACAATTCGTACGGATACCTTTTCCCGAAAAATATTTAATCGCTTTAATGCCGTCGGCAATACAAGGCACCTTCACTACAATATGAGGATTCAAAGCAGCCAGTTCTTCGCCTTCTTTAATCATGCCTTCATAATCCGTAGCAATGACTTCAGCACTAACATCTCCCTGCACAATGTTGCAGATTTCTACATAATGCTTACGCTGGTTTTCAACACCTTTGATACCTTCTTTCGCCATAAGCGAAGGATTGGTAGTGACACCGTCGAGTACACCCATATCGTATGCTTCCCGAATTTGATCTAAATTGGCTGTATCAATAAAAAACTTCATGGTATAAATAGTTTAAACAGTTACTGTATAAATATAACGATTTATATCTCAGAATAGTTCCCTAAAGAAATAGATATTGTAACCAACTCTACTTTTATTCTTCGAGGTTCACATTGGTAACACGCTTCAGGATAAACCGGCTCTTGTTAGAGTGGAAAGGAACAAATTCGGAATTTTTCTTTATGATGTTGCCACGGAATAGTAATCCATCTACCGACTTAGCATACACTATGGGCGAGTCGAATGTATCAAACTCATTGTTTTCGATCACAATACCTCCATCTTTACCACCATGGAAATATTTCTGCTGTCCGGCTAAATCAGGGATTTCAGGATAAATAGAAATGACTGCTTCGGTAAATTGGTAAAGGCTGGTCAACGCATTTATAAAGCGATTATTGCGGATAGTTACGTCACGGCAAGCACCTGTTTCAAACCACCCATTGCAATCGCCGCACAAAAGAATTGCCGTACCGGAGGTATGGTCGAACAGGTTATTCTCGACTACCGTTTTACGTGGAGTACTGAATAATGCTCCCCGTGCACGATTATTGCGAATTATATTGTCCGCAAACAGAACTTCGGGAGTCCATGTAAGGTTTTCAATGCCGAAACCTTCACTTTCGTTAATCGCTGCATCTAAAGGTTCTTTAAAGGTGATGCAGTATTCACGGGCACCATCAATCTGATCTTTATCATAAGGACGGATAGATGTAATATAATTAGGGTTGCTTACTAACTCCATGGTCTGCGAACGTACAAATTGTACCTCATCGTCCGGACATCCCCATTCAAAGCCCCATGCCTGGTCGTGCATATATCTTCCTACCAAAGTATGGTCATCTACACGTTTCACGACTTTCAGATAAGTACCGTGTACATTGATGGCATCATCCATCATACCTTCGTAGAGTCCGTTACAAGAAATAATCTTACCTTTACATCCGGAGAAGTGGGTGGCATCCGCCTGCGTAGTGAAATAACGGGGATCATCGTCGCCCTTCAAACATACCCCAAATTTCTCAAGAGTAATATTCTCGCTGAATTGAGCTAACAAGCCCATTCCCTCGGCATAATGTACCTTCACGTTATCGATCATTGTGTTCAAGTCATGCGAAAGGAATATACCCGGAGTGGGACGTCCCCATCCACGCATAATGAAGAACATACCGGGTTTGAGACTCTTCTCTTTCCATAATGGAACATTAATGCGACGTGGAGAAACTTCGTAAGCACCTTTCGTTTTACAACTAAGATCACCGGTATTATAGACCAAATGTCTGGTTTCGCCATCAAAGACAACTCCCCAGCTAGGGCGTACATCCCATCCTTCACCGTATGTTTCGAAAATAGAATCCTTGGTTATGCGATAATTCACCCATGGAGCAGGTTCAAAGGTTATCCCAGTCTCCGGATTGCTTTCCACTATTTTTATCTGAGCGATGTGGGGTGTAGTAAAATCGATACTAAAATTCCTCAAGCTACAATTTGTAGAATGCAACAAAGAAACCGGAAGCATACGCCCATGAAATATAAATTGTGCACCGTTACCATCTAAAGACAAGTTTTTCATTCCTTCCAACGCAATGCCTACTTTTTTAGGATTGTCCTGATCGTGGTTAGAGATGTAATACTCACGAATAGCAGCTCCTTTTTCATAGAAGTTATACTGCCCTTCGGCGAAGCGTATCACAACACTGTCCCCTTCTTTATACTCTGATTTAATCTTTTGAAGAGCTTTCTGCAATACTGGAGAAGCATTCTTTTTTGTATCTGGTTTCAGTCCGAATGAGGACATATCATATACTTTCAAATTTTGGGCATTCATAATAGCCACTGTACTCAATAACAGAATGACCAATAGCGTTTTAACGAGAAGTTTCATTTCCAATCAATGTTTTTAATTAGTATATATAAGAATCCGTGAGAAACAATGTATTTTCCTTGATAAAGATACGGGATATACCTGAATTCTCCGATATATCCCGTTACTAAAATATCAAACTATAAAGTTTTTACTCTAAGCATTCCCATTAATATCCCGGATTTTGGTCATCCTTCAACAGAGGATTCACATCCATAGCACCGGTTGGGATAGGCATCAATAAGAGACGATCACCCCAAGTTTTATCAATAACAACATACTTGTTCCACTTCTGCTCCTTCACATCAAAACCACCACAAGGTGCAGTACTCTCTCCATTCATTACTTCGCGGCAATATTCCACTCCGTAACGACGAATGTCGTCAAAACGATGCCCTTCAGCAGCAAGTTCAATGCGGCGTTCGTTACGAACAAGCTCTAATGCAGCGTCTTTACTCAGGCTGACGGGTGCATCGGGCATACCACAACGGTCACGCAAATCGTTTATTGCTTTTCTCGCTTCATCGTCCCATCCTTTATTCATGACACGGGCTTCAGCAAAAGTCAGCAATACCTCGGCATAACGGAGAAGCGGATAATCTTCTACACTAGCCCACCCTTGGTAAGCCGTCAGAGATACTAATTTACGATAGCTATAACCTGTCCAAGATTCATTACCGTCATCTCCTACCTTAAAAGGATCCCACATATAATAGAAGTCACCCGTGAAATCAGTTTCTTGCCAACCTTTCAGTGGGAACAAAATAGATGCATACAAGCGGCTGTCACGATTAAGGAATTCGTTCATATAAGGAATCGATTTCAACTCAAGTTCAGGCACTTTAGCCCTGAAGGTGCTAGGAGATATAGATGCATAAGTTGTTCTTCCATCTTTATCTTTACCGGTAGTCGTAAAATATTTCATCCACATATCTGAATACATAGCACGTCTATTCTCTTCCGTGATCTTCGGGCGAACAGTCTTACCATCAATATCCCAATAAGCGTCGATCAAATCCTGCATCGGCTCGAAAGAAGAATAACCGGAACCCATTTGGCTAGGACGAATGTAAGTGTAGCGTGTCCAGTCATTGTTATTATCATCTGCCATGTACTCACGTGTCAAGATGTACTCGGGATTGGTAGGACTGGCATTTTCTTTATGCCACAATGTTTCATAACTGAATAAACCCAGCATAAACTTTTCTTTTGTCACACCCAACGATGCTAAATGGTCGAAATCAATGTATTTATCCATCTCGGCTGCTTCCTTGGTTTGAGCTGCATTGAGTGCTGTTACGCGAAAAAGTGAATGATGCCCTTCGGAGATAACCAGATTTGCCGAAGCTTCCGCCTCTGCATAGTTGCCAAAATAAAGAGCGGCACGCGCACGCAGCGACAAGGCAGCAGCACGTGTGATTCGGCTTGCTTCATTGAATTCGCTGTCATCGTAACTGTCAGGCAGAATATCGGCAATCTGCTTGAGTTCGGTTAATATAAACTCACGTACTTTTTCTACCGGGTCACGCGGTACATTAGGTACATTGTAATCGGGCACATCGGTAAAGATATATGCTTTACCAAACTTGAGAGTCAGTTCCAGATATCTCCATGCACGGAAGAATCGGGCTTCGGCTTTCATACGTTCTTTCAGCTTCTCGTCCATGTCGCACTGGTCTACATTAAGTATAAATGTATTGGCAACGCGTATAGTACTGTAGCTGTAGTTCCAGTTATCATCACCAGCAGTTATGCCATTGGTTTGTACCAATTCATACGGACCTTCCCAAGGCTTATGGCTATGGGCATTGTCAGTACACATTTCATCCCAGATATCCATACCGGATAGCTCGGCATACAAACCATTTAAAGCAGCCCAAGCATCCTTATCAGTCTTCCAAAAAGTTTCGGTGGCAATGTCAGAAGGAGGAATAACATCCAAATCACAAGAACTCACCGACACGCACAACAGTGCCGAAAATGTAATATATTTGAATTTAAGTTTCATAACTTTTGCTTTTATAATATTAGAATGACAGATTAACTCCAAACGCTACAGACTTGGTACCAAAAGCACCAACTCCACGACCGGATGCAGCTTCCGGATCGAAGTCTTTCATAATTTTGTCTGCACGGAACGTAAGCAGGTTCTCACCGGTCAAGAAGAATTTCAGAGAAGAAAGTCCCCAGGATTTTACGATATTAGCAGGAACCATATAACCCAAACTGATAGTCTTGATACGGAAATAATCGGCATCGAACAACTCATATTCAGAGAATTTCTTATTGTACTCATCATTGGAAACACCACCGTACAAACGGGGAACCGGTGCATAACGATTAGGATTATCTTCCGTCCAGCGTTGCAAATGGAACTTTCTGGGGTTAGAATTCAGCATAAAGCCGAATACTTGTTCCGATTCAAACGCAACATCTGTACCGCCTGTACCTTGTCCAAAGACTGACAATTCAAAGTTCTTGTATTGTAGACTGATGTTTAAACCATAAGTAAAATCGGGCACATCCTTACCGATAATGGTACGGTCGTCATCGTTGATGGAGGCTTGCGAGGTATCACCAGCTTTTTTCTGTTCTTCAGTAAGGTCACTATAATACTTCGCACCTTCTCTTTGAGGAATATATTTTATGTCACCGGCTTTGGGATGACGTCCGTAAATATAGTAATGTCCGGCATCAATATCTTCCTGAGAGTATAATCCATCTGTCTTTAATCCATAATATGCGCCGATAGACTCTCCTTCTTTCAAGATATAACGTATCAGGTCACCACCACTCTGAATCATGTTGTCGGAACCTGCCAAATCTATAATCTTATTATTATTGGTAGCAATGTTTGCACTGACAGAATAAGAGAAATCACCAATCTGATTGCGATGTGTTACAGCTAACTCAAAACCTTTATTGCGCACTTTTGCCAAGTTCATAGAAGGAGTTGTCCATATACCAGTTTCTCTCGGCACATTATATCCCAAAAGGATGTCACTTGTATTCTTGATATAATAATCAGCCGTTACGCTCAATTTGTTATTGAATAGATCAACGTCAAAACCAATGTCAGTCAGAGCTACTGTTTCCCAAGATAGAGATTTATTAGGTATTTGTGCTTCGAGAATACCTTTCACTGGAACGTCACTGAAATTATAGTCGGAAGAACTGCTCAATAGCTGGAAGTAATCGTAGTAGCCCACGTTATTGATATTACCCAAAGTACCGTAAGAAGCTCTCAACTTCAAGTTTGAAATCCAGTCGACGGACTCCATGAATTCTTCTTCGCTGATGCGCCAGCCGGCAGAGAAAGAAGGAAATATGCCCCAACGGTTATCCTTGTGGAAACGTGAAGAAGCATCAGCGCGCAAGTTGGCTTCCAGCAGATAGCGATCCATGAAGGAGTAGTTGATACGTCCAAAGTAAGAGAGCATCTTGCTTTCCAAAATATGGCTGCCATCAGGGAAGTCTTTGGATAGATTATTACCTTGCTCAATATCCTGCAATCCATCACTTACAAAATCATTACGTTTTGCATACAGACGCTCGAAGTTATAATGCTCATATGAAGTACCTGCCAGCAGATTCAAGGCATGATCACCAATAGTCAAATCGTATCTTGCAGTTAAAGTAGTCATCAAATTACTGGTAGTCTGCCAGTTCATTGACATTTCATTAGGATTTGAACTTGCCGTACCGGGTATTTCCAATCCAGTGTTAAAATGTTTGATACCAGGATGATCAGCAGTATAACTTTTAGATTTATATTCATATCTCTTATAATCCAACTGCCCTGAAACCACCAGATTCTTGACTGGCTTTATGTCAAAGCCCAAATCATAAATGGTATTTTCAGTTGAGCTCTTGCCCCAGTTTGCATAGCTGAGAGCACGCAGTGGGTTACTGTTCATAAAAGTTTGCGTAGCATCTTTACCGCCGGCAATGCTACCCCACTCCCCATTAGAGTGCTGTGCTACCATGATAGAAGGAACCATAACAAAGTTACCAAACCAAGCCTGTCCATTCTTTGTATCAGATGTATTACGTATATATTTAACATCCGTTTTCAAGGTCAACCATTTGGTTATATCACTCTGTACATTCACACTAAAGTTATAGCGATCGCTACTGACACCAGGCGAAAAGTTATCATCGAACAAGTAACCTACGTTGCTAAAAAAACGAACCTTGTCACTACCGCCACTAAAAGTAAGCGAATGTTGAGTAGTAAGAATATGCTTGTCGAGTACGAGATCTGCCCAATCAGTGTTCGGATAAAGATCGGGCTTACTTCCATCTCTGAACCATCCGATTTCTTCTTCTGTATATGCTTGGGTTTTACCACCATCGGGTTTGTTGTTGTATCGGGCTTCGTTCAGCAAACTGGCATAATCCCAAGAATCAAGTACGTCGGGCAGGTAAGTAGGCATCTTCATACCTACCAGACCGCTATAAGATACATTCATCTTTTCGGCCTTACCGCCCTTCGTCTTTACCAGAACTACACCATAAGCTGCACGTGAGCCATAAATTGCGGATGAAGCTGCGTCTTTTAAGAATGAGATAGATTCGATACTGTTGGGATCAAGGTTAGAAAAAAATGTGGCGTCAGCAATAGCTCCATCAATAACAAAAAGTGGTGAAGAAGACCCAAGGTTACCACGCCCACGGAAGTTAATACTCGGTGTACTACCCGGCCGTGAAATAATGGTTACCCCTGGTACGGTTCCCTGCACTGCAGCAAGAACGTTGGACTGTACACGATCTTTGATTTCATCTGTGCTTACAGATGAAACAGAACCGGTCAAGTTAACTTTCTTCTGAGTACCATAACCCACTACAACTACTTCGGCGAGTGTCTGGTTATCTTCTACAAGTGTAATATCATAATGTGTCACACCTGCTTTTATTGTATGTGTTTGGCTTAGGTATCCAATGTAGCTAATCTCAATCTGAGATCCTACCGGTACAGTCAACGTGAATCGACCATCCATATCGGTTACTACTCCGTTACCAGTAGCACCTTTCTCTACAACAGAAGCGCCAATCAAAGATTCACCCGTTTTATCTTTCACCATACCTTTAATGGTGACATTGTTCGCTTGTTGCTTCACTGTTTTGGTTTCGGCAACTTTTGGTTCGGGATTAGAACGTAGAATAACTTCTTTGCCTTTAATCTGGTATTCCAAAACTCCTCCAAATACAGCGGCAAGTACCTCTTCGATATTGCCGGTACAATCAATGTTTCGTTGGGGAACTCTGTCCAAGTCGCTCTTTTTATAAAAGAAAGTATATCCGCTATTCTTCTGAATTAGTTGGATAGCTTCTTTAGCCGATATAGATTTACCTCTCAACGTAATATCACTCTGCGCTGTAGAGGCCAATGTCGGAGCAAAAGACAAGACAAGAAGAATAAAGACAGCTGTCAGTCGCTCCCTAACAATACTAAAACATTTTCTCATGTTTTTAATAGTTTAAATTAGACTTAATATTAATAATTCTCGGTTTATAATTTCTATAGATTATTTGTTATTCTGAGGTTTGTAGATTACTACTTCCTTTTCATTTGCGTGATATTCCAGATTCAGGTTATAACATATTTTCCGGATGACGGTCAAAGGTATATCGTCAAAATAAATACTTCCGCTAAACTGGCTGAGAGGAGAAATGCCCTTATCCAGTACGACATGTATGCCATATATATCATTAATAACTCTCAGCAATGAGTCCAATTGTAACTCATTAAATACATATCGACCGTCTTCCCACTTTAAGCAGTCTATTGTTTTCAATGTTACATTATTATTGTGATCAATGAATGCACGTTGGTTAGGCACCATCGAAACAACTTGTTTAGTGGTCTGAGCATGCAAATCAATGTGTCCGCTGAATAAAGTCACTTCACTATAATCTTCATCGCTATTCACACGAAACACGGTTCCTTTTACCTCAACAAATGCTTCATCAATATATACGCGAAACGGATTCTCCTCTTGTCGATTTACTTCAAAAATAGCATCCCCCTTCAAGTGTACATCACGTTGGTGGTCAAAGTTACGAGCATAGCATAACGTGCTTCCCGATTGAAGCCACACTTTACTACTATCCGGCAATAGTAGCGTACGACATCCATCGGCATAAACCTCATTATATTCCATTGGTTTATCACCTCCTTCATTGTTCAACAGCAAGGTACCTCCCAACATAAGCAGGATAATAACACTAGCTGCTGCCCATTTCCAGTAAAAAGTCCTCCGGGTATTAAAGTTGGAAGTTTGCTTACAACTTCTCTGAACTTTGTTCCAAATGCGCTCCTCTCTATTCTTATCTATTATAGTTCCACCCTGACGCCACTGCTTTTCCATGCAATGCTGTACTTCTTCTGCTTCAGACAGTATTCTCCTATCTTCTTCAGTAGATTCATTACGAAAGCATTTTTCTACCAGATTTATCAGTTTCTCATTTAATATTTTCATCTTTTATCTGCGCTTATACAATAAATACACGCAGATAAAAGATGTCCCCCCCTCAAACCTAATCTTTTTTTTATAATCAATAACTTTTGTGCAAAGTTGTACTTTATGGTTATTTGTCTTATTTTTGCGACCAATATAGAGAATAAATATGCTAGAAGAAGTAGCGATACATAAGTTAAAAGATGGGGATGAATCGGCTTTCGAGTATCTCTATAGAAGCTTGTGGACTAAAGTTTACGATTTTACACGTCTCTATATTACCTCAACCGCAGATGCTGAAGAAATAGTACATGAAGTATTCGTCAAGCTATGGGATGTACGTACCTTTATTGATGAGAATAAGAATTTCGAGGGTTTACTATTCATCATGACTCGTAATATTATCTTCAACAAGTTTCGCAAATCTTTCAATGAAGATTTCTACAAAATGACATTGGTAGAAGCTGTCGAAGAGTCATATAGTATTGAGGAAGAATTAGAGGCTTCGGATCTTCTTGAGTATGTCAGGTTCCTCATCACACAATTACCTCCACGCGCTCAGGAGGTATTCCGGCTTAGCCGCGAACAGCATCTTACTTATAAAGAAATAGCAGAATTGCTTTCGATATCAGAGAAAGTGGTAGAACATCATATTTCAGATACATTGAAGTTTTTGAGAAGCAGAATAGAACTCTATCTGTTCTTTACTATCGTACTGGGAATAAAACCTCCTTTAGAATAACAGAAAGAATGAGATATACCGATGCCTATTAACGATTACGTTTCAAAAACAAGCGGTCGGTAATGGTGCCTGGCAACTCGTTTTCATAATGTGTCACCATTATCATCGTTTTGTCCCGACGGCGGCAGAAGGCTTCGATTATCTTCTTCACCCGACGGCGATTGTAAGTATCAAGCCCGTGCAGGGGTTCGTCGAGAATCAACAATTCGGGGTCTTTGACAAAAGCTCGTGCCAATAATGCCAGGCGTTGTTCGCCGCTGGATAATTGCAGAAAAGGTTTATCTTTCAAGGCAGCAATACCGAAGGCATCCATCCACCACTCGCAGACAGCCATTTGCTCTTCTTTGGGACGTTTATACAACCCGATACTATCATGTAATCCTGAGGCAACGATTTCTATAGCTGGTAGGTTTTTCAAATAGGCACGGTGCATTTCGGGACTGACGTAACCGATATGCTTCTTAATCTCCCAAATACTTTCACCTGTTCCACGTTTTCTACCAAACAAACTGATATCGCAAGCATACGACTGAGGATTATCTGCACACACCAGACTGAGTAAAGTGGATTTTCCCGCACCGTTCTCTCCGCTCAATGCCCACTTTTCACCGCGCATTACTGTCCAGTCCAGTTCCTTCAAGATGGTACGGTCATCATAGCGAATGCTAACCTTATTCAACTTTACCACTTCATCCGAAGTATAGTTATTGTTATCGTATGGCAAGTCGAGGATGCGTTGCTGCAATTCGTCCATTGGGACCACTACATCTTGTGCACGGAATGCTTCGATATACGCTTCACGTTCCATCTTCCCACCCACCTTCATCTCATTGACGGGCACTACGTGAGTAATGAACGAAGGGATATCATCCAGCATGGAAAGCACTAAAACAATTTGCAATGTACCCAGGCGGGTAAGCTGTTCTAGCAGATTAAACAGGAGTTCACGGGTCGGAGCATCCAGCCCGATGAAAGGATTATCCATAATAAGAATGCGAGGAGCAGTGAGCAAAGTCTTTGTCAGCTGAAATTTACGTAGCTCGCCACTGGAAAGGAGAATGATTTTCTTGTCGAGCATCGGCTCAATACGAAAGAGTTCAAAAAGCAGTTGTTTCAGTGCATCGTCTTTCACTTCTCCCAACATCTCGCTTACCAAAGGAGCGTCCTCCTGATCGTGTGCATTCCAACGTTGCTGATAATAATAGTTGGCATCGGCAGAACCGTATGTATCACGAAAAGCGATATACTTGATATTATCGTAAACAGTTTGAGTAGTCGAAGGTGAAAAATCATAAGTCAATTCTCCTTCCTTCAGAGGATATTTACCTGTCAGCATATCCACTAACAGACTTTTACCAGCTCCATTAGGGCCTACAACGGCAATGTGTTCACCATCCAGGAAGTCGAGTGTTACATGTTGGGATAAACGAACAAGCGGGTTGCGTACTACGCCCCCCGCTATGTGAATAGTATGTTGTTGCGCCATTTCAAATCTATTTTATATAGTCGATGGTGCAAAGATAACCTAAAAATAGAGAATCATCTTTTATTTCTGAAGCAATTCTTAAAGGAATCTATTATCATAGCCCATGTTATGGGACAAAGACCAATGAAGGCTATTCCACAAATCACCACCAAAGTACCCATTACGCCGACAAACAAGAAGTTGCGCAACAAATGTAGCAAATCTGTTTGCGTAAAGAAAGCAACTATTCCTACAATGCAAAGAAAGACGGAACAAATCATCATCAGAAAAACACTGATTTGGAATATAATAAAGGTAGCCTTCAATGAAATATTTCTCAGCCTTTCTTTCCTTGATTCCACCTCATAATTTATATTCAATGGTTCGTCTGATTGGCGGAGAGACTTCTCATGACGGTGCATAAAGTCAATGTTCGCTCTCCGCATCTTGCTGCATGGATGAGTTTTCCTCCTTCCATTCTTCATCAATTATACATAATCAAAGCAGATTGAGCAGGAACCATTATTTCGCCTCCATACACCGTTCCCAAGCCCTGTTCATTGATGAAACCATCCTTGCAAACAACGGTATACTTGCCTTCGGGCACCGTCAGTTTGGCAGGTTGCTTGCGAGAGTTCAGTACTACGATGATGTCATTCCATGTATCGCCATTGGCACGATCCTTCAGTCGGTAGGCCACCACATTGCTACCCTCAACGGGCAGGAATTCGAGATGTTTACGTACTAAGTCGGCATTACCCATACGGAAAGCGGGATGATTCTTACGAAGCTGTATCAAACCTTTATAATAAGCAAAGACATCGGCATGTTCCATCTTGCCTTTCCAGTTTATGGCATTGATAGAATCGGGGCTCTCGAAGCTGTTGTGTACGCCTTTCTTATCACGCATCACTTCTTCGCCGGCATAGATAAACGGTATACCTTGTGAAGTAAAGACAGCCGTTTGTGCCAGTTTGTCCAGTTTAGACAATTCTTCGGGAGTAATGCCCGGAATACTTGATTTCAGTCTGTCTACCAAGCACATATCGTCATGGCAAGATACGTAACTGATCATCTGCGTGGGTTGTTCAGCCCATGGAGCCTTGCTATAATTTACCGAATCATTGTCAACTTGCGGATGCTTGATAGCTCCTACAATACCAAACTTGATACTTGCCTCTCCACCGGGAAGTCCTGCAAGGAAAGCACCCTGATGATTGTCATTAAACGGACCACGCAAGGCATCACGCATTTCATCGGAGAAAGCAGCGATACCCGGCATTTTATATGTATTGGCTTTCATTGCCAAAGAGTCTTGTGACATCTGCGGAGCCTGAGCTGCCCAACCTTCACCATATATAAAGATAGTAGGATCGATAGCCGTTGCAGCCTTGCGAATTTCGTTCATCGTTTCGATATCATGAATACCCATCAAGTCGAAACGGAAGCCGTCGATATGATATTCGTTAATCCAATGCTGTACGGACTCTACCATGTATTTGCGCATCATAGCACGGTTGCTGGCTGTTTCATTACCACAAGCCGAACCATCAGCATAAGTGCCATCCGGTTTCTGACGATAGAAGTAACCGGGAACGGTACGTTCGAAGTTGCTATCTGCTGTGTTGAAAGTATGATTGTACACTACATCCAATACGACACGGATACCTGCCTTATGCAAAGCCTGCACCATCTGCTTGAACTCACGGATACGAACTTCCGGTTTATAAGGATCGGTAGAGTACGAGCCATCGGGCACATTATAATTCTGCGGATCATATCCCCAGTTATATTTATTCTCATCGAGTTTCGTTTCATCCACCGAAGCGTAATCGTACGAAGGAAGAATATGAACATGAGTTACGCCCAACTCTTTCAGGTGATCGATGCCCGTAGATAAATTATCAAGGCTCACTGTACCTTGCTCGGTAAGTGCCAGGAATTTACCTTTATTCTTAATACCCGATGAGGGGTCGATAGAGAAATCACGATGATGCATCTCGTAGATGATAACATCTGCCGGAGAAGCCAATGCGGGGCGCTTGTCGTTTGCCCAACCTTCAGGATCGGTGGACTTCATATCAAGAATTGCTGCCCGCTTACCATTCACGCCTACGGCTTTGGCATTGATACCCGGAGTATCTCCCAACCATTTATCATTGATCTTCACATTGAATGTGTAGAATTTACCTTTCAAGTCTTTCTCGACTTTAGCTTTCCAGGTTCCATCTTCCGACGGCTCCATACTTACAGTTTCGTATGCATGCCCGCCGTCTCCTGCGTCGAACAACATCAAACGAACTTCATCGGCTGTAGGTGACCACAAGGAAAATTGTGTAACGGCAGGAGTATATTCCATTTCCGTCAAGCTGCCCGAACGAACGGGATAAAGTTCATACGAAGTGTATTCTTTCTTCGCAGGAGCACAACTTACGACTGTTGTCGCAGCAACTCCAATAATGGCAAGTTCATTCAATTTCATGATACTATTTTTAAGTATTAAATATAATTCAGATTTAATGTTATCATCTTCTTATCTTATCATTTCTTCACCTTATCCGGATTTTTAGCAATGAAGTCCTTCCAGCCGTGATAGCCTTTTTCTACAGCAGGGCGTCCCATTTGCAGATAATGGCAATAAGCGGCGGCAAGCCCATCGGTGGCATCCATAAAGGTCGGCATATCTTCTTTAGGAAAACGAAGCATGCGCTGTAGCATGTCGGCCACCTGTTCTTTGGACGCCTGACCATTTCCGGTAATCGCCATCTTTATTTTCAGGGGAGCATATTCGGTAATAGGAATGTCTCTGCTTAAAGCAACTGCCATAGCTACTCCTTGTGCACGCCCCAACTTCAGCATGGATTGTACATTCTTCCCGAAAAATGGGGCTTCAATAGCAAGTTCGTCCGGCAAGTAGCTTTCAATAATGCTCAACACCCGTTCGTGAATATGGCGCAACTTCAGATAATGGTTGCCAAACTTACGGAGGTCAATAATGCCCATTGCTATCATTTCAGGCTTTGTCCCCACTATGCGGAGAATTCCATAGCCCATAATGGTAGTACCGGGGTCAATGCCCAAAATGATTTTTTCCTTTACCGGATGTATCACTCTATTACCTCCATCAATGTAGGAAAGCCAATAGCTTTGTCTTTAAAAGTTTTCAGCAATTCCTCGTTCAGCTTCACTCCTTGTTCCTGATGCCAGCGATGCAGCTTAGCAGAGTCTTCTACTTCAAACTGCACGGAAAAACAGATACTACCTTCTTCAATGTGACTCAAGATACGGGCAATGCGCGGAGCAGTCAATGTTCCGTTCTTCGCTACTTCAGGAAGATAATATTCCTGCATCCACACCAAGAAGTATTTTTCCTGTCCTTCTTCTACATGATAAGTTGTATTATATATCAGCATAACGCATTTTTTCAATTTGTTTCGCAAACATAGCAATTATTTCAGAATAATGCATTATATTTGCGCCATCAAAAAATGCGGGAGTTCCGCAAACGTTAGCAACGGGGCGTTAGCTCATCTGGCTAGAGCGCGACACTGGCAGTGTCGAGGTGATCGGTTCGAGTCCGATACGCTCCACAAAAGAAAATCCTAATCAATGATTAGGATTTTTTATTTATCTATAAGAGAGAGATCCGTTGAAGGATGAATCAAGTGAAATCATTGTATATTATTTGCTCCAGCTCTGTTAAACTTGATTCTCCATACTGATCAACTCTTGTACATAAATTATCTCTTTCAACGGTTTTAAAAGCAGTGTCTCCTACTGGATATTTTCCATTTTTACCATATACCTTAAAACCGGTTGTATCATGAGTATAAATAGGCTTTCGTTCATCATATCCATTCATTATCATAGGAATGCATCTGTCCTGACATACAGCCGTACTAACCCCTAAGATATTATCACCACATTTATCCAGTAAGGTCTTTTCTACATGATCGCTGGCAGGAACATCGGCAGCTACATAATTCTTATTAAGCAAAGTATTCCACTTATTTGTAACTATAAAATTATGAATAGCTCCATAACCACCACAAACTGTAAACTTTGTACTGTTTACTCCAATTGTTTTAGGAACAAAAGAACTTTGATGTTCTTGTATTCTTTGCCTTATGCTTATTGAATCAGATAAGTACGTAAATGAATTGCTTCTAGCTGCGCTAAAATCATTTTCATTAATAATGATATGAGCGGTATCATAATCTTCCGCCACTTTATATTTTGTACGCTGAATAGTATTATTTCTAATTAATCGCATTTGCGCAAGTTGGTCATTATGATGATAAACAGCCATCCTATTATCCACAAACTTTTTCAACTGCTTATTTCCGGATTCATTATTAGCAATCGCTCTACTTAGCTGATTCCCCTGTTCCTTTCCATATTCTCGCATACCGCATACATTTAAGATATGAACAAATATAAGAAAGAGGAAAGCAAAATGCAAAAATACTTTCCGAACGACATAAAATACGGTATGAACGACGGAAATAAAGGGATGAACGGAAAAAACAGAAAGCTCTTTATCTATCTGCACAGATACTAGTCTCATTTACCAAACATTCACTTTCAGCATAAATAAGTCCTATATCTATTGGATTTCTTACTAGGACTGAGTACCTTTGAGACGTATTCTGAGAGGTCACAATATCGGGACCTTTTCCATGAAAACATCCGGGTCTTTTACCCCAAAAGACCCGGATGTTTTATATCAATAGATCCCCATCTTTTTACTCAAAAGATCCGGATGTTTTGATTACTCAGTCGTAATGTGTAATAGGCTAAGAACTGATGTGTAAGAAGCTAAGTCCCTATACCTGTTACGTTAAACAATAAGAAAGCTATGGCAATGAATTACACAGTCCGCAAAAAGGTGGACAAGAGTGGAGACAAGGAAGTGGTGCGCTACTATGCCGCATCGAAAGTAGTACAGTCCGAACCAGTGAGCAACAAAGAGATTGCCGAGAGACTGGCAGAAAGAAGCTCATTGCAGACAGGCGATGCACAATCGGTACTGGTACAATTGCCGGATATCATCGCCGATTTTCTGGCAAGCGGGCGCACTGTGAATATTAAAGGATTAGGAAACTTCTTCCCAGCCATGACCAGTGAACCGGTAGAACAGATAGAAGACTGCACGGCTGATAAAGTACGCATCACCCGCATCTGCTTCCGGGCATCGAAAGAGTTTATGGCACGCATCTTCAAGCATCTGGACTTATTCAGCATGCAGGTGCAAGATTTGAAGAAGGAGTTGAAGAAAAAGAAATGAGTGGAAGCAACGAATTGCTTCCACTCAAATAATATTGCTACCACCATACCTCTAACAACGATGAATAAAGGGTTTCATTATATTAGTGGAAGCATGGAAGTAAGATAACCATTAATTTAGTAGTCCCGGATTAGCTTCAATCGCTTCCTTAGGAATAGTTAGTGTATAGCGGGCATCGTTTTCTTCGAGTACAAAGGTTTTGCCATCCAGTACTTTCGTCAAACGAGGACGGGTTGTACGGCGAAGATCGAACCAACGGTGACCTTCGAAAGCTAGTTCACGGGCACGCTCGTTAAGGATTTCGCTGATTAATGCTTCTTTGCTCATGGCATTGACTGCGGTAACTTTCTCTGTATATGCCTCCGGTGTATAGCGTTTCTCCATCAAGTTCAGTAAGTGTGTACGAGCTTCAGGCAGAAGATCGGACTGAGCAGCAGCCTCAGCAGCATTCAGATAGAGTTCACCTGTACGGAAGGTACACAAGTAGTTGTTATTACCACCCTTTTGACTCTTACGGAAACCGTTGGCATCGGACTTGGCAAAATACTTGTCAGGACGAAGGTCGCCATCGGTGTATAGTGCCAAGAAAGAAGGAGTAGCCAATGATGCATTATTGACCGAATTACTCAAAGGCATTTCGAGTGCAGTAATGTTCTCTACCGATTGGAAGAGATTAGGCAGATTGGCAGAAGCATCGTTAAAATTCTCAAGCGTAGACTTCTTGGCAAGTGCAGCTTTGGCAGCAGTCAATGCATCCTGCCATTCACCCTTGTAAAGGGATAGACGGGATTGAAAGGCATCAACCGATGTGGTATTAAAACGATAGGAATATCCTGCCTCCCACTCGGAAGTGGTAATCAGTTTGCGTGCTTCATCAAGATCTAACTGTATGGAAGTATAAACTTCAAACACAGTGTTACGCTTCAAAAGCTTCTCTAAGTCTGTGTCTAGTTTCAAGGGGATGGACTTGGTTTCGAGTGCATCCGGTTTGGTATAAGGTTGACCGTAAAGGTTGACCAGCAAGAAGTGCATATAAGCACGCAGCAAATAAGCTTCGCCCACCAGTTGGTCAATGTCTATCTGGTTACCATCTTTTATATCTCCTTTATTATCGATGATTTGCGTGGAAATAAAAAGTACTTGGTAATACTTTTCCCACCCGAATGAGAGAGTGCTTGGATTAGCCTCCAAGTCATTCCAACATTCTATATCCTTGTAAGCGTTCTGGTCGAATTCTTCATTTCGAACTTGCATTTCATCCGAACGAAGACAGGCCATGCCCCGATCACTCATGCCGCTTGCAGTCTTATACGAGCGAGCAATCAACGCCCTGTATTCAGCCAGTGAACTAGGGATGACACTACCAGTAGGCTGAATATCGAGGTAGTTATCGCATGCTGTAAGCAGAAGCGTACAGCCTATTATCATCAAACTTAATATTCTTTTCATTGTCTCTCGTTTTTAGAAGTTCAAACTTAAACTGAATATCAAAGATTTAGGCACGGGAGCTGCATAAGGATTCCCCATTGACTCAGGATCCAAATAGTTATCGTATCCCGAACCGAATACACACAGATTACGTCCTTCAATAGATACAGTTGCCCCATTCATACCCAGACGTTTGGTGAGCACTTCAGGAATGCGATAACCTAAGCGCAAGTTTTGCAAACGCACGTAGTTGAGCTTCTTCACCCAAATGTCAAGGTCACGCCAGATGGGTTTGCTATTGTACCAATAATATTCTTCCGGATTGGCACTAGCCGACATGAATGCAGGGAATATAGCATCCTTATTACCTGGTGTCCAACGGTTCAGCACATCGTGATTGTAGTTCTTACCATAATCAGGCTGAATCAGATCGTAGGTGGGACGTGTACGTACGTGTCCGCCCATGGTGAGGGAGAAGTTAGCACTCAGTTCCCAATTCTTATAAGTAAAGGTATTGATAAAACCACCTGTATAAGGAGCATCCGTAGTACCTACATACGAGTAGAAGGTTCTCTCTTCGGCAGGTGTTACGTCGGACGATGCAATACCTATACCCCACTCGTCCACCAGGCGATAAAGTTCCTTCAGAGTCACTTTCTCACCTTTCGGATTGTAGAACATCATGTTTCCGGTTTCTTTATCTACACCAGCCGTTTTCAGTGCAAAGATTGCACCTACTGAATACCCTTCCCGACTGGGAGTATTCTGAACTTCGGGAATAGTTTCACGCAATACCTTATTACCATTATAAGCAAAGTTAAGGGTAGTATACCAAGAGAAATTCTTCGTTGTGATATTACGGGTAGTAAGAGCTATTTCCACACCTTTGTTTTCCATGCTCGCCCAGTTTACGGTCATCGAGGTAAAGCCGGACTCAAGGGGAAGCATATGAAGACCGATCAAGTCGGTACCTTTTCGATAGTAATAATCTACGCTCAGGTTGATGGCAGAGTTAAATACAGAAAAGTCAAAGCCGGTATTTACCGATTGCGTCTTTTCCCAACGCAGTTTCTGATTAGGAGCAGAGTTGATATTAATCATATCTTCGAAATATCCCGGAAGGATACTTTCTACCTTATAAGTACCCAGAAGGAAAGGAGATGTATTCTTGTCAATGTTTCCTTGCAAACCGTAAGAAGCACGGAATACCAAGTTATCTATCCACTTGGCTTGTTTCATAAACGGTTCTTCGGACAGACGCCACAACGCACTGACTGAATAAAGAGGCAGATAACGGTACTTCTTGTCTACCCCGAAGAGGTCGGAACCATCAAAACGAATACTTCCACCTATCGTATAGCGATTGAGCAACGAATAAGAAGCAGTAGAGAAGAAAGACGCATATGCATTCTCCTTATAAGTAGTAGAGTGTAAAGGCCATGTATTGGCATAGCTCTCGTTAGGGAATATAACCGGTTTAGTGGTCAGTGTCTTGCGGTCAAAGCCATATCCGGCGGAGAAAAGTGTTTCGTACCAGGTCTTGCGCAACTCGGTACCGACCATCACTTCCAGTTCATGTATGTCTTTGAAGCTGTCGCGATACTCCCCCATTGCTTTCCAAGTGATCTGCGAGTTACTGTTTTCGTATGATTTCTGCACACCACCTACAGGCAGGAAGTTCTTCTTTACGCCACCCACAGTATATTCGCTCAGCTTGTAATAGCCGCGCATGGTATAGCTATTCCAGTCGGCAATCTCCTCCTTAGAAGTCTTGTCCATCTGGTAGCCAAACTGAGAAGTCAGTTTCAATTTGTCGTTAAAGCGTAATTCGGCATCAAAAATAGATGAGAAGGAGTTTACGACGCTCTCGTTGGTAGCATTATTACGCTCCTCCATAATGTTGAAGCCAAGGTCGGTATCGGTATTATTCTGGATGTCATAATCGTAATTGTAATTACCATCCTTGTCATACAACTCAAAATAAGGATTGGCCAAACGAGAATAGTACATCGGATTGGCCATTCCATATTTATCCGTCAGATAAGAGGTGTTCTTGCGACGATTGGCAAACAAGGATACGCCGAACTTCAACATGCGGTTCACCTTATAAGATGTCTTGCCCACAAGGTTGAAACGATCCATGCCTACGCCTTCTACGTTACCGTTCTCTTTGGAGTAACCGAAAGATGTATAGTAGGTCACTTTCTCTGTACCACCCGAAAGGTTCAAGTTGTATTCCTGATTGAAAGCATCACGGAACAGCACATCACTCCAATCGGTATTAATGGTCTTCAAGCGATTAATATCAGCCTGTGTACCTGAACTCAATGCGCCCCATCCATCTTTCTGGAAGATGCCCACTTCATTGTATTTGGAAAGGATATTATATACACCACCCTTCTTATTATCTGGTGAATAGTTATTGCGAATCATATCCAACTCTAAATCTACCTTCTCACCGGAGTTCAACAAGTTCAAGCGTTTCGTGCTCAATGTAGGTGTATAGGTGAATCGGGAAGAGAAGTTGATAACAGGCTTTCCCACTTTACCTTTCTTCGTCGTAATCACAATAACACCGTTAGCGGCACGTGCACCGTAGATGGCAGTGGCTGCGGCATCTTTCAACACAGTGATATTCTCAATATCAGCAGGATTAAGACCGGCAATAGACGACTGACGAACATTCTCTATATCATTCATCTCCTCAACTTTAGGGATATCAGTTCCTTCCAAAGGAATACCGTCCAATACCCACAAAGGGTCTTGCGTACCGTTCAATGAAGCTGTACCACGAATACGTATCCTTGCAGCAGAGCCCGGTGCACCCGAAGCATTGCTGACAGAAAGACCCGCTACTTGTCCGGCCAGTGCCTGATCGATGCTTTTCACTGCACCAATTGTTTCGTCCGAGATATCCAGTTTCGATACAGCTGCCGTCAATTTACGGCGTTCCACCGTTTGATAACCGGTTACAACTACCGCATCCAACATCTGTGAAGAAATATGAAGAGTTATTTCATATTGATCTTTGCCCGGAACAAGCTTCAATTCCTGCACTTCATAGCCCACATAACTGCAAAAGAGACGGGTTACTCCCGAGGGTACTGATATAGAGAACTTACCGTCTACATCGGTGATGACACCAATCGTAGATTGAGTACTTCCTGCCTTCTTCAGATCCTCCGTCGTTATATAAACGGATGCTCCGATAAGGGGAAGGTTGTCCTCTGAAGATATTACTACGCCCTGCACTTTCCTATCTGCTGCAAAAACAGAAGATAAAGCACCCACCAGGCATAGCAAAACGATTAATAAGCGTTTTTCCATGCGTTACAATAAATAAAATTAATACTCTAATGAAAACTAAATGTGTTAAATCCCTAATGCCGTATTGATACGTAAAATCAAATCTTTATAATGATATTTTGTAGCTGTATGCGATGTTCCCAAACGACTTTGCAACAAATCTTTGATACGAAGCAATTCGCCGCGTTTCACTGAAATAGCATCTGATACACGGTTTATCTGTGAGCCATAAAAGTTAACTGAACGCGGTGCACCCATACGATCGGCACTGTACAACTTGTGGGCATGCTCATCACAGCTGCACAAAGGCGTCTGATTATCCAGCAAGAAGTGGTTATCCATCAATTTCTTGTTAATCTTCACAGCTTCGCTTTCGGCAGCGGCAGTAATTAGGGCATCCACAAAATTCTTTTGCAATGCACGTGTCATTACATCGGTTAATGCGCCCCGTTCTGTAGTAGCAAAAATGCTGCGATGCAGGCCGTCCATGAGGTCAACTACCGTAAAGGCTTTTTTTCCATTGACCGATTCATTCTCCAACATACGCATCAGGCGGGTATTGGATAACAAGTCCCAAACAATGTACGACTGTGCATTCTTCAAAACTTGCGTAGGTGCATTCTCCACTACTCCCAACGGAGTATTACGCAATAGATAAGTATACTCTCCTACTTCGGTGTCGAACAACCACTTCGGATATGTCAGCACTTCATCTAATAAGAATTTCAAGGCAGCTTGCTGCTTCTCTTTTTCGACAAAAGTGTAGGTTTTCTGTCCATCGCCTACCGTAGTATTTTCCAAATAGATACCACCTATATTAGCCAATACGTGATAGAGATAGTTGTTCCACTGATTGATTACTGCATAATACAAGCGGGAAGCCTCCTCGTAAGTCTGTCCTTTTTCTCCCGTAGTAGTCCATTGGATAATCTGTGGAATGATTCGTTTCAGATTCTCGATACCCAGTAAAGAAGACTTTACCGCATCATCGCCCAAATCCTCGTTTTGTGCACGCGGGTCTACCGCATCGCGCACATCTTGCGCTTCACTGTATTTGTACAATCGGTCGGTATGACGATCCAGAAAATCAATAAGCAAATCTTTTTCCGCTTCCGGTGTTTCTTTGCCATACCAGCGATAACCGTATTCAATGGCAAATAAGTCGTATGGACCGATATGAGGTGAAAGCACTGTCACTCCGTCACCGGGTTGGGCAATGTAGTTAAATCGAGCATAGTCCATTATGGAGGAAGAAGTACTGTTCATGTGATCCGTAAACTCTTTGGAACGCAATGAGTCGGTAGGAAAAGCCCACGATCCCATCATGTTATGACGTAGACCCAATGAATGCCCTACCTCGTGACAAGCTACAAAACGCATAGCATCTCCCATCAACTCGTCCGGTAACTTCACGCCACGAGCTTCGGGACGAACCACTCCGGTTTGTACCGTAATCCACTCCTGAAGCATACCTAATACATTGTGCCACCACATAATGTCGGCTTCCAGAATTTCACCGGAACGTGGGTCAAGAATAGAAGGGCCCATAGCATTTGCTTTGGTAGATGCAGCGTATGTCAAAACAGAATAGTTGACGTCATCCTTATCCACATTCATGCTATCCGTCAGTTCGATGGCGGTAATCGCATTCTTGAATCCGGCACGTTCAAAGGCAACCTGCCAGTCCTCGATACCTTGTTTGATATACTTTCTCCAACGATGGGGAGTAGAATTTTCTATATAGAATACAATCGGTCGGACAGGTTCTACCAACTCGCCACGAAGATAACGCTCCCGGTCTTCCGGTTTCGGTTCAAGACGCCAGCGGGTAATGAACTGCTTCTTATCCACACGTTGTTGTCCATCGGTATAGTTTAATAAGGGGTTGGTGAAATATCCTACACGTGGATTATCCAGTCGTCCCATCATAGGTTGTTCGGGCAGTAGCAGTAATGAAGAGCTGACTTCTACCGTCACATAAATACTCGTTGTACCTTCGGTCACTTTGGTAGTCAGTTCGGAAGTTGCCACAACGTTATTCTCAAAAGACTTGATAGAGAGTATGCGTGACAAGTTCTTAATGGCTGATGTACCTAAGTTGATATTTGTAAATACGTTATTGATACTCGTTTCCGTACCATCGTAAATGTCGTTCACTTTAACCAGTACCGTGGTAGAATCTTTACTGAATGCTTCTATCTTGAAACCTGCAATTAAAGGTGAGATATAATTGTCGAGTACTGATTGACGGATGGCGTCCGTATCCGGTGACAAAGGTAAAGCACGACCTTGGCGTACCATCAATTTATTAGCAGCCTTATCCAATTCAAAACGTACCATCTGATTCTCGTAGTTTGTACCACGGTTCACTCCGGCTTCATTCAATTCGGAAGGTACACGTTGCAACTTGTTCACCACCAACATATCACGTCCCAGTAATTTTACCGGAACCTCGAAATAATAATCATTCTTTTTTTGGTAAACATTGAACATGCCCTTACGGACGATAGCACCATCACCTGTCAACTTCTCATATTCATTCTTTGATTGAACAGTGTCTTTGGTTTCACTCTTCTTTTTCTTTTGGAACCATCCCGGAGCTTCGGGAGAAGCAAAATCCG
The DNA here is from genome assembly GCF_030151085.1 of Bacteroides sp. Taxonomy (GTDB): domain Bacteria; phylum Bacteroidota; class Bacteroidia; order Bacteroidales; family Bacteroidaceae; genus Bacteroides. The sequence continues at coordinate 26,746 of NZ_JASLER010000093.1, read as the reverse complement.
ATTGTTCTGCATACAACAATACAGTAGGTCCGCACATCAAAATACTTGTAGCTGCCACGACTGGCAGAAGCGTTTTTAAATTCATCAATACAAAGTCTATCTTAAGTACAAAAATAATTCGTTAAGTCTCTCTCTTCCACTTCATAGAATAAAAAAGGAAGTGCAAAGATAATGAAAGTATATTTTAAAAACTGCAAAACAAAATACATTTATGTTGTTTTTGCAAACAAAATGACTATAAAAGTGTATATATGGGTTGCATTTATCTTTTCTTTAAGTTAGGTAAGAACCATGCGACCAGTCCTAACAATGGCATAAATGCACATACATTATATACAGCTTCTATACCGTAATCATCAGCCATATTACCCAATACCGCCGAAGCTATACCCGCAATACCAAATGCAAAACCGAAGAATAGTCCTGATATAAGTCCCAACTTATCGGGTAACAACTCTTGTGCATATAACAGGATAGCAGGAAAAGCGGACGAAAGCATGAAACCGACACAGAAACTCAGTATCACTGTCCAAAAGAGTCCCACATGTGGCATCAGCATACTGAAAGGAGCTGTTCCAAGAATAGAAATCCAAATAACGAATTTACGACCGACCTTATCACCTATCGGTCCTCCCGTCAATGTACCCGCAGCGGTAGCTACCAGAAAGACAAACAGGTATATTTGCGATTGCTGAACAGTAACACCAAACTTATGTATAAGATAGAATGTATAGTAACTCGTTAAACTGGCCATATAGATGTATTTGGAGAAGATAAGTACCAGTAGCACCCCTACAGCAAATGCTGTCATCTTTGCAGAGAGCGGACGTTTAGTTTGCACTTTGGCAAGCATCGGACGTTTTTTAAGATGATTCAAATATGAACGATACCACCGGCAAATAGGCATCATCACCCAAATAGCAATCAAAGCAAGTACGGCAAACCAGGCAATATACTGTCTGCCAAATGGCGCTACCAACAATGCCACCAACAACGGGCCCAGAGAGCCACCCAAGTTTCCACCTACTTGAAAGAGTGATTGTGCCAATCCTCGTTTACCACCCGAAGCCAGGAATGTGATACGTGAAGCTTCCGGATGTAATACCGAAGAACCGATGCCCACTACAAACACCGATACCATCAACCAATACAGGTTAGTTGCAAAAGCCAGACTTACGATGCCCACCAAAGAAAAGGTCATCCCGATAGGTAGTGACCAGGCAATAGGGCGTTTATCAAAAATCAATCCCGTGATTGGCTGAAATACCGAAGCAGACATCTGATACACCAACGTAATCAAACCAATCTGTGCAAAACTCAACGACAAGTCTGTTTTCAACAAAGGATATGCAGCCGAAATAACGGACTGCAACAAATCATTCAAACAGTGGGAAACACTTAATGCAATCAAGATAGGAAAAGCTATTTTACGAACAGGTGATGTTTGAGTCTGTACCATAATCTATGTGTCGTTTTTGAAAATCGGGTGCAAAGGTATGCAAAGATCGGCAATAACAGACTGCTTTCCCATTAGTTTTCTTCTGAAAAGTCAGTAAGATACTATGTATCAAATACATTTATATTATTGACCGGCAACCTCTTCACAGAGGCTCCCGGCCTATTACAGTATGAATTCAATTAACAATATCTAAATATTTCATCAAGTATGTATCATACACTGATAAGAATGGATTTTCTGATGGTACCATATCTTTCGGCTGTTCAAATAATGTGGTAACTGCCTCCGGCCATTTTCCTTCAGACAACGGGTATAAAAAAATGCTTCCACTTATTTGCTCTACATCATCAGTATATACCGGATAAGCCGTTTCACGCAACTTTCCGCAAAGTCCGGAAACTACTGCATTAAACGATAAAACAACTCCCCTATCCGTCTGCTCAAAATTAATATTACTATGTGGAGCTATTACAAGGAAGCCATTGCCACTATCATCCGTACAAACTAAAGCATCAATACCCATCCTGTTTCCTTCGAAATATAGATTATCAACACTTACCGAATGAAGACCATATTCATTTGCAGACTGTTTTCCCGGATAAGATGCGTAAGGACCAAAGCCTAACCATTGAATATGCTTATAGTCACTATTTAGTAAGAAAGCACTTCCACTTTCTAAGAGCATTTTACCTTTTGTATGTGGAGTAAAGGAATAATTCATTCCAATAACCCCATTAGCCAATGTTTCATAAATGACTTCACCACTAGAGGATATGGATGAGTTTATATAATCTGCTTTCTGAATCCATTTTTCGCCTTCAACCTTCCGCAATATTTTAGTGGGCTCGACTAAATATTTTTCTATTGCTTTTTTCTTTGCTCGCAATTCTTCAGACATGCTGAACTTGCGCCCTACTCTCATCAAAGGATATTTTTGAAACCATTCAGCTAATTGATAAGCCAGTTTAACAGTGTCCACTCCAATGTTTTGCTCCTCTACCAAACCAAATAAATTATTAGCAAAGAGACCTTTATCTGATATGATTGGGATTGAATAACTACCAATACAATATCCTTCAACCGTACGCACATCTACTTCCATGCGATAAAATTTATCAGCTGGCTCCTCATTCAATTCCAAATCTACCGGAATGTGTGACTTTGCTTTTGCAGGACATTGAATGGTCGTCTTTGCTCCGGCTATTTTCAATTTACCGTCCAATAAGCGCCATTCAAAATAAACTTTCCCGGCAAGGTCTACAAAATCGAATCTATTAGCAACCTCTAATTCAAAATGGTTAGCGCCCTTTTTTCCTATCAGTTGTTTCGTCATAACAGGAGCTTGAGCATAGTTTTTCCGTAACTCATAGTAATTACTCAAGGGAATACGAGTTGCATAAAGCATTCCATCAGCACCTGCATTACCTTCCAAAGTAATGCAAGTCGTGTCTTTCAACCACAGTTTATTTGTCCAAGCATACTTACTGGGGAATTTAGACACTCGATCAACCATACCTTGATCTACCCACTCCCAAACACAGCCTCCAGCCAAGTTGTCATTCTGCTCAATCAATTCCCATAATTCTTTATGTTGTTCGAAAGATTGTCCTAATGAATGGCAATATTCAGTCAGGATCACTGGCCGTTTGGCAGCTTCAGCGTAATACCTTAAAGTAGCAACCGGAGGGTAATGAGGTGCAAACACATCGACAAAGTCCGGTATATTAAAATCTAAACTCAGGAAGTAGTTATGAATCATTGGATAACATATAGGACGTGTAGGATCCATTTTCTTCACGTATCTACCTGTTTCTTCAGCAATAGGCGTCAATGGGTTTTCATTACCTATACTCCAAAATAAAATTGAAGGATGATTCTTATCCCTACGAACCGTTGCATCGGCTCTTGTCAACAATATATCCTGATAAGATTTATCATATAAATGCGAATCACCATATCCAAAAGGAATTTCATTCATAACATACATACCTATTGAATCACACAATTCATAAAAGCGTGGATCACGTGGATAATGAGAACAACGGATAAAATTAATATTCGCATCTTTCATCATCTTTAAATCCTTCAAGTTCATCGCTTCACTTACTACCTTCCCATGGAAAGGATCTGTTTCATGCAAATCCACTCCACGTAGTTTCAGTTTCTCTCCATTCAACTTAATCACATTCTTCTCTACCAGCACTTCACGTACTCCGAATTTAGTTGTAAACTTCTGCATAAATTTTGGAGCATAAAGTGAATATTCCAAACTATAAAGATGAGGAGTTTCTGCATTCCATAAAAGAGGATTCTCTATCATTATATCTTCTCGTATCTGGCTTGTTCCTTTTTGAAGTAGCTGTTTAAATTCTGCCACTGTTTTGCCATTCGGATCCTTAATGCACCCCTTCACGTAGGCATTGTCCGATATACCATTAGAAAAAGATGAAATGCCAAATGTCATTTTAACTCTGGCACTAAGAGTAGAAACTTTTTCTGTATGTAATGTAAAATCATTAAGGTGAGTTTCGGGCACAGCAAATAATGAAACATTGCGATTTATACCAACTTGTCCCCAATCATCATTACCATCGAAATCAAAGCCTTTATAATGCGTATAAACTCTGACTGCCAACATATTTCCTCCAGCTTTCAAAAAATCGGTAATATCAAAATGACAAGTATTATAAGAAGATTCCCATTTTCCCACATACTCCTCATTTATCCACAATTCATATCCTCGTAGTACACCATCAAAACTCAAAAAGACATGCTTTCCCTTCCACTCTTTTGGAACAGTAAAATGCTTTCTATACAATCCGTTTATATCATCCGGATTAGCATATTTAGGTTCTACGTACCCCAATGCGTCCCAACATCCCGGTACTTTTATTTTATCCCATTTATTCGCATCATAATTTACTTGATAAAACAATTCTTGGTCTTTCCAGTCTGTTCCATTTATAAAATAAAAATCCCATTGACCATTTAAGGAACTGACAAATGAAGATTCTGTGGGTTTAACCACATCTTTTAAACTATTTAGAATCTGTGCTGTGTTGTTAGTTGGCATTAGGAACAATGACAACAACATAAATAAATATTTTTCCATATAAAAATTGTATAGGAAGAGGAATACCAATAACTTTACGAGAAATCGGCATTCCTCCAATTAATCAATAACCCAGATTATTTTCAATAATGGATTTGTTTTGGTCTAATTCATATTGGGGAATAGGAAACAAAATATGATCTGTAGGATATTTAGCTAATCCCGGTACAGTTTTAAACTTATCACTACTTGTCTCCGGCAAATAATCTGAATAGAAGTGGAGTTTTATCTGCTTCCCATTTCCAAAAATGGATTTCACTGCATCCCAACGAAGTAAATCGAATATACGTCCACCTTCCATGGCAAGTTCCACTCTTCTTTCATGTCTTACAATATCAATTAAGTTCCCATCTAAAGTTGATTTAGGAGGCATATTGACAGAAGCTCTCGAACGAACTTTATTAACCCACACTAACGCCTCTTCTTTACCCTGTTCAGCCAAAGCCTCAGCCAAGAACAGATAAAGATCTGCCATGCGCATAACGGGCCAATCTAATCCGGCATAACGTACATTGGTCAATCCGCTTAAATCTTCAGTAAGCTTCTTCACATTCAATCCGGTAGGAGACCACTTATAGTCATAGATCACTTTATCACCAGTCTTGTAAGTTATAGGAGTTGTCACCGGACTTCCTTTACTATCATAACTATGATAATCAAGATTCAGTGGAGCAGACGGAGTATATATGCCGAAAACAGATCCTTGATAGTACAAAGTATATTCCCGACGAGGATCATTCGGTTCATAAGTATCATAAAGACTACGGGTAGGCAAACAATATCCCCATCCATCACCTCCTTGAATATATTTCAATCCTGTAGGTAAATCTCTCACATTCCTTTCAACACAAAAGTTCTGCTCCCACAATCCACTATTGCGTTCGTAAGAAAAATAGAATAACAATTCCGGATTTTGTTCATTGTCAATGCTGAATATTGATTCATAATCATCAATCAAACGATATCCATCGGCTTCAGCTATCTGAATTGCTTCGCGTGCCATTTTTTCTGCATTTGTATAGTCTTTATTATACAGATAAGCTTTTGCTAAGTAAGCCGCCCCCGTAGCACGAGTAGGCATACCTTTATAACCGTTGCCATCTTTTGTCAGGTTCTCTTTGGCAAAAGAGAAATCCTCAATAATCTTTTCATAAACTGCAGCAACAGAAGTTCGCGGCTGAGAAAACTCATCAATAGACGTCAAAGAAGTCAAAATCAAAGGAATATCTCCATAGAATGTAGTTAAAAACATATAGTTATAAGCACGCATGAAACGTGCAACAGCAATATATGGATTAATTTCAGCATCCGTAAAACCTTTGTTTTTCAATTTAGGTATCTCCTGAATGGCATAGTTTGCTGCATTCACACTTTGATACGAATATTTCCACCAATCAGTTGGGTAATTCAAAACCGGTGTTATATTCCAATCCAGTACTTGAATTAAATCATTGCCATTAAGACGAAGCCCTCCATCATCCGTTAGTGCATCACATACTGTAGCAAAGCGTTTACCATACATTTGCTGTTGGGTTACCCAAGGATTAAATGAGGCTACTACAAGATCCTGTGCAGACGACAAATTATTCAGAAAATTATCTGTCCCTGGTTTATCTTTAGGTTGTATATCAAGGAAGCTATCCGAACAAGCAGACATTGTCAATAACAAACAGAATGCTGCAAGCATTTTTCTATTAAATATATTTCTTTTCATAATTAACGATACTTTGAATTATACTATTATTTAAAATGCAAATTGAAATCCGAACGTAAAAGTACATGGCATCGGAACCGTTACTGTACTGCTGATTTCAGAATACTCATTTCCAAAAGTATATAGATTCTGAGCTCCAACATAAGTACTTAAACTTTCCATACCAAACTTTTTACAGATACTTTTCGGAAAGTTATAACCAAGGTTCAAATTACGAATACTCAGATAAGAAGCATCAATCAACCAAAAATCAGAAAATTGTTGATTTTGTCCCGGATCTCCTACCGCCACACGAGGATATTTTCCGTTAGGATTCTTTATAGCATCATATCTGTCAAGAATATAATCCGCTTCCATATTCGGCTCTCCACCAAACATATCTGTAGCATAACCACCATTCAACATATTTTTCTCAATCCCCTGAACTCCCTGAAGCAAAAGTTGAAGAGTAAAGTTTTTGTAACTAACTGAACCTGCCAAACCATAATTGAAATCAGGAAATATCTTCCCAAACAATGCTCTATCAGCTGTATTCACTTTACCATCTGGTTTACCAGTCAGATTTCCGTCTTCATCATATCCATTGATATCTTTAAACCATATATCACCTATCTTTTTTCCAGCATAATGGGGATTATTATCCAGATCTTCCTGAGTGCGAATTATACCATTTGAAACATAACCATAGAAGCTTCCAATAGGATAGCCTTCTTGTATACCAGAGGTTGTCAAATCACGTCCTTCCAAATCTACAACTTCGTTATGTACACGGGAAGCATTGAAATTAACGTCAAACTTCCAATCACCAATAGTACGCCTATATCCTATTTCAAAGTCAATACCTGTATTACGTATATGTCCGGCATTGATATATGGACTGCCTGAAAGACCAACAGAAGTAGCTATAGGTTGATTGAACAATAAATTCTTCGTATCTTCTATATAAAAATCTGCTACTACATAAAGGGAGTTCCTAAACAATGAAAAGTCAAAACCTATATTTTTCTTGTCAGTACTCTCCCATTTTAAATCCGTATTGACTGCATTCGCCGAAGTATATCCGGCAACAACTTTTTCATTAAAAACCGCATTTTGCTGAGAAAGATAAACAGATGTTCCATAAGGATTGATACTTAGAACATTACCAACAGTACCCCAACTCAAACGAAGTTTCAATTCATCCAACCAATCGAATGCATCCATAAATTTCTCTTCACCTATACGCCAGGCAGCAGACACAGAAGGAAATACACCATACTTTTCTTTTGCTAACCGAGATGAACCATCCCGACGCAACGTGCCACTGAGATAATATTTATCTTTCAATGAATAGGCTAAACGTCCGAATTGAGAAAGAAAACTCCATTCACTCCATGAATTACTATTCAGTGCCGTACTCGGATCACCTGCATTCAAGAATTTAATTTCATTACTTGGAGTATTTCCACGACTTCCCATCAAATCTTCAAAAGTTTGTTTCTCTACCGAATAGCCTACCATCGCTGACAATGAATGAATCTGATTAAATGTCTTTTGATAATCCAGAATATAATCAGTAATCCAATGAAACGTCTCAGCATTGGTTTTAGTCACTTTATTGACATTGCTACCTTCCATACCATACTTCGTTTCCATAGCACCAATAAAATCATTTGAATAGCGATTCTTCCATTCACCACTTACGCGTGCAGTAAATTTCAACCCCTCTAATATATCAATAGCCAAATAGAGGTTTCCATCAATACCTTTATTACGTGTGGTTCTGTCTGAGTTGCTTAGCATCCACAATGGACTAGGAGTCTTACTTTGTAAATATGTATTAGAGATTGTGGCAAAATCGTCATCCGGACCATACATTGCATTTAAAGGAGAGTAACGAAAAGATGCCGCATACGTATCACGATAGTCAAAATCACGTTGGGATGTTTGCTCAGAGGCATACAAATTGACTGAATGACCAAATTTGATTCTAGTACCAATTTTATGATCGCTATTCAAACGTAAATTAAGACGATTATAGCTTTGATCTTTGATTATACCTTCATTATACAAATAATTCAGCGAAACAAAATAATTAGAATTCTTGCTGCCCCCGGTTATTGACAGATTATTATTAGTCAAATAACCAGTCCGTTTCATCAAATCCGGCCAACAATTATCATTACCTTTCACTTTCTCTAAATCACTATCACCCCAAGGAATATCTTTCCCACCGTTTTTATAGGCTTCGGTAGCTATTTCAAGCCATTGTACAGCATTCAGATAGTTTATTTTTAAATTTCCTTCTTGCTGGAAACTCTGTTCCGTTTTAAATGAGATAGTAGGCTTTTCATCCGATTTACCACGTCTTGTATTAATAACAACCACTCCATTTGCTGCACGTGAACCATAAATGGCCACAGCCGAAGCATCTTTCAATACAGTGAAAGTTTCAATGTCCTGAGGATTAAGGTTACTTATATTTTCAGAAATTGTTCCATCTATTACATAGATTGGAGCATTAGTTCCGTTTATGGATTGTGTTCCATGAACAAGTACATTATTATCTGCTCCCGGTTGTCCTGAACTTGGAGTAATCTGAAATCCAGCAATCCGTCCTTGTACAGATTGCAAGATATTAGTTACCGGACCTTTCTGTATCTGATCAGCATTAATTTGCGATACAGCACCTGTCAAGTCGCGTTTACGCACCGTACCGTAACCAATTACTACTAATTCTTCAAGAAGAGTAGAATTTTCCTTCAATATAATAATCAATGGAGCACCATCTTTCAGCTTTACTTCCTGCATGTCAAACCCTATATAAGAAACTTCCAATACAGAACCTAGTTGAATATCATTAAAGGAAAACTTTCCATCAATATCGGAAATAACTCCGTTAGTAGTGCCTTTTATTAAAATATTAGCTCCTATAACAGGCTCACCATATATATCTTTCACTATACCGGTTATGTTTCTCGAACTTTGTTTATTCGGTAAACCAGGATGTTTATCAGAAATAACAATAGATTTAGGTGATACAATATCGTAGTTCAAATTTCTGTCTTTCAGCACTAAATCAAGAATATATGGAACAGACACATTCACCTCTGAAATCGTAATGTTCTTTGCAGAGTCTATTATGACATCGCGATAAGAGAAACGGTAAGTAGTTTGTTTTTCAATGACACTAAATACCTCACTTAATGAAACATTTTTTACATTGATCGTTATAAGTCTTTCTTGTCCGCTGGCATTCATTGTACCAATGAAAAATAAAAACGATAACAACGTAAGTAGTCTCAGCTTTTCATGTTTGTTGATCATGGTTGTATCAAATTAAGATTAATAATAAAATGGTTTTAATAGCTATTATCGTTAGTATAGACAATGCTAATAATGGATAGTACCGAGAATTAATTATGTTCTATAACATAGAAACACATATAAAACAACCATAAAATTATAATAAAGCATGTATTCCTCCCCTTTTTAATACATACGTCAATCAGTCAATACAATTACATTTCCAGATATTTCGGCTTTAAGATGATAAGATTTTTCAATAACTTCAAGTACTTCGTTCAAATCAGTAGTAGGCAAAGTCCCAGTAAACCTATCAATCAGACAACTCTTACAGTCGGTTTTGAAAGTTATACTGTAATTCTCTTCCAAACTCTGAAGTACCTCAGACAATGGAGTATTCCGGAATATCATATCGCCTTGTCGCCAAGCAGATGATTTTTTAATATCCTTGTCTTCAATAACAGTTATATTTCCAGTTGCTTGGTCAATAATTGCTTTTTGATTATGATGAAGCACTACATTCTTACTGCTTTTAGTAGACTGTAACCATACACTTCCTTCTTCGAGTGCCAGTTCTGCTTTTTGAGAGTTTTCACGTACATAAAGGTTGAATGTCGTGCCCAGTACCTTAACCTGTAATCCTTTAGAGTTTATAATAAATGGTACATCCTTATTTTTATAAACTTGAAAATATCCCTCTCCATTGAAACTTATGTTTCTTTCTTTTCGATTATAGGTCTTTGGAAGATAACTAAGCTTTGAATTCGAATTTAAAGAAATGGTAGTGCCATCAGGCAATGACACATTAGCCCGTTCACCTTTACCTGTCGAAACAATCATATCATCCGACGTTATTTGCCTGTTTTCATTATAAAGATATGCTGAAAGGATAATAAAAACCGGAAGTAAAACAGCAGCGGCAATTTGTCCGATACGAATAAGTTGATATTTTTTTGAATACTTTTTACCGATAGCCTTATTAATATTGCCTTTCATTTTGCTTATTTTCTCTTCCTCGACGAACGTACAATCAACTTCTTCGTTTATCCATGAATGATACATTTGTTCGCCAAGTTCATTGTCGGACATAGAGTTAACTTTCCCTCTAAGTTCCTGTAACTCTGAAGGAGTTAATACATCTTTTCTATATTTGCTTTCTAAACTATCCATTCTATTTTATTATAGTGACATTCTCTACCACAAAAAAGTACCGAAATATCCTGTTTAATTAATAAATAGTAACATTATAATCCACAAAATTTTATTCAATTTTTCCTTTAAGACTTTCAGCCCAAGTGATATCTGATTCTTTACTGTTTGCTCACTAAGAGAGAGTTTTTCAGCTATTTCTTTGTTGGATAACTGATGAATGCGCGATAAACTAATAACTCTCCGTTGGGTGTCAGGAAGCGATTCTATCGCTTTTTGAAATGCTTGTTTAAATTCATTATATTCCAAACGGGAATGCGCATCTTCAATAGATAAAGTATCTTTATAATCGACAAATTCTTCATAAACCGGATGATTGATCTTAGAGCGATAAGCATTGATTAAATGATGCTTAGCCATAATAAAAAGCAATGAGCGTAAAGTTTCATTCTGTCTGATTTGAGCACGGTTCTGCCAAAGTTTCACAAAAACATCTTGTACGATTTCCTCAGATTCTTCTGGAGATTTAGTAAATTGAAGACAGTAAGCATATAAACGTTTGGAATACATCTGATATATACTATCAAAGGCTTTATCAGATCCTAGTTTCAAAGCACTAATCAATCTTTCTTCAATATTATCAATGTGTGTTTCCAAAATTAGATTGCGACTGTTTTAGATGGTTTGTGTGGCAAATATAGTTTTTTTGTATTTCTAATCATACAATTGTTTGTTAAACTTCAATATAGTGAAGTAGAACTTTTTTATTATGTCTTCCAATTTAACTACCTGAAAAGTCATTTGAGCCACACTACTCTCATAGAGTATTCCCACCGTCTCTTTATCTACCATCGATAAGCATGAATATCCCCAGCTACCTTCTTCATCAAGCAGTACCTGATGTTCAGGCAGCCAAGTTATACCATTATCTAAACTGGCTTTTATAGTGATGAATTTCCTGTCTTCTGTAGAATTCGGATTTGAGAATAACAAAAGATCCTTGCCCAAGCTATTATCAGCAGCTTTTACACAGATAAGACTTGCCATGCAAACTGGTTCCTGCAATGCACTACGCGATGATATATGCTCAGTCCAAGTACGGCCCAAATCATTTGTTGTAGCTACAGCACGACTACCTCCACGGTTATCACGCATATTCAGCATCAAGACTCCGGGTTCTACTTCCACCACCTGTGCTTCGGTAGTATTTGTACGGGCGAGATTATGTAGTTTCCATGTTTTTCCATGATCCCGGCTATACATAACCCCTGCATTCGGAATACGGGTAGAATCAATATACTGAGTAGGAAAAACTAAAGTTCCATCATGCATTGTTATACCTCGTCCGGGACCTTGCAACAGGAAATACCAAGACGGATCTTTCACTTGCTCCGTGATATTGATAGGTTTTGACCAGCTTTTACCATCATCTGTACTTTTAGTCATAACCAACTGGGCAGTATGGTTCATATCCAAGCCAGGATGAGAACTTACCCAAGCCCGTTGATTACCCATGCCATGTGTCCACGCAGCTACAACCCAAATCGTATTTGTCTTAGTATCAACTAATATAGAAGGATCTCCTACCCCATTTTGCCCGGCAGGCAATCCACCTGTTTCTCCAAAAGATAAAGGTAATCGCATTTTCTCCCATGTCTGTCCGCCATCTGTACTACGGCTAAGCCCTACATCTACATGTTCCTGCAAATCATAAGAATTATTGTAACGTACATCATAGACACCCAGCAATGTACCTTTATTCGTCGTTACCAATCCGGGAATACGGAATGCAGAAACTCCATCGTCTCCGGCATGATGCACTCCTATTCCCACACGATGTTCTATATTTTGTGGAGATACGACTTCTATAAGCGCTCGCTTTCCATCCAATGAAGCCGATACGATCTCCACTGACACCTTAGTGGTTAGTGGCACATCGCGCTTCATTTGTATACTGACCCAAAAATAATTTACCCCTGGATATAACTTCTCAACTCCTTTCAATTCAATATTCTGTTGCGGACAATCTATCTGAGATTTCAAAATGGAATAAGACGGATTGGCTTTTAGAGTTTTACCCGGAGTAAATGCAGATAAATAAGATGTAGGAGCAAAGCGTTTTTTTCCATAATTTTGCAATGCTTCCGTACCGCCATAATATAGTTTCACTGATTGTATAGTATTCATATCAGTATCTTCACCGAAACGCAATACTAGATTATCCAACGACTGAGTTTCTTTGGCTGTCAACTGCAAATAAAACAGAATATTATCCTGCCGTTCAACAAGAATAGGTATTTGAGCCTCTTTCACAAAAAGAGTATCAGAAGCTTGAATGGAGAATATAACGAAACTCACAACAATAAAAGTAAATAATGATTTCATAGTGCAATTAGATTTGATTATTATCAGCAAAACTACATAAAAAAATGACTTATAAGCACTACATCATACTTTTTCACTTGCCTAAGAAAACAGTTCATTGATACCAAGGAAAGTTTTCTTAATCGCAAAAGAAACTACATATCAACACTTGAAATCTATATTTCAAGCCGTGAAATATAAAAATCAAAGGCTGAAATTTATATTTCAACTCGTGAAATATAGATTCGCTAGTAAATAATGAATCTTTTGAAGGCATCGAAAAAAAGTTTCATTAGCAAACTGAACTACTTAAACTCGCATACAATGAATAAATTCAGCATTTCCTCGAATATTATTCTGTGATTAGCGGCAAAACAATGATAAAATTGTATCTTTGCACCGCTTTTATGCATGAATGGGAAATAAACAAAATTACAAGATATGATAGCTAAAATCGAACAACTTCTTGCTGAAGTTGAAGCACTGAAAGCTGCCAATGCAGAAGAGTTGGAAGCTCTTCGCATCAAATTCCTTAGTAAAAAAGGAGCCATCAACGACTTGATGGCGGACTTCCGTAATGTTGCAGCCGATCAAAAGAAAGAAGTCGGCATGAGACTGAATGAACTGAAAACCAAAGCACAAGACAAAATCAATGCTTTGAAAGAACAGTTCGAAAGCCAGGACAACGGTTGTGATGATCTTGATCTAACCCGTTCCGCTTATCCAATGGAACTAGGCACACGTCACCCCCTGACTATCGTAAAGAACGAAATTATCGATATATTTGCCCGTCTCGGTTTCAGTATTGCCGAAGGTCCGGAAATTGAGGACGACTGGCATGTGTTCTCTGCACTGAACTTTGCAGAAGACCATCCTGCCCGTGACATGCAAGATACTTTCTTTATTGAAGCACATCCTGATGTTGTACTGCGTACTCACACCTCATCCGTACAGACTCGTGCTATGGAAACTTCAGAGCCTCCTATCCGCATTATCTGTCCGGGACGCGTATACCGTAATGAAGCCATCAGTTACCGCGCGCACTGTTTCTTCCATCAGGTAGAAGCCTTGTACATTGACAAAGATGTATCTTTTACTGACCTGAAGCAAGCGTTACTGCTCTTCGCTAAAGAAATGTTCGGCAACGATACTAAGATTCGTCTGCGTCCGTCATACTTCCCCTTCACAGAGCCAAGTGCTGAAATGGATATCAGCTGTAACATTTGTGGTGGAAAAGGTTGTCCTTTCTGCAAACATACCGGATGGGTTGAAATCTTAGGTTGTGGTATGGTCGATCCGAATGTATTGGAAAGTAACGGTATAGACAGCAAAGTCTATAGTGGTTATGCACTCGGTATGGGTATAGAGCGTATTACCAACTTAAAATACCAAGTTAAAGACCTTCGTATGTTCTCTGAAAATGATACACGCTTCTTGAAAGAATTCGAGAGCGCGTACTAAATAGTAATTAGTGATAAACGATTAGTGATTAGTAGGCTGCACATTCCCAGTATACTATTAATCACTAATCGTTTATCGTTAATCATTAATCACTATAATGTTATGGCAAAAGACAAACTTGTAACTCCCGGTTATTGCCTGATTCTGGCTGCCAACTTCCTTTTGTACTTTGCCTTTTATCTGATACTACCTATTCTGCCATTCTACTTAACGGAGGTATTCAATACCGGAAATGCAGCAGTAGGTGTTATCTTGTCATGCTACACTGTTGCCTCTCTTTGTATCCGTCCTTTTTCCGGTTATCTGCTTGATACTTTATCACGCAAACCACTATACCTGGTGGCATATTTTATATTCATTACTATTTTTGCCGGATATATGCTGGCAGGTATTTTGTCTATCTTCATTATGTTGAGGGTAGTTCACGGACTTGCCTTCGGAATGGTAACAGTAGCCGGAAATACGATAGTAATCGATATCACCCCTTCCTCTCGACGCGGTGAAGCTGTAGGCTACTATGGCTTGATGAACAATACCGCCATGAGCTTCGG
This sequence comes from Bacteroides sp., assembly GCF_030151085.1. Taxonomy (GTDB): domain Bacteria; phylum Bacteroidota; class Bacteroidia; order Bacteroidales; family Bacteroidaceae; genus Bacteroides. The sequence goes on along the minus strand of NZ_JASLER010000093.1, from coordinate 11,651 downwards.
TCCGATGATCGGACTTTTTATGCACGATGCTTATTCTTTTGAAACGATCTTTGCTTGCTCACTTATATCAGGAACTATCGGATTTGTTGCCGCATGTTTGGTTAAGACACCTCCAAAGCAACCCGTCAAACGTGAACCTATATCATTGGACCGCTTTGTATTATTGAAAGGAATTCCTGCCGGAATTGCCCTACTCCTACTCTCTATACCATACGGTATGACGAGCACCTATATAGCCATGTATGCTAAAGAAATCGGAATTTCTCTGAACTCCGGGCTTTTCTTTACTTTTATGGCTGTCGGCATGGCTGTTTCACGCATATTCTCTGGTAAACAAGTAGATAAGGGACGTATTACCCAAGTTATTACTTTAGGGCTATATCTTGTTTGTTCCTGCTTCTTTATTCTGTCTGCTTGCGGCATTTTGATGAAAATAACTCCGGAACTGACAAATATATTATTCTTTATGGTAGCCCTCCTGTTGGGAGTAGGCTTCGGAACAATGTTCCCGGCATTCAATACGCTATTTGTCAATCTGGCTCCCAATAGCCAACGCGGTACAGCTACTTCCACCTATCTTACTTCATGGGATGTAGGCATTGGTATCGGACTGACTGCCGGTGGATATATCGCTCAAATCACCTCATTTGATATGGCCTACTTTTTTGGTGCATGCCTTACAGTAATTTCTGTTTTTTATTTCAATTTGAAAGTTTCACCGCATTATCATAAAAACAAATTAAGATGAGAAAGAAAGAACGTTATGAGAAAATAATTGCCTGGTTCAGGAAAAACCGTCCGATAGCCGAGACCGAGTTACATTATAATGATCCGTTCGAGCTACTGATAGCAGTTATTCTCTCTGCACAATGTACAGACAAACGGGTAAACATGATTACCCCCGGACTCTATCAAGCCTTCCCTACCCCGGAAGCACTTGCTGCTACCACTCCCGAAGTAGTATACGAATACATCCGTAGCGTCTCTTATCCTAACAACAAAGCCAAGCACTTGGTCGGTATGGCAAAAATGCTGGTGAAAGACTTTAACAGCAAAGTACCCGGCACTCTGGAAGAACTCATCAAACTCCCCGGTGTAGGACGCAAAACAGCTAATGTTATTCAGTCTGTTGTTTTTAATAAAGCTGCAATGGCTGTAGATACACATGTATTCCGTGTAAGCCACCGTTTAGGCTTAGTGTCCGACAAATGTACCACGCCGTTCAGTGTAGAAAAAGAACTGGTAAAACACATACCCGAAGCCGACATTCCTATTGCCCATCATTGGCTTATTCTACATGGCCGTTATGTGTGCCAGGCACGTACACCACAATGTGACAACTGCGGTTTACAATTGCTGTGCAAATATTACTGCCAGAAATATAAAGTAACCCAAGAGAGCAGTAAAGACGAAGAATAAATTACGAATTCATAGCGAAAAAGAGAAATAAATAGTAACTTTGCGCTCACAAAAAAGAATTAGTAACACTTTTAAATAAATAGAGTATTATGACAATTGATCAATTTAACTTTGCCGGAAAAAAGGCATTCGTTCGTGTGGACTTCAATGTACCCTTGGACGAAAACTTCAACATTACAGATGATACCCGCATGCGTGCTGCTCTTCCTACTTTGAAGAAGATTTTGGCTGACGGCGGTAGTATAATTATCGGTTCTCACCTCGGTCGTCCGAAAGGTCCGGCTGATAAGTTTTCTTTGAAGCACATCCTGAAACATTTATCTGACCTGCTGGGCGTTGAAGTACAGTTTGCTAACGACTGTATGGGCGAAGAAGCTGCAGTGAAAGCTGCTGCTCTGCAACCAGGTGAAGTATTGTTGCTCGAAAACCTTCGTTTCTATGCAGAAGAAGAAGGCAAGCCTCGTGGCTTAGCTGAAGATGCTACAGACGAAGAAAAAGCTGCCGCTAAGAAAGCCGTTAAAGAAAGCCAGAAAGAATTCACCAAGAAATTGGCTTCTTATGCTGACTGCTATGTAAACGACGCATTCGGTACAGCTCACCGTGCACACGCTTCTACAGCTTTGATCGCTAAATATTTCGACAAAGACAGCAAAATGTTCGGTTACCTGATGGAAAAAGAAGTGAAGGCTGTTGATAAAGTATTGAATGACATCAAACGTCCGTTCACTGCTATCATGGGTGGTTCTAAGGTTTCTTCTAAAATTGAAATCATCGAAAACTTGCTTGACAAGGTTGATAACCTGATCATCGCCGGTGGTATGACTTATACTTTCACTAAGGCTATGGGTGGCAAGATCGGTATCTCTATCTGTGAAGATGACAAACTGGATCTGGCTCTTGACTTGATTAAAAAAGCAAAAGAAAAAGGTGTAAACCTTGTATTAGCTGTTGATGCTAAAATCGCTGACGCTTTCTCTAACGATGCTAACACTAAGTTCTGTGCAGTAGACGAAATTCCTGATGGTTGGGAAGGTCTGGATATCGGTCCTAAGACTGAAGAAATCTTCGCTGACGTTATCAAGAACTCAAAGACTATTCTTTGGAACGGTCCTACAGGTGTATTCGAATTCGAAAACTTCACTCACGGCTCACGTGCTGTAGGCGAAGCTATCGTTGAAGCTACTAAGAACGGTGCTTTCTCACTCGTAGGTGGTGGTGACTCTGTTGCTTGTGTTAACAAGTTCGGTTTGGCAGACGGCGTATCATACGTGTCAACCGGTGGTGGTGCATTGCTCGAAGCAATTGAAGGAAAAGTTCTTCCGGGTATTGCTGCAATCAACGAATAAGTAACAGGCTTTATGCCTATTTCATAAGGCGCGGATTACGCGGACTTCACGGATGGAATACCGTGTAGCCCGTGCAATCCGCGCCTATTTTAATAATCTATATCTATTCTTATGAGACGAATTCTTTTATTCATCGCTCTACTATTTACAACTCATTATCTCACAGCGCAAGAAGGAACTTCACTGAACAAAGTAGTAAATACCCTGAAAGACCGTATCAGCCTTGCCGGTTATGCGCAGACTGGTTATACATACGACGACCTCAACGGAGGCAGTAATACATTCGATATCAAACGCATCATCTTCATGGCCGAAGGTAAAATTACCGATAAATGGTCATGTTACTTCATGTATAACTTTGCAGGTGGTGGCGATCTGCTGGAAGTTTATACGGAATATAAATTTCTTCCCCAACTCACTGCCCGTGTAGGACAATTCAAAACAATGTTCAGTATCGAGAACCCGATGTCCCCTACTACAGTGGAACTGATTAACTGCTACTCTCAAGCAGTAAGTTATCTTGCAGGATTCAACAATCCGCTTTACGAATCATGTGGCGGTCGTGATATGGGTTTATTGATCTATGGTGATCTTTTCAAGAAACTGGTACGCTACAATTTTGCCGTCATGAACGGACAAGGCATCAATGTAAAAGATAGAAACAATCAGAAAGACATTGTAGGTAGTGTAATGGTAAATCCGTTGAACTGGCTCTCTGTAGGAGGATCGTTCATTAAAGGTAAAGGAAATGCCGTGAAAATTTCAGATGTAAACCCGGATATCAAAATAGGCGAAAACTATACCCGTAACCGTTGGGCACTGGGCGCTGTCGTTACTACCAAACCGATAGAATTGCGTACAGAATACCTTGCCGGAAAAGATGGAACAATCAAGAGCGATGGTTATTACTTGACCGCTTGCGCTCATGTGTTGCCAAAGTTTGATGTAATCGCTTCATACGACTATCTGAACAAAGACAAGCGTACATCCGAATTCAAGCAAACCAATTACGTTGCCGGTGTGCAATACTGGTTCTATCCCAAATGTCGCGTGCAGGCTCAATACACATACTGCAATCGCCACAAAGGAGAAAATTCGAACTTACTGCAAGCGCAATTGCAAGTAAGATTCTAACCTAAATCTATCATACCATGAACTACACCAATATCTTACAAGAAATCTATCAGGAGATACAGCCATACGCAACGATGGGTGCTCCGGCATCTTATATCCCCGAATTGCAAAGAGTCACCCCCGACCGTTACGGCATTTGCCTGTACACTATTGACCGAAAGGAATATGCAATGGGAGATTGTGACGAGCGTTTCTCCATACAGAGTATCTCTAAAGTACTCTCGCTTGCCATGGGCTTCAGCCGCATGGGCGACCGGCTTTGGAAACGTATTGGTGTTGAACCTTCCGGCAATGCTTTTAATTCCATCATTCAATTGGAAATGGAAAAGGGGATTCCACGCAATCCCCTGATAAATGCCGGAGCTTTGGTCATGACAGATATTTTATTATCTATCCTCTCCGATCCCGAGGAGGAATATCTTGCTTTTGTACGCCAACTTTGCGGTTGCAAAGAGATAGAATACAATGACAGCATGGCTACTTCCGAGCGTGAAACAGGTTTTCTGAATGCAGCCATTGTCAATATGTTAAAGTATTATGGGAATATTGAAAATGATGTGGAACGTGTGCTCAGCTTCTATTTCCGACAATGCTCGGTAGAGATGAACTGCCGGGAACTCTCCCGCACCTTTCTACCTTTTGCCGATCATACACATCCATTCAGTTTCGGAGATACTTCACTCACAACTTCACAGGTCAAGCGTATCAACGCTATCATGCAGACTTGCGGGTTTTATGATGAAGCGGGAGAATTTTCCTATCTGGTTGGATTACCCGGTAAGAGTGGTGTCGGAGGAGGTATAGCCGCTATCTGCCCACGCAAATATTCAGTAGCCGTATGGAGCCCGCGACTTAACGCCAAGGGAAACTCTGTGATGGGAATGAAAGCATTGGAGTTACTGACTACTAAAACTGCCATCAGTATTTTCTAGAGTAGCCGAACTTTTTGGCATCCTTTTTGTACTTTTATAAAGTATGTCCCTTAAAGATACAATTTTATGAATGAGCAAACTATACAAGAACAATATCAGCATATCATCACCCTGCTGCAACAAAAACGGTTAAAAGAAGCACAATCTCAACTAGATGCCTTTTTGTGGAATAGTGGCAACTGGAATCTTCGTAACCGTTTGGAACAAGTGCAAACTTCCTATCAGTATATGTTGCAGTATATGAGGCAAGGTACCAAAGATCCCGGACAGCAGAAGCTTTACCGCCAACTGTTTGCAGATACTTGGGAGATTGCGGATCAAACACGTCTCAGTTTGCTGGACGGAACCTCATTACACTATTACCATTCCTTACGTAATAATCGGGAACGCCTCCCAAAGGAATATGATATTGCTACTTTACAAAAAGTATTAGAATCTTTTCCGGATGATATGGCAGTTTGCCAATTGATGCCTAATAATCAAGGATTGGATGCCGTACTGAAACGACATGAAGAAACTGCTCAGGTTCTGTTTCTTTCTACTTGGAGTGATAGTAACTGGTCGGTAGAGAACGAACAACAAGCCAAAGGATTATTAGAATCGGAATTGCTGCCCGTCAATGACTTATGTCTATTTACCAGTGCTGTCATGTTAAGCCTGATGGAATGTTTTGACGCTCGTAAATTCTCATGGCTACTCGATGCAGTGACACATGCTGATATCCGTGTAAACCAACGGGCTTTGGTAGGAATAGCTATAGTACTACATGTTCATCCTACTCGTTTATCACTTTATCCGGAATTGATGGCGCGCTTTTCATTATTTAATGAAGATATCAGTTTTGGCAAGAAACTGAACCGGATTTATATCCAGTTGCTCCGCAGTCAGGAAACAGAGAAGATAGACAAAAAGATGCGCGAAGAAATCATCCCCGAAATGATGAAGAACGTGAATATCATGCGCAATATGAAATTCGGTTTTGAAGATAACGCAGCGGATGAGAACGATCGTAACCCCGATTGGGAACAAGCTTTCGAGCAATCGGGCATAGGCGACAAATTACGTGAGATGAACGAATTGCAATTAGAAGGCGCCGATGTATATATGAGTACATTTGCACAACTCAAAAGTTATCCGTTCTTCAAAGAACCTCATAACTGGTTCTATCCTTTTGATATGCAGCACTCCAGTGTCATTAAAGAATTTGGATTCATACCATCGGGAGATAATGCCATACTTTCTTTAATATTGGAATCAGGATTCTTTTGCAACAGCGATAAGTACTCCCTTTGCTTCACCATGGCACACATTCCACAGGCTCAACGCAACATGATGCTTAATCAAATGACCTCGCAAGATTTAAATGAATTGATGAATGAAAATAAATCTTCCAGTTTGAAACAGTATGCCGAGCGCCCGGAAGTTATCAGCAACCAATATTTGCATGATCTATACCGTTTCTTTAAACTGAGCCAGCGCAGACATGAGTTCCGCGATATCTTCAAGGAAAATTTTGTCTTGCATCGCATCCCGGCATTGAAAGACATCCTGTGCAAACCAGATTTACTGGCTACTGTTGCCGACTTCCATTTCCGTAAGGAACACCCGGCAGAAGCACTGGAAATCTATCAAGAACTGATAGCCTTGAATCATGCTGATGCGGATATCTTTCAAAAAGCAGGATATTGCCTGCAAAAGGAAAAGCGCTATCAAGAAGCTATTGATGCTTACCTAAAAGCTGATGTATTGAAACCCGACCATGTATGGACGATTCGTCATCTTGCTACTTGCTATCGGCAAATCAGAAATTTTACTTCAGCATTGGAGTATTATAAAAAGGCAGAAATCATTCAACCTGAAAGTCACAATATTATTTTCTATATCGGAAGTTGTCTTGCCGAACAAGAAAAATACGAAGAAGCCTTGCAATATTTCTTCAAACTGGATTTCATTGAAAATAATAGTATAAAAGCATGGCGTGCCATAGGCTGGTGTTCTTTTGTCAGTGCCAAATACGAGCAAGCCATGAAGTATTATGAAAAGATACTCGACTTTAAACCTATTGCTAGTGATTATCTGAATGCAGGTCATGTGGCTTGGAGATTGGGCAATATTGAAAATGCTATAGGGTTTTATGGAAAAGCTGCTTTAGAAAGCAATAGTCGGGAAGCGTTTTGGGAGATGTTCAATAAAGACAAAGATACCCTTGTTAAACTTGGTATTGACGAGAAAAATATTCCTTTGATGATAGATTTGATATAAAATAAAAACGAGCCTTAATACATGACTATTGAGGCTCGCTTTTTTATTCTTTCATTCAGTATAATTGCTGATATAGTCTAGTCCTTTTGCATATCCATGCTTATAGACCTCTTCCAATCCATAACCAGAAATAGTGTAAAAATCAACTCCTATCTCCTTCAGTTCACAATCCGGCTTTATAAACTCGATTGTTGAGTCATTAATTTTATTAGGGATCGTTTCCTCTGAAAACAAATCAAATGTAACGTTCTCTTTTTCGGTACTGATACAAATAATCTTTTTATAACCCAGTTCCAAAAGAGGACGAACCGGACATAAAGAAGTATAACTACCATCTACATAAGCCTTATTATTAATATATGCAGGAATATTCCAAGCATGAAGCATACGTGTAGTTGCATAAGCTACATCTTTAAAATTCTCTTTAGTTAGCAATTTCTTTTTATCTTCGGAATGAGTATCAAAAACTTCCGATTCCAAATTCTGATCTTTCCACTCTGATCTATGCCTTAAAGCATTTATGAGTAGCATTTGTCCCAATCTCTTAGCACCGGCGGATTGGGTGATCAGAGCTGCCTCTTCTGTTTTTACATAACTTGTTGCAACCAAAAATCGAGCAGCATTCACCTCCCATAAGTTGTCCACTATATCCTGAGACAATTTTTGTATAGACTCTAGCATTGCCTCACTCTGATTACCTTCTTTTTGACTAATCTCATATCCGTCGCTCCAAAGTGTAAGATCTAACGCAGAGATTTTATTGAATGCAGCAAATGCCGCAATAAGCACTGAAGATGAACAAGCTGCGTATGCTTTTGCCCTTATACCACTATCTTCAAATGCTTTTAAGACACCATGAGTAAAGACGTTTTTATATCCGCCGGACATACAGCATATTGCATTATCATTCATACTTACCATAGTTTCTATACTTTTAGAAGTTCTCTGTAAAGCCGTTGCACCGGAAGTCCCATAATGTTATAATAACTTCCGGATATATTCTCTACGCCGATAAAGCCAATCCATTCCTGTACGCCGTATGCACCGGCTTTATCCATCGGCTGATATTTATCCACATAATAAATAATTTCTTCTTCACTCAATTTGGAAAAGCGTACCTCCGTTTGAGTTGTAAAACTACGTTGCCATTCTGTCGTAGTGATACAAACTCCGGTAAAGACTTCATGTGTACGACCTGACATATCACGTAACATTTGCAAAGCATCTTCCCTATCTTTTGGCTTACCAAGTACCTTCCCATCCAACCAAACAATTGTATCGGCAGTAATCATCAACTCATCCGATTGAATCATTGCTTGGTAGGCATCCGCTTTCTCTTTAGCTATAAAAAGTGGAATATCCGCTCCCTGCAATGTTTCAGGATAAGATTCATCAACATCAGGCAAAGTCCTGACCTCATATTCCACTCCCAAGCCAGCCAATAATTCTTTTCTACGTGGTGAATTAGAAGCAAGTATTACTTTATATTTTTTCAGATTATCTAATATCATACATTTTCCTCCTACCATCCAAAGGCTTTCTCATCGGACATCCAAAGTCCTTTTACCTTCAGCACCTGTTCTACAATATCGCGACCACAGCCATAACCACCTTCGGCATAAGAAATATAACGGGAAATTTCTTTCACTTCGGAAGCGGCATCTTTCGGACAACATGGCAGTCCGCAAATACGCATCACTTCCAAATCAGGAATATCATCACCTACATACAATATTTCCTCATCCTTCAATCCATGACGGTCGCAAAAATCCCGGTAATCATGTATCTTCACAGAGGAGCCCAGATAAATATCTTCGGCAGGAATTCCAAGAGAAACAAAACGTTTACGAACGGCTTCGGTCTTCCCACCTGTAATGATCCCAAGTAAAAGACCTTGTTTAGCAGCTAAATGAATGGAATACCCATCCTTTATATTAACTGTACGCAGAGGTTCACCTTCTGTACTCATAGGAATAACATTTGCACTCAGCACTCCATCCACATCAAAGAGAAGGGCTTTTATCTTCTTCAAGTCGTAATTGATTGTACTCACAACGGTTCTTTTTTATTTATCTATAAGTTCTATACAAGCGGCATAAGGATACCGCCCTTATTTCAAAGCTTGAAACTTAGTGTTTGCTTTAAAGTGTGTAAAAGTAACGAAAAGCAATTAGAAAAAGAATAGTTATGAAATACTTTTTCTAACTTCCCGTGGTGACATGCCAAAATGAATCTTCACATATTTTCCAAAAAATGAAATATTCGGGAAGTTCAATTCGTTTGAAATCTCTTTGATAGATTTATCAGAATGCTTGAAGAGATATCTGATTCTCTCTGTTGTATAATCGTGTATCCACTTGAGCGCAGTCTTTTTGCTGGATATCTTGCAAGCATACGATAAATATTTAGGAGTAACACAAAGCTTTTCCGCATAGAAAGTAACAGATCGCTCTTTCGCACCATATTCATCCAACAGTTTTATAAACTTTCTAAGTAAAAGTTCCCCTTGCTTGGACTGGTCTACTTCGTTAGCAGAAACGAAATTGTCCAAGTCTACACATATTTCAAGCATAGCAGCCTGTAAGAGTGAATATATAACTTCGCTATGATACAATCTGGGAGGCTGGTTGATTTTCAACTTTATCAATTCATAATAGTGATTGAATATAATTTGATCCTCCTCATCAATATGAATGATGGGATTCTTGCTGATATAGAATGCCTTATCCCAGATATCAATTCCATTATGAAGAAAACGTTGCACAACCCTTTCGGATAAACCTATCATTTTTCCTTCGAAATCGGGACTAATCATATAATTATTGAGCAAAATATGTGGATGGCAGAATAGCATATCACTCTCATGAATAACATAAGTATTACTGTTAACATCCAGTTGTAATTTTCCTTTCATACACATAATAATGATCGTCATCTTTAGCTTGATAGTATCATTGTTATAACAAGGTAGTTCTCTTATATCATCAGCTATGGCAATATCTCCATCCACATAATCTACCATTTCTTCATCCTTTATATTATCCATAGATATTTCCCGGATAGGATGTCTTTCTGCTGTTTCCATTATTCCATTTCGATTTTGAATGATGCAAAGATGATCATTTATTCAGTAAACGAAGTACTCTATATTGCACAAATAGTGTTCCATTCATCTCATTTGAGCACATACCGAGAAAAATAGAACACTTATAACATTTTTAGGAACACCATTACTGTTCAAAAAAGCCACAACTTCGCAATCAAAAAAGAAAATTAATAATTTATTTTTGAGATCTAAAATGAAACAGAAAAACTATTTTGGAGTATTATTACTGGGTATTTTGCTGATAGGATGCAAACAAACTAAAGAGAAAACAAGTGTAGCGCCTGTAAAAGTTGAAACGCTCACCATAAAGGAAACTGTCCTAAATGGCATACAAGGATTTTCGGGAACTGTAGAAGAAACTACGGGAACCACTTTAAGCTTTCCCATAGGAGGAACAGTCGGAAGCATTCAAGTAACTGTCGGCCAGCAGATAAGTAAAGGAGCATTGATTGCAACAGTAGAAGAAACGACTCTTCTGAATACTCATAATGCCACCGCTGCCATGTTGATGCAAGCAGAAGATGCCTGCAAAAGGCTGAAACAGTTGTATGACAATAGTAGTTTACCCGAAATACAATGGGTCGAAGCACAGAGTAAACTAAAACAAGCCGCAGCCGCCGAACAAATAGCCCGAAAAAGTCTGGATGATTGTAGGATGTATGCCCCTTTTAGCGGAGTTATATCAGAAAAAAATGTAGAGACAGGACAAAATATACTGCCGGGAATGCCCATAGTCCGACTAGTTACCATCAACCAGGTAAAAATAAAGGTGGCAGTTCCTGAAAACGAAATTGCCAAAATAGCCATCGGTCAAGTCGTACAGATAAAAGTTCCGGCATTGGGCAACAAAATATTCGAGGGACGTATGGTCGAAAAAGGGATAGCTGCCAACCCATTATCCAGATCGTATGAGGTAAAAGCATTGATAAATAATCCGGAACAGGAATTAATGCCGGGAATGATTTGCCATGTGCATATTGAAAAGCCGGAAGGAGAAAGAACAGCTATTGTTTTACCGGTCCAGGTAGTGCAGTTGGATGAGAACAACCACTCCTTTGTATGGGTAAATGCTGACGGAAAAGCAGAAAAAAGAACAATCGAAACTGGAATACTGATTCATGGAGGCGTACCTGCCCGATCACCTCATCCAGCGTCCGCGGCCGCATCCGCACGGCGAGCGGCGCGGCCTTGGCCGCGGCCTGCTCCCCCGCGTCATCGAACAAACTGTCCACGCCCGCGAGCCTACTAGCGCCCGGGACCCTGACTGGACGGGCGTTTTGCGGGCTGCTGCGGGGTGGCCGGGTAACAGCCCGGTCCGACATTCCGGGTGGCCTATTCACAGGGCGGTGTCGCGGGCCATCTTTGTCCACAGGTGCCCGATCCGGCTTTGTCCGGCCAACTGTCGGGACGGACGCTGAAGGCATGTCTGCTGAACTGCCGCCTGCGTTCCTG
>NZ_JASLER010000083.1 GCF_030151085.1 Bacteroides sp. | reverse complement strand
CGTAGCGAACTTTCCAAGCACTTCGGTATCGCTCCCGACAAAATAGAAAATTGCCGCACTTATGGCGGTCATGGCGAACAAATGGCTGTGTACGCCTCCACTGCGAAAGTTGACGGCAAGCCGTTGCTCGATATCATCGGCACTCCTGCCCTGCCCCCAGAACAATGGGCTGAAATTCAAACCAAAGTTACCAAAGGTGGAGCCAACATCATTGCCCTTCGCGGACGTTCTTCTTTCCAAAGCCCGGCATACGTTTCCATCGAGATGATTGCCGCTGCCATGGGTGGTAAACCTTTCTTGTGGCCTGCCGGCACGTATGTACACAGCCACGGTTTCGACCACATCATGATGGCAATGGAAACCGAAATCAATAAAGATGGGGTACATTATAAAGAGTTGAAAGGTACCCCCGAGGAAGAAGCCAAACTAAAAGAAAGCTACGCTCACCTCTGCAAATTGCGTGACGAAGTTATCGAAATGGGTGTACTGCCTGCCATCAAAGATTGGCACAGCATCAATCCTAACATTGACTAAGACTAAATAATTGACTTAATTCTCAATATGGTGTCATTCCCTTCTGAGAGTGGCACCTTTTTTTAGACATTTTCCTCAAAAAGTCTTGCGGTATAAAAAAAACTCTTTATCTTTGCACCCGCAAACAAAAAAGGTGCCATAGCTCAGTTGGTAGAGCAAAGGACTGAAAATCCTTGTGTCCCCGGTTCGATTCCTGGTGGCACCACTTCCGAAAGAGATCGGAATGTAGCGCAGTTGGTAGCGCACTACGTTCGGGACGTAGGGGTCGGGCGTTCGAGTCGCCTCATTCCGACAGAAGGCGACAAACGAGCAAAATCGGTTGTCGCTTTTTCTTTTCCACCTTCACAACTCGCTGTAAATCTGCGGAAAATCTTAAAAACTTCATTCTCGTTTTCTGTTCGATAATCATCATTTTCCTTGTCGAAGTAAATTCCGCTGGGATAGACTAAATTTTGTATTTTTTGCCTATTAGAGAAATTACTATCACTCCACAAACCACCTAATTTACAGGACATTTCAATCGTTTGATTGATATATTTCATCATGTTCGATAAATTTTTCCCTGCATCTTCAAGCTCTCGCCTGATTTCTGCTAATCTCGAATTCAATTCGCTCATAGTAGCCGTATATATTTCACTATTAATTTCTCCCAGACCAAACCGAACTTTGACTGCATTAATTCGATTTTCACACTCTGTTTTCCGTTTTAAAAGAACTTTCTTTGTTTCACCTTTACTTTGATTGTATTCTTCAAAAATCTTTCTTAAAACGTCTGTAAGTATCGGGATAAGTTCATCTGGTATATTATATTCATTTAAAAGATTGATATACTTCTGATGCAGTTTCTTTGTACTATGATTACTTTTACACCCTTTCTTATTGCATTTATAATAATCCCGTCCACGTGCTTTCACTGTGTATCCAGTTAAATAGCCACCACAGTCCGAACAGATAATATGCCTTTTCAATGGGAACGGCTCAGTAATTTCTTTGTGTTCATATCCTGCATTCGATATATCATTCACTTTATTAAATGTAGCCTCATCAATTAATATCTCTTGATTACCTTTTATAATTTCATCACCCAACAAACTATGCCGTATATATCCACAATAAAACGGATTATGAAGAATTTTATTTAAATGCTTTCGGTCAATGGATAACCCCAACCCCTTTAACCGATGAACTATTTCTATATCTTTAATTCCTTCCGTAGCTTTCCAAACAAAAGCATTACGCAGTATCTTGCCTTTTTCATTCACTGTAAGAACGTGTTCTCGACCTACTTTTAGTTTATCATAACCTAGCGGAGGTTTTGAATACCAGTTGCCATTTCGTAAACACTCCACCATACCTGTGATACATTTATCCTTTCGAAGGTTATTCTCAAACTGATTAAAAAGAAAGATTACATCTTCCATAAATCCACCTGCCGCACTATCTGGGTCAGTAGCCTGTGTTGCAGACACCACATATATTCCTTTAGCTTTGAGATATGCTTTTGTCATCATCGCCTCATAACCAGCCCGACTGAAACGGTCAAATGAATAGACAAGAATTATATTTATCTCTTTATCTCTAGCCACCTCTGCAATCATTTCACGGTATAGTTTACCTTCAACTTTTGCACTCTCATTCGTACCGCCATAATACTTTTTTATACGAATAGCATGACTTTCTGCATATTCCGTACATATCCTTCTCTGACTTTCTAAACTGCCATTTGTATCAGCTTGCCGCTCCGTTGACACTCGCGTCCATACAGCAGCTACTTTATTTGTCAATTTAGAAAACTCTACTACTTTCTCTTTACTTTTTTTCTTACTCATCAATCATTAAATTAAAGGTTAAACGTAATAATACCTAATGTATAGAAGAACTCCAGTATCTTTTTTTGTTCTTCTTTGTCTAAAATACCTATTGCTTGAAATTTCTTATCATAAACTTTCAATTCATCCTCATTAAACATTTGTTACAAAGGATTATTTGCCATGCCATTGCACAACTTATTTTCACACGTTCATGCAAAATCCACAGAGCAGGGAAGTGCATATACATGAACGTGCTTCCTGCTCCTAACTTGTTACAATAAAATTGAATTTGAAGTATCTTTCGTGGTGGATTTACCTTTCTTCCAAGCAAATATACGACTTATAGATTATTTTGCCACCCTATTTCGTTAATTTATACTAAAGCAACTAATTTACGAAGAGTATTTACACTCGTACCAGTCAATTTAGACACATTTCTCAAAGAGTAATTTCTTTTTAATAGTTTAATTTCTTCTTTATACTGTTCTTTCATCTCCGATACAGTTTTACGATAACCAGTTTTACGTCCAACAACCCCACCATTTTGTATGTGATGCACATATCCGCTTTCCATTCGTTGTCGAATTGTAGTACGTTCCATTCTAGCAACTTCCAGTAAAATAGTAATAAGAAATTGTGCCATTGGATTAATATTCCCCAAGCTATCCAGTGTTTCAATATTATAATTCTTTACACATAAACAAATTTTCTCATGGTTAAGTAATTCAATCACTTTCAGAGCCTCCAGCGTATTCCGTCCTAAGCGACTTATTTCAAGTACCAATACTTTATCAACGTGGTTTTCTTTTACATACTGTATCAGTTCAATGATTTCACAACGTTCATCATTACTTTTAGCTCCACTAATTTTATTAGCAAATATTTTCACTATATTCAAATCGTTATTCAATGCATAATATTTCAGTTCATCAACCTGACGGTCAAAATCTTGTGCCATTGTACTTACTCGTGCTAAAATTACTGCTGTTTTCATATTAATTACTATTTAACTGTACAAATATACGGTTCCAGTTTCAAATTGGCACAACAATCATAGTTAATAATCTCTAGACCAGACGGTTAATCAACAAAATCATCTGTATCAAAATAAAATATGCAACTAAACATTTATAATCAAAGTAAAGCTATTATCTTTGCACTGACATATTAGAAATTTAACGTAGAAGCGTTTAGGATATTATCTCGTTTTCAGAATCTGGTAAATTCTTTCACACACAGAGATAATGGCAACTAAACGCTCACGTCCTTGTTTTATAGGGGCGTGGGCGTCGTTGTTTATTTTGTGTGTGGGCTTACCAGAGCCTTGAAAACAAATAAACTAACGAATTGCCCACGCTTCTTCCCATTTATAAACCGCTTATCGGGGGCAGATAGCACAAATCTTATTTCAAAATGAAAAAGAATTTATTTATGCTTTTTGCAGTCATATTGACTGCGTGTGTTTTTGCGTCATGTTCAAAAGACGATGATGACAATTCGGGTACAGCTTCCAGTCTGACAATGAATGGCGAAGCTATTAAGGTCAAAAGTATTGAAGGTGAGTATGACCCTTCTACCTCTTTCAGAGCTTTTACATTCTGGGTAAATGATGCCAGCGTTATTAATACTGGAGTGTACATTCAAGGTACTCTATCTACCAAGCTAGAAAATCTTTCAACTGGAAGTGATATTACCAGTAAATTAGGGCTATTAATGGAATATAATAGTGGAGATGAATATATTACAGATAGTGATTTTCGTTCTGGTAATCTAGTGGTTCAAAATATTGATACTTCAAAAAAGGTACTAACATTAGAATTTAAGAATTTGAAATATACCAATAATCTTAAAAAAGAAGTAGTATTAAATGGAACGCTGACTATCCCATATAAGATATTAGAATAGGAAATTTAATCTTTTAGATTAAAATGATACAAGAAAAAGTGTATCAATAGGTCTTTTATAAGATTAAAATGATACACTTTTCTTTTTGACACACAAGCCTCATCAAAGTAATAGATTACGTATCTTTTCAATAGGGTTTTCACTGGTTGAGGCTGATGTCATTGCATGATAGACCGTTTCAAATTTTTTCATTCGTTTACTTGCACCACTACGTGAGTTGAATTTGCACCTAACATCTTGCTCCAGTAATTTTAAGTCACCATTGTACCTTTCAAGAATGATTTTCATTGCCCAATTTTCGTAATCATCAAAAGTTGTGTTTGGCATATTGGCTGTAGAATTACCGAAAACCTTGTCAAATTGAGTAAGGATAGGGTTTGTATCGGAATTTAATACACTGAATATTTTGGTATCGGTCAAATTCAAATAGTTCATTATCTTTTTAACTGTGTTTAATGTGATTTCAAATCTGGTTTTCCCTTTGAAATAGTCTATTACTGATTGTGGTTGTGATAGGCTATTCAAAAAGTCTTTATTGTGGCTGGTACATATTTCTTTTTCCTTATTATATAAGGTGATTGTTTCCGTACAGTCTTTGGATTTCACATCTTTAGTAAAAGTGATGCCCTCTTTGTCGTAATGTACCCACTTAAAACGTCTATAGTTGTGCACTTGTGAATTAAGAACGTCCAGAAGATTATCACTTAGAATAAGGTTTGCATCATAAGTCACGTCTACTGATGTAATTGCCCCATTTGACAAGATACTATCTACGTCAATATCACATATATTTAGTTGGTTAATATTGGTTAGACATTCTTTAATGGTATCTTTTGATATTAAGTCTGGATATTTTTCTTTTAAAATCTTGCTTGAAAATTCAAGAGTTAAGGTTTGCTTTATATAGCTGACAGCTATATAAAGGTTATAAGGTATATTTATATCATCTTTAGAACTGTAAAATATACCTATTTTCTCTCCACTACGTGAATGAAACATTTCATTAAACTTCACTTTAGTATTGAGAAGATATTTATAATTGGATTTAATTTTAATTCTATCAAAAGTGATTAATCGTTTCGTTTCATATTGCGATGTCATTAAAAAATTAAAGTTATTCTTTTATTCTTGTGGGAAATGTACTCTGTAGGCTACAATTTCCCCCTTTGATAATGGAGTATATCAAAGGACTATGAAAAGAGAGGGGATTACTGCCCCTCTTTTTCTGTCTTATCACTTGGGTTATCATCTGGTTTGACTGGTATAGTCTTCCAGTAATTACTCATGCCTTGTGATATTGCTTGGATATGCGAAGCTGACTTGCTTCTACCTCTTAATGATTGACTGATTTTCGCTTTGGTGTCGTCTCCAAGATTACGATACATTCTTTTTCCTATATTATCCATATTAATTGATTTTATACTAGATAAATAGTAAAATGAAGTAAGAATGTAAAGAATAGTAGGTTGATTTCACAGAAAAAATATCTGGACCAGAAAATTTAGATACAGAGTCGTTTGTTATTATCAATCACACCTACTAAAATACAATATTCAGAGTGTCGGGTTACAGTGCTATTTCTTTTCCCAAAAGGAAATAGACACTTATTTCCCCTTCAAAATAGTTTCTGTTTGTATATTACTGTACTTGCCTAAAAATTGGATAATCTTCTCAAAATCCACTATAAACTTGTTCGATAATTCGATAGTGTAGCCGACATACGAAAAAAGGTCTAATTCATTACGGAATTAGACCTTTTTTCATTTAAATAATCCTGGTTTTAATAAGTTACCTTAGCAATTCTCATAGTAATTCCCAACCTTTCTCGATATCCGACATAACAGCCGGCAGTCCATTTTCCACTAGAGAAATAGCTGCCGCAAATGCACACATAACCTCCCGATCTTCAACATCAGGAATATACGTTGCGGGAACTTGCATTTCTCTACATACTCTGCTAATATATGCAGATGTATTATTCTCCTTTGGTGGTGCCCACCGCTCTATAAATTCAGCAATAGTTTTCCTGTTATACAGTTTTCTGTAATTCTGTAACAGTTTAATAACTGCACGGTAGCCATAAGCCATAGATTTAAATTGCTTAAAAGCTCTATCCTTGGATGGTACAATTTCGCCAACCCACACCGTTGAACTATTACGAATATTTCCGGGATTACAATTTCTTAACCCTCTACTCATTGTTTATTCTCCTTTCTATTTTCTTTTAATTAACACAAAACGTCTATTTACATTCACAATGATAGCATATTCACCTTTTTCGTGACATGTATATAATTTCAAATTTGTCTTCCAGAGTATTCCGCGAATAAATTAAGAATAAGAATGCACTATATTCAGCTCATAATACATATTTAGAACTAATTTATGCAGAAAAGGGTTACTACATATAGGCAATAAGGTTACTACTTACAAGCAAAAGGGTTACTACCTACGGGTAAAAGGCCTACTACTTATAGGTAACGGACGTATAAGTGTCATGACTCACTCCTGCAAGTATCAATTTCAAGGGATATTTTACCCTAGAGCAATTGTAAGCATTTCGATATAACACTAATAATCTGCATCTTCCGTAATTCTATTTGTGCATTTCCATTCTCACAGACATCTGATAGTAATAACTTATTCACAGCTAAATTAAAATACAAAATGACATAATGATATTTTAGTCAATAAATGTATATAAGTACTATCAGGACTCGGTGGAGGAACTGAGAAATAGGTTTAAACGGCTAGAATTCATACTTAACGGAGAGCCTTTCATCCGATTTAAAGATTTCCTTTTCTTTAGACTCTGTTTACCACTTTGGGATACTAATGGAGAAGGAGGTATTGCAAAATCAGATGGGAATGAAGTGGTGCCTTTATTGTCTGATACAACATTTGCTGGTACTGAAATTGTAAGTGCCATAGAGTTTAAATATCTTAATTGGAAAATGGCCACAGGCAAATTTCACTCTCTATTCAAGAACTGTACCAAATTAAAAGAAATCGGTTTGAAAGAGGGTTCTCATCTTGTAAATAACATGTTTGAAAATTGTACGTCTCTAGAGATAATTGAATTACCAAACGTAGTTGATGACTCTGATACTAGTGATTATACTTTTTTGCGATGCGAGTCATTAAAAAGAATATCACTACCTGGTAATAAAAAGCGATATGGTAATTATTGTTTTTCAGAAACAGCACTTGAAAAAATAGAGTTTCCGGATGCTGTTACTCTTATTAGAATGCTTGCTTGTCATAAATGTAATTATTTGAAAGAAGTAGTTATCGGTACAGGCATTACTGAAATAGGCAATGCTGCTTTTAATACATGTCCAGCAATGAAGACGTGTTATATAAAAGCTACGACACCTCCTATAATTACGCAATTTACATTTGATAATAACACTTGCAATATTTATGTACCCCGTGCAAGTGTTGATATATATAAATCTGCAACTAATTGGAGCAAATACGTTTCAAGAATATATGGATATGACTTTTAAAACAATAACAAAATGGAAACAAAAACAGTAACAACAAGAGTAATTAGAGCCAGTGAAGGAAAGGTCTTGCGCCGTATCTCTGACGGATGGATAGCTGGTACCGAAATCTATCTTGGATATACATTTTACCTCTCCGGTAGAAAATTGGTAGAGCCTCTGCTTGAGTTGCCGGAACACTACGAGGAAATAGATATGCCAACCGATTTCTTAGAAGGAAATTAAATGAAGAGAAGTGGCGGTAAAGCATATCCACCGCCACTTTTTAGGTTTGTACAGGCTCTTCTGGAATATCTACCTCTTCGTAGTGTTCCGGGAGTTCTAAAAGGGGTTCTACTATTTTTCTACCAGATAAATAATAGGTGTAGCCAAGATAGATTTCTTCTCCGGTAATATAGCCGTCAGACTTGCGGCGAAGGACTTTGTTTTCGCTTGCGATTAATCTCTGTTGCAGCGGATGTTCTTCATCCGCTGATTTCGAGTATTAGGATCTCCAGATCCGTCTATTCTTTGTTCGCATAATCCATCTGTTCGGAGTTATTAGTAAATCATGTTTTTTATTTTAGTCGGATTTAAAAATCCTAATACTCATACAGCCAGATGGCACATCTGGCTGGACGGCGACGTAAAACCTTTCATACATCTGCAATTATGTGATTATTCTCTATTCTTATAACTCTCCTTTATATTCTGATATTGGTTTAATTCTTGATGCAAATTCAATCCATCCACTTGCTGTTTTATAAGTGCTCACCGCAGTGTCGGGGACATAAATTATGCATGGGGAGTTTTCAAAAGTACCAAAGGGATCACTACATACTGGAGGAGTGACAGCTTTTATTATTACGGTAGTTAGCGATGGGCAATCACGAAAAGAGCCCCATGATAAAGTATTTATTTTTGTTCCAAGACTCACTTTTTTTAGTTTTGTATTATACCTAAAAGCTGATCCTCCGATAAACTCCATTGTTTCAGGTAATTCCAGTTCTTCAAATGCACAACTGTCAAATACATTATAATCATTAATTCTTGTCTCAGAGCCTCCCCAAACTATTGTTTTCAAAGAGTTACAACTATGAAAAGCTTCACCTTCAATAGAAGTGACTCCCTTACCGAGAACAATCTGTTCCAAACTTATACAATTATAAAAGTCCCTATAAGCTATTTTCACAAAAGATTCCGGCAACATTATACTTTTTAGAGATTTGCAATTTGAAAAAGTCTGATTATTATATTGCCTTGAATTCGTGAATAATCTCATTTCGTCGAATGTCTTTATTTCAGTACCCCCCCAATCAGCAGCATTGAAAGTGTGATAAGACTCTGCTTCACTCACATTTATATCTCCATTTTTATCAGTATCCCATAATTTAATACAGATACGTTTTACTTCTGGATCTGCAAATCTGATACAAGGTATTCCATCCGCTATAATTGTAAGCTTTTTGAAGAACTTCATTAGTTCCTCCACCGAGTCCTGATAGTACTTACTATGCACCGTAATCTTCCCCTCCAGCACCGGTATTGCATCCTCTCCTGCCAGTCCTTCCGCCGACAAACCAGAATAGCTTGCATCCGACAATTTAGCCAGCATATCCAATGCATCAGCCGTATAATACTCCTCTTCGAAGCCAACGGCACGGATATGTTTTAGAGAATGATTAGCACCTTGTGACTGCTGTGCCTCAATAATAGTAGATAACAATTCCATGGGCTTCAACTGAGGGCAGTTCTCTACAAAAAAGTCCGTTACATTCTCCTTACAATAATCCAGTAACACCCCATTGTTTTTTATTAACGGGTAATTCTGCAACATGACATACTGATTGTTTGCATTATACTCTATCGCCTCCAATCCGCCACCTTTGGGTAGAACAAGCTGCGTCAATGATGTTCCACCGACGAGCACCTTCTTCAAGTGAGTGCAAGCAGACAAATTCAAAGTACCTCTCAATGTAGCAATACGTGATAAATCAATATTTTGCAAGGATACACAATTGGAAATAGTTAACGAGGTAATTGAAATCGCAATATTTCCCGTCTTACTTCCTAAGCGTAAATCACGTAACATACGCCCCTGAACAATCATACTACCCGTCACATTCTTATCATACCAGTCACCGATATCCTGCAAATAAGATGCCGCCTGTATAGTGTTCTGCTGGTCACCAGAACCGGAGAGCTCTATCAACATCTCACAAACACCACCCGCTTTCGTTCTTGTTCCTCTGATAATCGAAGTACCGTTAGCAATTGCAGGATACATGTCCATCGCCGGAATCAATTCATATTTAATGGTATTACCAGCCGCACGTACCGTAATATTATCAGTACCATCGGCAGAAAACAAGCCGAAACTATACTTGCTCATCATGTACAGAATACGTTTCGTTATCCAGCGTTGTTCAGCTGCATAATGATCGCCTAAAGACTGTGTAATCGGATCGGTATCATTGGTATAGCGTCCATCAATATAAGCTAATTTAGACCCTTCGTAGGTAAACTTAGCATCAGCATTGTATAAATTCTGCGGAAAATAGTCCTGTGCTTCCCGAAAATAATACTTCTGGAAATAAGCATATAGCTTATCGAAATCAGTACCCGATTTCAGTCCGCCAAGCCCTTCCATCTTGACCATCATTTTGCGCATTCCCATCCATATTTCATCAGGAAAAGCCAAATCAAGCAGATTCCAGAAGTTACTTGTCTCACCATTCCATACACTACCACCGGTATCGTACTTATCGTGAAACTCTACATAATAACCCTTCTTCGCTTGTCCCTGGTTATCTGTATCGAAGATGGTATCAAGGTCATCATAACGCCACTTCCACTTGCTTCCTACATTACCGAAACAATACGGATAAGTATTTTTTGCACGGTTATCAGTACCGGCATGAAACTCTACCCAATTTCGGTGCAATATAGCATCGTCAATATCCCAATATTGTGAAGCCTCTTTTCTGAACTTCTGTATGCGGGCATTAATAAATAAGTCATTCAGTTGATCGACAGTTCTACCGGTAAGATCAGCACTCACCAATCCATATCCCTTGTCTACAAGTTGATTCTTAAGATTGATTGTACCCGAACCTGTATTAGAAGCGATGAATTTTCCTTCGCCCGACTCATAGTAATATACATTGTAGAGATTGGCATCTCCTACTTTCGCAATCCAAAATTCGTATGGTTCATTGCGATAAGTTGCCGCTTGTGCATTCAGTTCTGCTAATGTTCCGTTGAAAGGTTTTAAGCGATTGCCACATTCATAGGCAATGTTATAAGCCGGAATCCACTTATTAATATTAGTAGTTTCGCCTGCACCAAAGTCCCACGCATTGGCTCCGTTGTACTGAAATGCCTCCTCTTCCTCGTTATATTGCATCCGGGAACTCCAGGGAACACGGAATAAGGTACACAGAGGTGAATTGTCCGAACCTTCGATAGCAAGAAGTCCCGGAAACAGACCCGTATCATGACCGAAAGTATTCTTGTCACCTTTATCCGGTCCCATCGTATAAAGTCCCATAAAGGCATAAACCGTTTCACCTTCTTCATTGATGCTCTTTTCAAAAGCAACAAAAGGAAGTTGGTACACTGCTACACGTGCATTGGTATACTGCTCCGTCTTCATCGCTTCATTCAGATAACCCATAGCCCGATACAGATCGTCTACGGAATTCACCGAACCTATTTTATGAGAGTGCATGGAAGATGCAAAATTCTTCTTGGCGGTAATCTTCGTTGCTTTAGCCAGAGTAGGCACCATAGCCCAACCACCCGTACTTGTCACCCCATTGGTTGCCGTAACAGTCGACAACTTCTTATCCAACGAGAAACGAACATTCCACTTCCAGTAACGCATAGAAGAAGTTCCCTGCCCTTTTGCCTCAACGTTTGAGATAGACACATTCCATTCCGGATGATCGGCATAAAGCACCTCCAAGGTCCCCATCATTTTATTAGGGTTACCAAGACTCGGGAACGAGTTATCAAATACAAACACATTGAACTGATCTTTCGTATTTTCAAA
Source organism: Bacteroides sp. (assembly GCF_030151085.1). Lineage (GTDB taxonomy): Bacteria > Bacteroidota > Bacteroidia > Bacteroidales > Bacteroidaceae > Bacteroides. Next base: position 124,724 of record NZ_JASLER010000083.1, on the reverse strand, counting down.
GTCTATTTCAGAACCGTTACCATCCATCACATCATTCTCTGCCTTTACTGCCGTTTTTTCAGTATTGTCTATCAGCCAGTTGATATAATTACGCAATACAGACTCCGAAGTTAGTGCAGAATCATATACACGCATACCGTATACATCCACATCTGCAAAATCCGAACCTATAACAATATCACTCTGCTGAGCAAAATAATCATTGTTCTCGTAAGTGAACTCACGGTTTTTCACCCCATTGATGTAAATAATACAGAGATTGAAACCACTATTCCCGTATGCATCCGGCATGATAACCACCGTCAGACGAAGCCGTTTGCCCTCGAAAAGGTTGATACCCTGATTATTCGCATTCTTCAGTGCATTAGAGTGCATCACCACATTATCGGGAAACACATGCAACCCCACAAACGAATCTCCGTCACTTGACAAACTTATCACCGGATGGTTGAAATCGGTTACATTATCAACCTTATAATCAATCTCAATTGTCTTGCCTATGCGCGCGGCCTCCCTTGCAAAAACTTTATAACCGATACCTACCTGTGCACTTGCCATCACACGAAGTACCCTGTTACCGTCAGCATCTGTAGCCCAGCCATCACTTCCCCAGTTCATTCCTTTCCAGCTAACAGGCACCAGTTCACCCGTCATCTCATTGACAACCGACAAATAGTTACTCTGACTATTGCTTCTGGTACGGGGATTCATGTAAAATGCTGCTCCTGCAACGGAAGAAAAGCCCAAAGAGTTATTCACCGGAATAGTCATCGCCAACGCCAGTTTTTCATCTTCATCCTGTACATTTACCACAAGGTCGAAGTCCGTATTGTCTATTGTTTCAACCTCAAGGGGCAAAGAGAAAGTATGTTTTGCCGAAGTCGAAATGCTGTCTTCTTCAGACGAAAATACAGGAAGATCCGCCTTCTTCGCTACAAACCGGGCAGATGTGACCGCATTATTACCATCGTATATCGCATAATCAAACAAAGCATTTTCCGTCCAGTTCGTAGCCTTCTCTATTATATTGTTGACGGCTAACAACTTCACATTATCTCCCGCCTCAACACAAATGATATTATAAGATACCGTGCGTGTCCGTATGGTGCCATCAGTATTGGTCACATGCATAGAGACATTATACACACCCGATTTCCCGGGATGCTGAAGCTGGTAATTATACGCAGTTTCCGTATAAACGGTTGTCCCCAAAGGAACATCGTAGTTCTTGCTATATCCTTCACCCGCAATGGTGACATGTAATGTTTTGGATATATTTCCACCGATATTCAGCGGAATGCTAATCACATCGGTAAATGCCGTCCACCAACGGAAGTTCGGAGCATCGATACCCAATGAGGTAAGCTGTACCGTATAGGTAATTGGTGCTGTAACCTTATCTGTATTTATACCGGCAATAGTTATTTTAAAGTTATTACTACCATTCGATAACCACTCCGCCACATCCAATTTTATAGATGTATTAGAAGACACTTGCATCGTCTTCACAGTAGTAAAATCGGCATACTTGGAATTCTTCGCCATGATGGTGCAAACTCCAAGTTCTCCAGTCGGTTTATACGGTTCGGAGATGTCATCCCGATATTGTGAAACGAATGTAAAATCAAGAATACATTTTTCTCCATATTGGGAGGCAAAGCCGAGTGATTCCAAATTGTTGCGTACATATACGCTATACATGGTACCTGCTCCACCAGCCAGTTCATTGACGATCTGTGTCAAGGTAGCGCCCATAGCACCGTCAAATGCAGTTCCTTCGTTGGTGCCGATTACGAGACTACCGCCTACCAACTCATTGATTTTGTTTACGACTTCGTTCAGTTCATCAGCTTTCAGAACGTTACCGTCTTTAAAGGTTCTATTCAATTTATCCATTATCCTAATATGTTTTTGTTGTTACCCAATATGCCGGTTCCCAAGACAAAATCCGTGATGGTCGGTGCCATTGGCTTAGCTTTCAACCGGAGTATCTGCATCGCCAGATTATATGCATTGGTGTCCACGGGCAGATCGCCTTCTCCGCGGCTCAGAGCCGAGATGCGGAACTGCCCATCTTCGGTGGTTCGGGAAAGAGTTACTTTAAGGCTGCGCATAATATTCGTTGATTGTTAGTAGGATGTTCTTTGCATCTGCATCCAGCATCCTTTATAGGTTGGATTATCTTTAGGGTATATTAAATCTCTCACGTACTGGTATTCTAACACCTCATTTACACGGAGTTGATGAGGGGTTGTCCCAGTCTGATAATAGTTACCGTCATAACACATAAAACTTCCGGAAATTACGTCTGTATAGCTAGTACCGGATACTACGCGGTGCTTACTATTACCGGCACGCAGATATACCTTCCCATCCCCGAGTCTTTTTATACGTATGATAATGCCATCATCATGCATCTCCATAGTCGGAAATGTCAATGTAATATCAGTACCACCAGGATTAATCGCTATATATGTCGACGCATCTCTTCTGTTAAGAGTCGCCGAGGATGATATAATTTTGGTTGCTGTAGAAAAACCCGATATATCCCCTCCTAATATGTCTATAGCATGATTGGTATTTCCGTTTTTGGCAGAAAGTACCATTGCAGTATTGACAGAATTAAAAAAAGAGTTATCGTTATTTTCAAATCGGGCGGCAGCTCTCATGCCACTTGATGCCGGCAGCGTATTGCCGCCTATCCCGGCAAAACATCCGGTATTGTCATTGCGTAAGATGACGCAGGAATCATTATTGAATCCTTCATTCGTAAGAGAGTTGCCACTAACTTTCATACCTGCTATCATACCGCTCTCCGCAATAATATTACCTGTAAGTTTCACAGATGCCTTGCCATCAGGACCAATAGTGACTAAAAACTTATCTCCAATATTCAACCCTCCCGCCATGATAGCTTTAGCCATCAGCATGGATGTCACTTTTATATAGTCGGCTTTCATCATCGGTAACCCGGTTGCACTATCCACCTCAAACACGGCGTATTTTTTACCGTCACGCCCTTGTACGGTGAATGTATCAGCCGTGGCGGTAATGGTGTTATTCTCGATATTAATGCCGGTCTTGAGTAATTTGGTAGCTGTTTCGGCATCCATCTTATCCGCATAATCCTGTGCCGCTTTTTTGGCGGCGTCGGCTTTGGCTTTAGCGTCGGCGATGGCACGCTTTTCTTCTTCGGTCACGATGCCGTCAGCATAAGCCTCTGCAACAACTCTGAATAATTCGTCCTGTGCATCCGCATATCTATTTGCGGCATCAATCGCAGCTGCCTCACTCTCGGTGACGATACCATCGGCATAAGCTTTGGCAAGTATAGCTGCCGCATCTGCTTTGGCTTTTGCTGAATTGTCGGCATAAGCCCGCAATTCAATCGCCTTCGTGTCGGTATAGTCAAACGCTTCTTCCGCCTTCGTGTCATCCGTATACTTGCTGTCCTTCTTCCAGTGCGAGATACTAAACGGAACCCCAGCGACTTTGGTGGTAACGCAGACCAGGCGATCATTGTTGTACAGCACTTTTCCTGAACCGTCTGTATAGTTTGCATTCACCCAGCAGTCGCCAATATCATAGGCTACCGCATTCGCCGGTTGAGTGACGAACACCCGCTTCTTCTCACCTATCTGCTGCACATAGGCTATCAGATACTTGTCCGTTACAGGCTTCCACTGATAGACACTACCCACTTGTTGGAATTGATAACAAAGACCTTCGGTAGTGATATAGAAGTCATCCACATGGAGAGACTTGTCAGCATCCGTCTTCCACTCGGAGGCTGGTTTGTTTGTAAGCGTGGGAGTATCGGATGTCTCGCCCTGCCAGACTTGAAAGCTCTGATCCAACTGGCTGTTGATATTGGAAACGGACTGGTTCAGGTCGCTCAATATCTCATCCATATCGCCGGTACCCAAGAAGATTTTCTTTGCTTTAACCTCTAAACCATCTTTTGTAAATTCCATATATGAATTTCTGTCCTTGGCTCCAATATATGTATCACCATACACCCGCATACGTGCCTTTCCGGTAGATTTATCAAAATCGAACCCAATTACATCTTTGCCAGCCAAAGAGAAAGAATCAATTCCTTGGTACATCAGGATGGATGGTGCCACTTCGTTAACTGAGGAAAGTATTATTGCTCCTTGACGGGTAATATCCGTCTTATGCCCAAGACCAACAATGTCGTCGCCAGCAATCGGAATATCGTTTTCTATATTAGGATCACATTTTGTCTTAGACAATTCTATGTAATCGGAACCAACTGCTGTAACTAATCGCCAGTAATAACGATTACCTACATTGTGGGATACTCCCACTTTAACGTTGCATTCCTGAGAAATAGCAAGTGTACCAGGTGTAAACTGGTTCTTTATCTCTACACCATCTTCCTTGACTTTAAAGTAACAACGATAAGCATCGGTAGTTTCTTCTACTTTAATACACTTCATGCCCGCAGGAGAAAGTATCTGTTCACCACCTACATAGGTCCTCTTCTTTACTTCCAGTTCGTCAAAAACCGCTTTGATTTTTACAAACAAGCGGTCAATGACAACTTGCGATGTGCCGTCTTCTAATATAGTTATACCACTACTATTCTCCCCAACAAGCAAACCTCTGAGGAATTTGATTAGTTCTTGGGCAGTGTCCTCCCGGTCTTTGCTAAGAAATTGTTTCAGTACCCTTCTTGCCGAATAGGCATTACTATCCGTCGCCGGTGTACTATCATTCGTCCGAATGAGATATACCCCACGTCCGGTACTACCGCTATAACTCTGCCCCTTATATGTTAAACTCTCTACTTTCCCCTCCAATTCACCAATCTTCGAATAAGGCGCTGTTTCTCCAACCGTATAGAGTGGACTATCAAACGGGAAATCCAAATTATACTCATAACCTATTACCCTCGACTGCCTTCCTTCTTTCCAATAAGCCTTGTTGATAAGTTTAACCCTATCACCGATTTCCAGCAATTTATTTACACCGTCTGCACTATAAATGCTATTTGATATCATCTTCACAGAATAGGTCGACGGATCAATTTTCACTTTCTCGGTGTATGCTATAGCTCTTGTTTTTAATTCCTGTTCAGCGGCTGCCACAAGTCCCAATGCATCTATTCGTGTCGCATCCCAACCATAGAGCACATATTTATCCCCGTTCTTAGGAGCAAGCACCTCATCCGGAAGTTTGCGCCCATAATCTTCGTTTCTTAGTATCTCCCACAGCTGTTTATCCTTATTATCCGGGTCGAACCGCACTGCAAAATCCATCCCATTGAGCACACCCGATTGAAAAATAATATGGAGTTCCTCACCAGGAAGAATATAATCTTTAGAGAAAGTAAGCCCGGCATCTCTAAAGCGGAATGCATTCCACTTTTCTTTTGTCACGGTGCCATCTGCATTTTCTATAGAATCCGTATATTCTTTGGTCGTGATATCAGACATCGTACCCTCGTTATGGGGATACACATCATCAAACACAACCACACTTTCAATAATCTCTTCGGCAAGTAATTTCGGATAAGCATCGATAAAAGGAGTATCGGCAGGCAACATCAAACGCTTTTGTACTACCCCATTCACAGCAGCCTCTTCGGCAACCGGACGATAACCGGCTGGCAAGTTACGTGTAGAGCCAAAAGCATAAATACGTGTAGCATAAGTTCCTTGACTATTAGAAGCAGTCATTTCCGCCACATTGGCGTCCATCTCCAAGTCAACCGCAGTATGATACTCACATCTGCCGAAATGTATCACATTCTCCGTCACCCAACACTCACATTCCCATGTTTCCGCCATTTTGAAAAGGGCATCGAGCATGTTCATATTATCATACGACACAAGTTTGGCGGAAGAATTTACCGATTTATCTATCGAGCACTCAAACGGAGTACCTTTATAAGTGTAGCCCAATGCAGCAAGTCCCCGCAAAAAAGCGTCAGCATGTACTTCCAGCGTTGCGGTCAGGTTCCATGAAGCCTCTTGTCGGGCTGCTTCCGGCATATATTTAAACAACTTATTCTTCCACTTCCAGTAATAAGCGTCCATACGGAGTTCATAATCGTAGCCTCCCGTAGAACTATTGTAGTTTGGTTTGTACAAGTCACAGAGTTCAAACAATCCGAATCGCGGATCGTCTACATGATCTCCCAACTTGAAGTTGACGGGCTCCTCCAAAGAAAACTTCAAGGTGATATAGTCTTCTTTCATCAACAAGAATTTCCGCTTGCTCCCCTCATTGATTTCGGTAGAGAAGCGGACATTTCCGAAAGTATCTTTAATGTCTATCATTCTGTTCTGTCATTAGGATTAGGCTCATTGAGCTTTAAACTGAATTTCCCGATACCCCTCATAAACTGGCTGAACTGACCGCACGAGAGATAAATGGTCTTATATACTACCCCGGGCTGGTACTTCGTTTTTAAGTGAAGTACCCCGGTTGCCAGTACCTTGCAGAAACTACTGTATCTTGCAAAGAACTGTTCTTCGGAGAGGGCAGTCAGATTGATCTGAAGTGTCAGAGATCTTTGGTCTAACTTTGGATTTGCCACTACTACCTGTTTGCCATGCTGCAAGCGGCTTTCGTTCTCAATAAACGCTTTGTTGGCAGGAGGTGTCATCAGTTCGGACAAGGAAGTATCGTCCATGCTTATCCCCCATTGCAGATAAGCATCTTCGCCGTTTATAAATAATTCGCCTTTCATAATATTACTACCGTATTATCTTTTTCTATTTCTACCTCACAATTACCTATATTCACCAGCAAGATTACAGCATAGTTCGCAGCCTCGATTCTTGCCTTTGCACCATGCATCAAGACTACTTTATGCACTTCCGTATTGTCATTGTACACCAGTTGGGCCGATGTATTCCCTATTAAACCTACATTCACATCATTCTGCCGGCTTATATTACCTGCATCTACCAGTATGTTATATTCCGAGATATTATCCTTCATCCCCTGAAACATTTCGAGGGACGGAAAATTATTATCTTCACAAAACTCACGTCCCTGAGGAGTAAAGAATAACCACGTAAGACTTCTCCAGTCACTCACTCCATTCGATTTGGCACAGGCTCCCAAAAGGGATGCCGATTGCATAATTTCATTTACTGTTTTCATAAATTTGCTGTATTACGTTCTATTTTGTCCAATTTCTCTCCAAAGCCAAGAATGGGCTTGGTATATCTGGCAATGTCTTCAAGATGTCCGTTAGACATTAGCGCCAGGTTACGCATTTCACTCAGAAGAATGTTTCCATCGGAAGTAGTAGTACACAATGCTGACATGTTACCCAAAGCAAGAAGCATAGAGTTCTTGATTTCCTCGTTCGAGATTTGTAATGCGGTAAAACGTCCATTAAGCTCCGAGCCGGTTTCTTGCGACATCGACTCAAAGCCGCCACGGGTGGAGTCTTGAGAAGATACTTCTTCATCAACTGAAAACATATTTTTAATATTATCAGGTAAAGTATCCCATATCATTTGGAATTCAGAACCAACAGTATTCAAATCGTTGGCAAATCCTCCCATTGATTCCATTATAGCATCAATACCAGCAAACTCTCCATTCTTATACCATTTCGATTTGTATTTATTGAATATTTCTCCAAGAGGCTCCTCAAGATATTTGCTAACAAGCATGCGTTTCAGAACATTGGCAACAATATCATTAACTTTATCCCCCCAAGCTTCTGCTGCATTCTCCCCACTTTGAAATGCTTCAATAAAAGCATCCCCTAATTCAGATGCAATATCAACAGCACTACCACCGATGATACCCTCAACTATTTCATTTATAACAGCATTCGCCTTCGTTCCAAGTTCTTGTATCTGACGCTCCCAATCTGCTATTTTCCCGTGGTCGGTTTTCTTCTTCGACTCTTCATTCCGAATCTGTTCTTGGATAAGAAGTTGCTGTTGGGTTAAATTCTGTAACTGTTCCTTTGCGCCTGAGAACTTTTCCGCCCCCAATGCTTTTTCAGCAGTGTAATCAATATTAGCATAAGCAAGCGCCAACTTTTCAGCTGACTTCTGTAATATCTCGTTACTTGATTTGGCACGTAAGAACATACGATCAAAGTAATTCAAATATTTACCATTTGCAGTATGCAACTTTAAAACTTCCTCGGTAGTTTCAGCATACACTTCCTTGACTTTCTGTAAAGCTTTGAATGAATTGTTTTGCAAACGGATAGCATCAGCATTGTCAAGTTCCCATTGCAGTTGCTCAATACGTCCTTGCAATTTCTCAATTTCTTTCTGATATCCTTCATCGTTGTTAAATAGACTGGCTATCTTCATGGCAATCTGGAAAGCCGCACTGATAACTGCAAGAATGACTGAAGCCTTCTCTACAGTGCTAATAGCAGTTGCAGATGTATCGGCAGCAGCTTGAACCCCACTCATTGCACTCATCGTAAAAGAACTGATGTCACCAATAAGAGAAATAATTTCACCAGCCGGTCCACCAATTGCTTCTCCGACATTACTTATTGATTTGAACAGCTTATCAATCTCCTCTTTTACCTCAGCTTCTGATTTCTTTACTTTGGCACTGGCTCGAATTGTTTTGTCTTTCGCAGCATTGTATTCATTGGTTTTATTCTTTACTTGCTCTAATACTTGTGCCTCGGTAAGGTATAATTTAGTAGTTTCTATCTTTCCAGTAGATTCATTGAATTTAGTAGTAGTGTATTCCACTTTGCCACCATTTTTTACACTTTCAGCCTGCTGACGCGCTTTTTCCAGTTCTATTTGGGCTTTAGCCAAATCCTGTTCAGCATCTGCTAAATCTTGCTTCTTGTCAGATAATGCTTGAAATGGATTACGAGAATCCAACTCATCCATTATCTCTTGTATGGTCGTAGTATATTCACGCAATTGATCTGGAGATAAAACTTTAGCAGCCGTTTGCTTTGCATTTTCCAATTGGCTAAGTAAAGAGTTCAAGGTTTCGGAAGATGTTTCATTCAAGTTATCAAAGGCACGAATATAATCCGGAGATTCTTTTAGCTTTTCGTAATCGAGCCTCATCAAGGTTTTTCCCTTTTCTGTTGTAGCCTGAGCTCTGGCACGATCAATCTTTTCTACCTGACGATTATCGCCATTCTGTGCTGCAATTATTCTTTGGGCATTGAGTATAGTAATATCAGTATTAAATTTCTCTTCAACAGCCAAACGCTTCTGTGTATAATCTTGATACTCCGCCAATAAATTAGTCAAATCATTTCCCCGATTATATTGAACGTTTTTTGATTGAATTTTCTTCGCTGCATCTTCGTTTATCTGTTCAATCTTCTTTGTAACAAGATCGTCTTTTAGATAATCCGCTACATCAAAGTCTTTCTTCTCATTTGTAGGATTAGCTTCAAACTCAGCTTTCCCTTTATCAATAAGTGCTTGCTTTTTATCTTCTGCTTCCCTTTGGATAGCTTCAACCTCTTTTTTATGATTGAGATTTCTTTGCGCAAGGGTTCTGATTGCATCATCATCCATCGCATCAATAATACTTTGAGTCACGCTATTCTGAGCATCAACCTCTATTCGCGCCTGTTCACGTTTATTCTTTTCAACAAGTGAGTCATAGTCTTTTTGTTGCTTACGAGTTTGATCGAGACGGTCGGTATTTAAGTTATCATTATTATTTTGTCCATTATCAGTATTCTCTTCTTTAGCAGGTATTTTTTTTCTTCTTTCTGTTTCTAACTCAATAGCATCTATACGTTTCTTATAGGCTTCTGTTAAATATTCACTACCTCGAACTGTTTTGGAATGCTGATTCAAAACTGTTAGCACTGTTTCAAGTTCTTTATCAGTCTTATTCTTCAAATCCCCCTGCCATTCAAGAAATTTATCATTACGAACCTCTTTTTCAAATTTCCGCAATTCCTCTTCATCAACTTCAATGTCTTTCTTTATAGAGTAAGTGCCTTTTCCACTATATTTTTTCAGGATCGACATATCTGTAGGATTTTTAAGAGCATTCTGCCTATCTTTATATCCCATATCCATCAATGCAAGAAATCTTTTTTCCTCTGCAATCCTTTGCTTCAACTCAGCAACGCTTGCCTCATTCTGAGTACTTTTTTTCTTTGCTGCCTCCTCATTGAAGGCTTTCCATGCTGACGTCAAATCGCCGATATGCCCCTTCTCATCGGTCAGGAACTTAAAGAATGTAGGATAATCTTTATTAATCTCATTGCGTATCTCTTGTTTCTTTACTTCGGCTGTAGTTTCATCTTGAAGTTCCTCAACCAATTGCTGAAGTTTCCGCTTGTAATCCTGAGCCTCATTTTTCGAATCCTCTTGCTTTTTGTTAAATCTTTCCTGTGCTTTCTCAGCCGCAGTAGTCGAATCGTGCAAAGCCCACATAGCAGCAACCACACCTATTATAAGAGTAGGTATCAAAATATAAGGATTAGAAAGCATTGTTTTATTCAGCAATTCGGTCTTCGCACGTAGAATATCGGTTATGGCTTGCATCTTTGTCATACCCGCCATCTGTATCAATGTAGCTTGATAGCGAACACTTTCTATAACTGACACCGCTATAACTGCTGCTTTGTAAGCTCCATAAGTTGCCACAAGTACTGCCAGTATGCGACCTATTCCCTCATAATTCTCAAGCAGATATCCAGCGCCATCAATAGCACCAGCCATAACTCCTTCTTGTGATTCACCAATGTTATTCAACATTTGCTCCCAAGCATCTCTTAAGTTATTAATCTTACCAGCAAGTGTTTGCGACTGTTCCTGCATCACATTATGAAACTTTCCTCCTTCACCAGTCAAATCAGTGATCACTCTTTGCACTTCTGGGAATCCTACTTGCCCCGCAGATACCATTTTGTTTACTTCTTCAGTGGTCACCCCATATACATCGGCAAGTCCTTGAAGCATAGGAATACCCGATGCAGTGAATTGTTCCAAATCTTGAGCATACAATTGTCCTTGTGACATGGTTTTTCCATAAAGAGTTGTCAATTGTTCAAGAGGCATTCCTAGCCCCGAAGCAATATCACCTAAGTTTAACAAGATATCATTCACATCTTCTGCTTGGACACCATAAGTCAAAAGTTGCTTAGCTCCTGTTGCTAACTCTGTAACACTGAATGGGCTTTCAGCGGCCGTTTTCATCATCTGATTCATTAAAGAATCTGCCTTTTCTTTACTACCCAGTAGCGTTCCAAAAGCAACTTCAAGCTGTTGAAATTCACCACGTACTCTTACCACTTCAGTTACAAGCTCTTTTATCGCATCTTTACCACCCACTACATTAAACATTTTTTTAAATGCTCCCGATAAGATATCACTCTTACCTGTAGTTTCACTAATACTGGAGGACATAAGAGACATTGACAAACCAATACTCTTACCTTGCCTCTCAACTTCCGAAGAAATAGCTCTGATAACAGAACTCATCTGTTCGGCATTTTTCACGAAATCAGCAGTATTACCTGCTACATCAAAATTTAAATCCATAGTATACTAAATTAAATTATCTTATATGATTATTATTTTATTATTTGTGTTAACTGAATTTTGTAGTAATTTTGTATATTATTTAGTTCATCTACAATATTCACTCAAAATCAATTATCATGAATAAGCTAATTATTTTCTTCCTACTCGCTACCCTATTCATACTAAGCGCATGCGAAAAAACATCTGTAACCGAAGGTCGAATTGCCTACAAAGAGTATTTCAAAGAAACATTGAAAGATCCCGAATCTTTAATTATTCATAGCGAAGAAATTATAAATAAAAGCGATGCAAATGCAAGATTTGTACTTAATATCGGTGCCAAAAACAGTTTCGGAGTTATGGTACAAAGTACATATACTATTGAAACCTTAGGAAAAAGAGTATTGGATGTAAAAGAGTATGATATACGCACTATACCAAAAGAAAATATGACATTTAAATACAAAGAGAAAAATATAAATACAGATATACCCATTACAAATGAAAATTATGCAGGGAAAAATATCAAATTAGCAGATGATGCCTTAGCCGTAGTTGATGATGAGAACTACATCTCCAGTTTGAGATTCTTAATAAATTTTGCAAAAGACCATAAAGACGATATCGATAACTTCAATATGTATATGAAAGCTGGAAAAGGGATTATCATACACGCTGGTGAAGAAATTACAATAACAGAATGCTTTATTTATTTTAATGAAGACACTAAACAGAATGAAAATCTTTTCCGCATCAAATATAAAGGAGAACCTCATGTTATTGAACAATCTGCAATCTTCTAAAAAGACCATCAAACTGCCCCGTCTAGCCGGATGTGCCCGTTCAGCTGGATGTGTCATCCGGCTATCTCGAGTATAAGGATTTCCAAATCCGATTAAAATCAAAGATCAAAAAATCTGATTTCCTGACAATTCCAAGCAGAAGGATTAGGCAAATAAGGAATAAGCGAATCTCGAGATTCTAATACTCAAAAGCAGCGGATAAAAAACATCCGCTGCGAAGGATAACTTTGAAAAACGACTAACATATAAAAAAGTATCTATTTATAAATTATAATAAAATGAAGACAGTACTGATTGGCATAGCATTATCATTTATATCTATTCTATCTTTTAGCCAAGAAAGAATTAATACAGAAACATATCTCCAATTCGATAAAACGACAAAAGCACTTAAGAAAGTCATGGGTTATAGGGGTACCACTGGAGAATGGAAAAGTGAAAAAAATCAAATAACTCATGCGCTATTTGACGAAACACAAAAGTTCGACAAATTAACAGTAAAGACTACAACACTCAATGATACTTTATACTATGTATTAGTTAGAAATTTCCTCGGTTCCGGTCCAAGCGACTTTATAGTAAAGTCCGGCGATGTTTACAAATATCAGGGTGGCGGTAGTAGTAGTAAAACTGATATTCTATATTTCTTCATCGCCTCCGAATTTGAGCAAATATTCCATCTAGATAAAAACTCAAAAACTATTAATTCATTTAGGCACTTTAACAACCATTTATTCAACTATAAATCTGATTTTTCTAAAATTACCACTGATATCATTGAAAACGCTAATAAAAATAATAAAAAAGATTTCATGCAAATCAGAATTGCCGATGATGGTAAAATGGTACGTTTTTTATTGCCCTACCAAAAAGATGAGAGATGGGGAAAAGACTACGATCTATTTTCAGAATGTTATTTTGAAATGCCCTTAAGGGACTTTTACAAGTGGTTAGAGCCAGTAGCTCCCATCAAGAAATAAGGCAACCCCTTTCCTCTTGCATTATGCAGAATTATAAAGATAGTCTTCTGGACTACTATCGATTTCTTACTGTACAGGATTAAAATGAATATAGTTCAGCTTTTATATATAAAAATCATACAGATAGATTAATTCTGCGTGATTGCCCTCTGAACCAAGTTAAGTACCGAAGGAAGAATCTCCTATATAATTCGGGGCACACTTGATTATATTGATTATTCTTTGTTTATTTGCATATAATTAATTTTAAAACACGAATTTATGAAAAAGATTTTACTGCTATTTTTTGCAATATTACCATTTGCATTGCATGCCCAAATTGAAGAAACTAAAGAAGTTCAGATGAGTAAAGATGAACTTTTCACAAAAACAAAGATGTTTATTACAGACAAATGGAATAATCCCAAGTGGTCAATTCAGAATGAGGATAAAGATGGTGGTATCATACAAGTAAAAACAGAAAAAGAATTTTCCATCAATGTTGGAATGGGACTAAAATGTGTTTATGATTACGAATACCTTACAAAATTTAGATTCAAAGACAATAAATACAAAGTTGAAGTTTATGATATTCGATGTCTATCTGCCAAACAAACTGGGTTAGGAACAGAACATGATATTCCTTTAATACCTTATTTTACCGGCGAGAATGCTCCTGATACAAAAAGTTTAGGAAAAGGTATTTCAAAGAAAAAAGCAATAGCAATGATGCAAGATTTAGACAAAGAATTCTCTGAAATCATGAACCAGTATAATAAGTATATTAATACTAATGATGATTTTTAATTGAGTCTGTTAATAAGTCAGATTCTAAACACAATTATTGATGATTTTACAAATCCGATTAGCTTATAAGATTAAGCCAATCGGATTTGTCAATAAATAGATCAACCTTACCTAAGTTGAAATAAATCAGATTAATGATAAATTCCATTAAATAATCATCATACTAAATGCTATTTATCACACTTCAACCATTATATCTTTTTCTGTAATAGTTATCAAAGCTTCATTCGAAATATTCCCTTCGACCGCCAAACGGTTAGCTTGAATTTCTAATGTCTTTTCAAAGATGTTACGAACCCAACGAGCATTTCCAAAATTACGATCTTTATTAATGATAGCTTTCGAAATCAGTAACCTCACTTTCTCTTTAGCTTCATTAGTAATAAAGTAGTCATACCGCTTCAAATTATCAAGGAAAATCTGCATCGTTCTCTATAAACATTTGCCAAAATGCGGGCAACTGTAGTCTTTCCTGTACCTGGATTTCCTATAAAAACACAATGATACGACAAATCAGGAGCTTTCATTCCTTTTGCTTCACGCATTTTTCTTATCTCAATAAAATTGATTAATGTAGCTACTTCCTGCTTTACTAAACCAAGCCCAACCAGCCGGCGCAACTGGTTCATTCCGCTATTGCTTGGCGTATCAATACTTTGTTGCAATTCCGATTGTTTTGTGTCATCTTTTCTAAGGGAAAATAGACTTTTCAGAAACTCAGATTCCTTATCTGTAATAGTGCCATCTGCTTTGACTATAAGAGAAGCATAACGATATAAAAGCAAATAATATTGCTTCCCCATTTCACTATCCACATTTTGAACCAATGTACCTAAAACAGAAAAATTATTTATATTAGTATCGTCCCAATTTTGCTTTTCGACTTTAGGCATTAACTCAGCAATTGATTGAACAAGACGATCATAAAGAGCAAGCAATGTTTGGTAGGTTATTGATGTCACTCCATTCATTCGGGCGAATAAATAGACCATAGCAAAGCCCTGTGATTTTGGTGAAAAGCCCCGGCATTCGGGACGTTGAGGTGTGGCAAAACGGATAGTGTGTTCAAGGCAAACAGATGATGCGTTTGAACTAAACAGATGGTCAGTTTGGAGCAAACACACCATGCGTTACGAGATATGCGGTGTAGGCAAAATTTGCCTACACCTTTTAAATTTGCTTCCACCACCTCTGTAATGCCGATGAACAGGGAGATACAGAAAAAGAGTGGAGGTGTGGAAGCAGGAACGAAAAAAAACTGTTTTGTTTTATATCTTTCTCTATATGTATCTTACACAAAATGGGAAATCCCATATAATTTCTACCACTGAAAAATATTATAGCTTATCCCACCGCCGATATAAAATCCTCCGGGATAACCATAACCTGCCTGTAAGCCAACTCCCCAGCGTTTACGTTTCGGTGTAATGGAGTGATAAATATCGTTAGCTATCGTGTGAGTAACAGTTCGCGGAAATACTTCAATGCTATCGAGCCTTGGACGGTACCCGCTGACCCAAGCACGATAAAGGCTATCCTCATACACAGCTTGTTCGCGTCGAACAACTGTATCACCGACACGGATGGTATCCGTCGTAATTCGAAAGAAAGTAACCATCGGGGCAGAGATGAACAATGTATCCACCTTCAAAGTAGTTCTTATCTTTGTCTCCCTTTTTATTTCCACTTGAGGTTCGTGTGGACGAAACCAAGCCGCCACACAAGCTATAGCGAGCAGAACAACTAATATCCAAGGTAATATTTTCATAAATTCATTTCTCCTACGATTTCATGCACCCGAATAAAATAAATATAACCACATACAGCCTTATTCGCTAATAAGCTCTCGAATCAAATCTCTGTTCGCCGGATCATCAGCATTGATGGATTGTCCGAAGCCCATTCCTAATTGTTTCCGCTCCTCATCGGTGAGATAAACGGTAGTGATGGCATCGGCAAAAAGCATGTTCAGATTAACGTAACTGATTCCCCAAAGAATGTAATCCATAGTCCAGCCATAGCGTTGACAGGCAAAGTCTATCAAAAGACCATAAATACTCTTTCCGCCAAAAGTAAGACTGTTACTTTCACCTTTAATCCGGCTGATACGTTCTCTTAACTCTTTATCGGCATCGATTTTGAAGTATTTAATGAATTCGTCCGTTTTGTCGTTCGAGAGAATAAGGGATAGAAGTGTCGCCAAGTCTTCGGTAGTGAGGTGTTCTTTCAATGTTTTGGCTCTCTGAAATACTTTTTCGGTATTCATGATACTATTTTTATCATTGAAAGTGGAATAGGCTATTATTTGACAAACAACGTCAGGATTCTCTCTACTGATGCGGATAGCCTCAGCCAAAGGATTCAATGACAGCAACTGAGCATTTATGTCCAAACTCAAATAAAGATTCTTCAATATCTGAGTTTTTCCTAATGTAGGAGGATGGATGCTATATTTCTGTTTGCCCACGTTGAACCTGATTGGTTTCTCTATAATAGCATCGGCTACGTTCATTTCGGTCTGTTTATTCATACTGATTGGTAATTGAAAGGTTAGTAAAGAGTGCCTCAATCGGCACTCTTTCTGGTTCTGAAGTTTCTATTTCTTAAGATTGAACAGGAGCCGTATAAGGCTTCACCTGATTTCCTTCAACCGGTTTCAATACATCGAAAGTGTATTTCCACTTCTTACCTTCGGCGGTATCGAATGTTTCTTCTACCGATACGGTAGCTTTATCAATCAGAATACCTTCTACTGTAGTATCTTCCGGGGTAAGACGAACGGCGTATTCTCCGTCTACTACTCCATCGGAATCTTCAATAGGTTTGGTGCGCCCTTTGGCTGCACGAACTTCAAACTCGAATACAAACGTATTCTTTGCATACTTAACGGCTTCATTCTCGCCGCCTTCCACCTTAGCTTCTTTCTTTTCGCCCTTGGTAGGGGTCAACTTAGTTGAGTTTTCAACCGGATCGTATGCTAACTTTGTCCATGTAGTAGGAGCTGCACCATTAGCGCCGCATTTGCCGAATTCAATTGAGGGTTTTCCCCATGATAACTGTGCCATAATTCTAAATGTTTTAAAAATTAATAAGTTGTTGTTGTTTATTAGATGGTTTGCCCTCATTGTACACCTAAGGGCAAGCCGGATATATCAGTCAGATTACTCCTTAGCGGGAGCAGAAGCTGTATAAGGCTTTACCTGATTACCCAAAGCCGGTTTCAATACATCAAAAGTATATTTCCACTTCTTACCTTCAGCCGTATCAAAGGTTTCTTCAACCGATACGGTAGCTTTGTCTATCAAAATACCTTCAACTGTAGGATCTTCAGGAGTGAGGCGAACTGCATATTCACCTTCAACTACTCCGTCAGCATCAGGAATAGGTTTGGTACGGCCTTTAGCAGCACGAACCTCAAACTCGAATGCATAAGTATTTTTTGCATACTTAACGGCTTCATTCTCGCCGCCTTCCACTTTAGCTTCCTTTTTCTCACCTTTGGTAGGTGTCAGCTTAGTTGAGTTCTCAACCGGATCGTATGCTAATTTTGTCCATGTAGTAGGTGTTGTACCATCAACACCACATTTGCCGAATTCAATTGAGGGTTTTCCCCAAGATAATTGTGCCATAATTTTAAGTGTTTAAAAATTAATTAGAAATTATTGTTTATAAATTCATCCTTACTTTCAATTCGAAGGATATACTACGAGCCGGTTTCTATTTTCCTCAAAAGGATATTGAAGAAAACTGAAATAAGCTCTAAATATTTATTGCGAAAACAGTACAGACGCCTAACCTGTATGCCTACTGCTCTAAGACGATTCTTTGCGGTGTTTTCTTTTAATTGTTATACATTGTACAGCTCACAAGCCCCAACTTGTTTATGTACGTTTATTTGTCTTGTCAGCTACTCCCATAAGTTACACACCTATAAGAGGCCTTTACATTATTTCAAAGAACTATTTTTTTGATTTCTACTTCCAATCAGTTACCTTTGTAATTGATTGATGCTGCAAATATACTAATTATTTCAGTATCCAGGATGATTTATACTAAAATAATTAGTATATTTGCATCGTTTAACGATTGAACGAGTTTTCACCTTATTAAATACATATAGCAGATATTATTTAGGAACATCGCTATATTTTGGTGAATTAGCCCGATCATAGTATACTAATATAATAAGTACAATACATAAATAAAAGACATTGATATGACCCTAAAAGAAGAATTAGAGAATGCTAAAGAAAATCTTGCCAAAGAAAGACTTGGGAGATTAAACAGGGCTGTTTCTTATCTGACTTCAACAGAAAAAGTATCTCAGACATCTACTCAGAAAGACATTGCCAGACTAATGGGATATAATAATAGTACAAACGTCAACTATGCTTTTAAAGGCAATGTCAGATATATGACTGAAGGATTCTTGAGAAGATTCAATAAAGCCTTCGATGATATATTTTCCGAAGAATGGCTATTGTCAGGTGAAGGAAAGATGCTGAAGAATTCCGTACCTGTAAATAATGAGGCTGTGCCCATACTACAAGATGTTGTATATGTTCCGCTTGTGAACCAATTTGCTTATGCCGGATATTTAGATGGATATACCGATGTCACTTATTTAAATCAATTGCCACAAATACCATTCATTGTAGATAGAGAAGGGCACGGAAATTATATAGCATTCGAGGTAAAGGGGGATAGCATGAACGACGGAACCGAAGACAGTTATCTCGAAGGAGACAGACTTTATTGTAGGGAAGTAGCACCTTATCTTTGGGCTACATCAAAACTGCATTTGCGCAAATGGGATTTCGTCATTGTACATGCAGAAGGAATAATAGTTAAACGGATTATTGACCATAACGTTGAAAACCATACAATAACCATACATTCACTCAATGATATGTATGAAGATAAAGTCATTGATCTGTGCGAAGTTAAACAGATCTTTAATGTGATAGAATCTGTCAGACCAAGAAGAAGATAATAAATCAACAGCCTTTTGTAATACCTTACTAATAAATATATAAGTATGAAAACCTGCTCAACCCTTCTCTTCACTGCTATTACGCTGACAGCAACTGCCCAGCAACCCAGCAAGGTCACCAGCATCCTCGAGATACTGGACGTTACCAACGGAAACAGAACCGTTGTAAAAGAATTCCCCTACCGGATTGAAGCGCCTAACTGGACACCTGACGGACAGTGGCTGGTATATAACAGCGATGGAAAGCTCTACCGTATTTCTCCCACTTCTCCCGCCGAACCGGAACAGATAAATACAGGTTTTGCCCAAGACTGCAACAACGATCACGTTATTGCAGCCGATGGAAAACAAATAGCTATCAGCCACGGAACAAAGGAAGACCATAAATCGCGCATATATACTTTGCCGATAACCGGTGGTACTCCCCGTCTGATTACTCCTTTGGCACCTAGTTACCTGCACGGCTGGAGTCCCGATGGAAAACAACTCGCCTATTGCGCCGAACGGAACGGTAATTACGATGTCTATACAATTCCGGCGGAAGGAGGCGAAGAAACCCGCCTTACAACAGCGGAAGGATTGGATGATGGTCCGGAATATTCTCCCTGTGGACAGTACATTTGGTTCAACTCCGTACGGACCGGACTTATGCAGGTATGGCGTATGAAAACAGACGGTTCGGAACAAACTCAAATGACCTTCGACGAGACCCGCAACTCATGGTTCCCGCATATTTCACCCGACGGCAAATCCGTCCTCTTTATCACCTATTACAAAGGCGACCTGGAGCCGGGCGAACACTTACCAAACAAAAATGTAGAACTTCGCATTATGCCTGCCACTGGTGGAGAACCCCAAACACTGGTAAAACTTTTTGGTGGACAAGGAACAATCAATGTCAACTCATGGGCACCGGATAGCAAAAAGGTTGCTTTTGTCAGTTACAAAATTCATCCTTAAGCCTTTCCAACAGCTCTGCCCCTTCTTATTAGCCCTACTCCTCCTCTCCCCTCGCCTTCGGAGAGGGGTCGGGGGTGAGGCTTTCGCTATCCGTCTCCCGCCCGAAAGAGCGATACTCCAGCGGAGTAAAACCTGTATGCTTTTTAAACAAGGAGAAGAAATGTTCGGTAGATTTATAATCGAGCATATAGGAGATTTCCTTTACAGACTGCGAAGTACCAACGAGAAGTTGCTTTGCCTTACGCAACTTTAGTTCCTGAAAGTATTTGGCAGGGGCATAACCGGTATACTCTTTAAAGACTTTGCGAAACCAGGAATAGCTGATATTCAATCGCATGGCAAGTTCTTCGGGATCAACCTCCTTAAAGACATTTTCGTTCATAATAATCTTGGCCTGCTCAATCTTCTGATCTACATCCCCCACTTCGAATATCTTATTTTTGGAGATGGAAAGAATCATTCCTACCATGTGCAATACAATACCGGCAAGATACTGTTGGGAAGAAATCTTATCGCCTTCGGCTATCTCCAATGCACGGGAGAACAGAGAGACCAGTTCTTCATCGAGGCCGACTTCGAGAACCTGGTTATCTTTAGACAGGAAGCCGCCCCGCACTAAATCGTCGATAACGGGACCTTCGAAGCCGATATAGTATTCGTTCCAGCCCGTTTGCCGGTAAGGGTGATAGGTATGCCACTGATCGGGGAAAAGAACAATCAGACGGCCCCGGCAGACTTGCTTCTCGGCAGTAGATTCGGAAGAGAACAATCCGCGGCCTTTGGTGATATAGACTAATTGGTATTCGCGCAAGACACGCCCCTTCTGAGCGTTAAAGAAGTAACCGGAAGGGTGATCCTTCAAAGGATAAGGAGAATCCGGCTGAATAGACTGAAAGCCTACGGTATTTACCCATAGGCCATATTTCCGGTCCATATCATTTACAATCAGATATTTGAATTCTACTCCTGAATCATTATAATCCTTCGCCATACCAAGTGCTTTTCATGATGCTTAGCGACAAAAGTAGAGATTATTCCTGAGAAAAGAGACCCCTCACAGAAAATAATGTTCTCTGTGAGGGGGATTAACAAACCGATTGGGGATTAGCAAACTGGTTGCAGTAAGCAAACCGATTGTAGTAGCAGGTTGTCGATTTTAGAATGCTTTGCGATACAATGCTTCAATCTCTTCGACGGAAGTAGGACGCGGATTACCTCCGGTACATACATCGTTGAAAGCATCGATAGCCAATTGGTGGAGGTCTTCTTCACGAACATTGATTTCGTGCAGTTTCTGCGGGATGCCAATGCTAAGAGAGAGATTCTTTACTGCTTCGATGGCAGCACTTACACCTTCGGCTTCGCTCATACCTTCGGTATTTACACCCATTGCACGGGCTATCTGCGTGTATTTGGGAGCCGCAGGAGATGCTGCATTATATTCCATGACGTAAGGCAGCAGCAGGGCATTTGCCACTCCGTGCGGAGTATCGTAATGAGCGCCGAGCGGATGTGCCATAGAGTGTACAATGCCCAGACCTACGTTGCTGAAACCCATACCTGCGATATACTGTGCCTGAGACATGGCATCGCGGGCGGCGGCATCGTTACCGTTGTCAACGGCAGCTTTCAGGTTGGCGGCAATCATTTCGATGGCTTTCAGTTCGAACATGTCCGACATGGCCCAAGCACCCGGAGTAATGAAGCTCTCGATGGCATGGGTCAGGGCGTCCATACCGGTAGCGGCGGTCAGACCTTTGGGCATGGAGTACATCAGTTCGGGGTCGACGATAGCCACTGCGGGGATGTCATTGGGGTCGACGCAAACCATTTTCTTCTTGGCGTCTTCGTCGATGATAACGTAGTTGATAGTCACTTCGGCAGCAGTACCGGCAGTAGTGGGCAAGGCGAAAGTGGGGATTGCCTTCTGACGGGTATCGGCTACGCCTTCGAGCGACTTCACATCGGCAAAGTCGGGGTTATTGACTACGATGCCAATGCCTTTGGCAGTGTCGATAGAGGAACCGCCACCCAGAGCGACGATAAAGTCGGCACCGGAGGCTTTAAAAGCCTTCACACCATTCTGCACATTGGCAATGGTGGGGTTGGCTTTTACATCACTGAAGAGTTCGTAAGGGATTTGGTTCTTTTCGAACACTTCAATCACCTTATCAGCGACCTTAAAACGGATCAAGTCCTTATCGGTTACAAAGAAAGCCTTTTTGAAACCACGACGGGCAACCTCTACAGCAATCATCTGACGACAGCCGGCTCCAAAGTAAGAGGTTTCATTTAATATCATTCTATACATAAGATTATATTTTTAAATGTACGATTTAACGATTTACGAGGTACGATTTACGAGGTACGATTTGCCATGCGGTATTATAGCGCAGCTCAATCGTACCTCGTAAATCGTTAAATCGTACCTTATTTTATTTTGGCAAATTGAAGGCTACGGACATTTCCTGCATTTGCAATTGGCTCATGCCGTCCGGTTCGAAGCCCATGTTCTTGGCGGCGATATAGATGAGGGCGGATTTGTTCAATACGTCTATCTGGTCGAAGGCGGCCATGGCATCGACATCTACGGCGAAGACGCCATGCTTTTCCCACATGACGACGTCGTAATCTTCGAGTTCACGCATGGTGGCCCCGGCCAGTTCTACCGAGCTGGGGAGCTTATAGGGGATGATGCCGAGACCACGGGGACAGAAAGCCTTGGTTTCGGGAATCATGCTCCAAAGCAGGTTGGTGGCGACATCTTTCTCCAGATACTTCGGGCAGTGGGTCATCGCAATCAGTTCGATGGGATGGGTATGCACGGAGGCTTTGTAAGGAGAGCCTTTGGCGATGAGCTGGTTGTGCACGCTGAGGTGTGACGGGAGCTCGGAGGTGGGTTGTACCGGTTGGTCGGCTATGATGACATAGCTGGCGCAATCGTCGAGTATGCGGATGACGGAGCCGTTCGCCATGGGCCAGCGGGCAAGGTCGCGCATACGCTTGTTGGTGCCTTTGCAGTAGAAGTAGCAGCCTTTCAGGTGCGGCAAGGTGGCGCCGATAGGTTTTGCTTCGCTAATAGCGGGCATAGCCTGAATGGCTTCGTCCACGTATTCGGTAATGTTTACGGTGATGTTACCACCGTTACGTTCCGCCCAGCCTTTTTGCCAGAGATAACCGGCTACTTCGGCTACCTTGTTCACTTCGGCAGCCAAGAGGGGGCGATTGGTTAAGATTGAATTCATATAGTTAGAAATTAGTTTCGTTTAATTCTGAGCTATTGCCACTACAATAATCGAAGCAATCAGCACCGCCAGTCCCAGAACCAGCACACCGATTGTCTTCGAGCCACAGCCTTTCCATTCTTTCAGAAGAATGCCCCAGACATTGCTGAAGGTGACATTGAGCGACATCAGGATACTCCATGAGAAAGCGAGCAGCACGGGGCTATCCGTCAGGAAGCTCTTCCCCATTTCAAGGCCGAAGAATTGCGAATACCACAGTACACCAGCAAGGGCACAGAACAGGAGATTATTCGTAAACACTCCGCCCCGAACGGAGAAGTACTCCCGTCCGGTCTTGTTCTTGATGTTCTGCTGAATGCAATAGACGGCGTTCGTAAAGAAACCGCCCAATGTAACGAGGAAGATAACGGGAAGTCCGGCATACAACGGAGCAACGCCACCCGCCAGTGCAGCTTCCTTGATGGGCGTACCGGCATCCAGTCCGAGAGCGAAACAGGCGCTCATCACACCTGCCAGCAGGGCAACCAGCAGACCTTTGGTTAAGGCGAAATCTTTCACCGCTTTCTTCTTCTCCTCGTCGCTCATATTCTTTGAACGCAAGCCGCCGGCATAACCGATAACGGCGATACCTGCCAAGGTGATACAAACCCCGATGAGCAGCATCAGCCCCTCGCCATGCAAGAGATCTTTCCCGGCAAAGAGAGCAGGAAACAGTGTACCGAAGCCTGCACAGGTACCCAGAGCGATACTCTGACCGAGCGCAACACCCAGATAACGCATGCTCAGGCCGAAAGTGAGTCCGCCTACGCCCCACAGCACGCCGTAAACCATAGCAGGCATTGCACCGCCTGCACCCCAAAGTTCCATCAGGCTACTACCTGCCGGAATAGCAAGCAGCGCCCCCAACAACGGGAAGACGAGCCACGCAAAGATACCTTGTACCAGCCAAAAGCTTTCCCAAGACCATCCGTCAATCTTTTTTATCGGCACATACGAGCTGCTCTGACCGAAGCTGCCGATGGCGATTATCAATAATCCTATCAGTGTATTCATGTTTTTAGTTCTTTTCACATCAGTTATAACTGCCATATAATGAAGCACTTGCAGAGACACAAGTGAGGACATTGGAGACATGTGTCTGTCACCGGTAGTGACATGCGGATGTCATAGGTAGAGAGATACGTATCTCATAGGTCATGACATACGTATCTCATGAGTGGAGACATACGTATCTCATGACCGATGACATACGTATGTCCTTATCACCCCCTTCCGTGCCTCCTGCAAATGTACATCTTTTTCAGCGTTTAGAAGTAACTTCGGCCTCGTATTTCTGTATCTCGGCGATAAATTCTTCACCAACAGGTACGCCATTCTTCAAGCAGAACATATCCCAAACGGCATTCCAAGGCAGAGATTTTGCCTCTTCGAGCAAGGCGAGACGTTCGAAGCCCTGATCGTTTGCTTCATACTGGCGCAGCAGGGCAAGCGGTTCGAGCAATGCCTGCATCATGCACTTCTGAGTGGCACGGCTACCGATGACGTAAGCACCGATACGGTTGATAGAAGCATCAAAGTAATCAAGACCGATATGCACACGGTTCAGTGCACCACAGCGAACTATTTCCTTGCACAGATCCAGCGTATCGTCGTTCATAATCGTCACGTGATCGGAGTCCCAACGTACCGGACGGCTGACGTGCAACATGATTTCAGGGATAAAGAGCAGCAGCGAAGAGAGCTTGTCCGCTACACTTTCCGTTGGGTGGAAGTGACCGGTATCCAGCGTCACAATCTTGCCTCGACTAACGCCATAACCGATATAGAAGTCATTAGAACCTACCGTATAGCTTTCCAGACCGATACCGAAGACTTTAGACTCCACACAATCGCGCATATTCCGGTATTCCTTTTCGAAGATGCGGTCGAGAGATTCCTTCAATAATTCACGATACTTCATACGGTTCACGGTGATGTCCTTGCTACCATCGTGCACCCACAGATTCATGATACAAGGATCTCCCTGACGACGGCCCATCTCTTCGGCAATGGCACGGCAACGGATGGTATGTTCTACCCAGAAGTCACGGATTGCCTTGTCGGGGTTGGACAAAGAAAGATTGCCGCTCTTCGCATGGGAGAAAGAGGTGGAGTTGAAATCGAGTTTCATATTGTTTTCGGCAGCCCATTGCATCCAACTTTCGAAGTGTGCGGGTTCTACCTGGTCACGGTCTACGAACTTTCCGCCGAAGTCACCATAGATTTCGTGCAGGTTCAAGCGGTGGGTACCGGGGATATAGGATGCTGCTTTCAGTACGTCCTGACGCAGTTCTTCCATATTACGTGCTTTGCCGGGATAGTTGCCCGTAGCCTGAATACCGCCGGTCAGTGAGCCTTGTGCCTCGAATCCGGCTACATCGTCCGCTTGCCAGCAATGCAGGGAGAGGGAAATCTTTTGCAAGGCATCCATTGCCTCGTCTACATTGATGCCGATAGCAGCGTAACGTTCTTTAGCCACTTCATAGGCCTTTAAAATCAGTTCTTCTTTCATGATAGTGAGTCTTTAAGTTATTAGTTATTGATTAATCTGTCATTTGTTTGAAGTGCAGATAAGCGGTATTCCATACTTCCGTATCTTGCGGTTGAAAAGTCTTTAATGGAATGGAGCGGTTAATGAGCTGACGCATGGAGGTCACATCTTTTGCTGCTCCGGCTGTCAACGCCTGAATCATCACGTTGCCGATGGCTGTTGCTTCCGACGGGCCGGCAATAACGGAAATACCTGCCGCATTAGCTGTCCATTGGTTCAGCAAGTCATTACGGCTTCCGCCGCCTATCACGTGCAAGGCTTCTACCGGACGCGGTGAAAGGTTGCGAAGATGCTCCAGTACCTGACGGTAGCGCAAGGCAAGACTTTCGAAGATGCAACGTACCACCTGTCCACGGGTTTCGGGGACGGGCTGATGACGAGCAGCGCAATACGTCTTTATAGCTTGTTCCATATCGGCAGGGTTGGCAAATAGGGCATCATCCGGATTTATCAGACTGCGGAAAGGTTCGCAAGCCTCAGCCTCGGCTATCAGTTCGGGATAAGATGTCTCACCCCAATCGGCACGGCAACGTTCCAGCAGCCACATGCCACAAATATTTTTCAGCAGACGGATGGTACCATCTACGCCTCCTTCATTGGTGAAGTTCAGTTCTTCGGTCTCCTTAGTTATAACGGGAGCATCAGTTTCTACCCCCATCAACGACCAGGTACCACTGCTTAGATAAGCAAAGTTCCGGTTCATGGCAGGTACGGCCGCTACAGCCGAAGCGGTATCGTGTCCGGCTACGGCTATCACGGGGATGGCGCCAAGACCGGTGATGCGTTGCACTTCTTCTGTCAGCACTCCGACGCTTTCGCCGGGATAAACAAAACGTCCGAAGTTCGCCTCAGTCAATCCAAGTTCGCGAAGCAAGGAAGATTCCAGTTTACGGGTATGAGCATTAACAAGCTGGGCGGTCGTGGCAATCGTGTATTCCGTTACCATTTCTCCGGTCAGCATATAGCTCAGGGCATCGGGCATGAAGAGGATTTTATCGGCGGCAGCCAGTGCGCTATCCTCATTACGACGCAACGTATCAAGTTGGAACAAAGAATTGAAGTTCATCACTTGAATGCCCGTCCATTCATAAACCTTGCTGCGAGGCACGCGGGCAAAGAAAGCTTCGGGAGCACCCTCGGTATGCGGGTCACGATAAGCATAAGGCTGGCGGAGAAAAGCTCCATCCTTGCCCACACAAACAAAATCCACTCCCCAGGTATCAATACCGATAGAAGTTATTTCAACATCCTCCCGGCGAGCAGCACGTTTCAACCCGTCGATAATGTTACGATAGAGTTCATAAATATCCCAGTAAAAGTGTCCTCCGGTTTCAATCAGTTGATTGGGGAAACGGTTTACTTCTTCCAGTTCCAGTCCGTTCGAAGTAAAAGTCCCCAAAATAGTACGACCGCTGGTAGCCCCCAGGTCGACTGCAAAAAAGCATTGTTTCATGGTAATTAGTTTTAGTCGCTATTTGATGGTACAAAAATAGGGGATTGCTCCCCTATCTCTTGTAAGTGTTTTGATTGAAAGAATGTCAGATTTGATAAGTTCTAAGTTACTCCGAAATAGTAAAGCTATGTACGCCCGATTGAACTGTTACAGACTTTTCTTCCGAATCCGCTCCCCACTTAGGTAGAACGATTGTAGCGGAAGTATTGGTGGGCACAGTTACCTTCAGACTAAAATTACCGTCTTTATCTATTTCCCAATCCGAGATTATTTCACCGTACAGGCTCATATAAGATGCTTTACAATACTTCAAATCAGTAGCTGGCCTAGGTTCAACATAAAAATGTTTCATTCCCGGATTAGAAGTATCAGGCTTAATACCTCCAAGTGAGTTATAGAACCAAGCCACTACACTACCGAACATCGGATGGCAATGTCCGCAGCCACCGGGATCTCCACCACCGTCCCAGGTTTCCCACAGAGTACTGTTCTTACTATCCAACAAATAACTATACCCCGGAAAATCCCTTTGATCCATCAGCTTATATGCCATGTCGACTTTCCCATTATCCGACAACACTTTCAGTAAAAGAGGAGTAGCAAATATACCCGTGTCGAAGTGATAATTAAGGCTATGCAAATGATTAAGCATCGCTGCAAATACTTTTTCATATTTATCGTCAGGTACAAGGCCAAAACCTAATGCAAAGACATCAGAACCTTGTTTTCCTTGCCAATAATGATTCGTAAGCGGATCATAGAATGCTGAATTAAAGTTCTCCTTAATGGTTTCGGCTAAAGATTGGAATGAAGCAACATCGGCATCCTGATCCAAGGCTTTCGCCACATCCGCCATAATACGGGTTACATAATAATAGTAAGCAGTATTCACTAATGATGTCGGAATCTCGATACTGTTATATAGAGTACACCACTCACCCAGACACCAACCGTTCGGTTCTTCTCGCACGATAAGGCCCTTTTCATCCGTTCTTGTACCCAAATATTCTACCCAGTGTTTCATTCCGTCATAATGTTCCTGCAAGATTATCTTATCACCGTAATGGCAATAGTAATTCCAAGGAACAATAACATAAGCCGATCCCCATGCCGGACCACCTCCACCACCGCTAAACGGTGCAGTATGCGGTACATATCCCGTATTTTTGTTACGGGCATCATCCATATCTTCCACAAACTTACGAAGGAAGCGAGTCATGTCGTATGAGTAAAGAAGGCTTTCCGTAATCACTTGACCATCGCCTGTATAGGCCAGCCTTTCACGGTGCGGGTCACTACTTACAATGCCTTTAAAATTAGCGTGCATAGTGCGGTTAAAAGCTTGAACGATACGATTGAACAGTTCATTGGAACATTCAAAGCTACCAGTATTCTTTACATTCGTATAGATAGACTTCACGGTCAAACTATGTTCTGTAATTTCAGCCTGTTTAGACAATACTTCCACTATTCTGAAAGTATGCCAGGTAAACTTAGGCTCCCATTCTTCTTCACCATTTCCTTTTAAAATGTATGTATCCGTTTGTCCATAATCCAACTCTTCTTCACTGATAAAACGAAGTTTCACTGTATCACCGGATTTACCCTTGACTTTGATAGCACTCCAACCCGATACTGTTTCAGGTAATGTAAATCGGTAAAGAGAGTCATTCACTTGCTCAAATTGAGTATCTACTATCTGCATCACTTTAGTAGACGGAATGCTTTGTGTTCGAAGTTCACCGGTAGGAGGACGCACCTGCAATACCGATCTCCATGCGGTATCATTATATCCCACTTTATTCCATGCACCCAAATCAAGACGGGCGTCATAAACTTCACCTGTAAAAATAGCATTATGCAGTAACGGTCCTGTAGTTGTTTTCCATGAGTCATCCGAAACAACCACCTCTTTGGTTCCATCTTCAAACTCTATCTCCAATTGGAAGATCAATTTAGGAAGATCATACCACATATTTCCCTCTACAGTTCGGTCACGCTGATTATACCAACCATTGCCCAATATCATACCAACGGCATTATTCTGCGCTTTCAAATTCTGAGTAACATCAAATACATTATAAAATACCCGTTGCGTAGATTGGTCATCATAATGGTACAGCAGTTTTTTAAGCGACCGCTTATCATAGTTCGTAACGGCAGGTGCCAGTACCAGATCTCCTATTTTATCTCCATTGAAATACATTTCATAGAATCCCAGTCCGGAAACATACGCCATTGCCTTCTTTATGGGTTTGGCTATTGCAAACTCCTTGCGAAAATAGGGTGCCGGAAAGGTTATTGCCGAGTCAGGATATATATCCTCACGCTCGCCTATCCATTTAGCTTTCCAGTCAGAAGGGTCAAGAAGTCCCATTGTCCAACTTGCCGCATCGCTCCAATCGGAGGGATGATCTTTTTCATCCCAAACCATGACTTTCCAATAAAGTTCCTCAGTAGCAGGTAGACTTTTCCCTTGATACTTGATGACCGTTTCGGATGAGGCTGTTTTATTTGAATCCCAATAGTCGCCTTGATCTTTCTCTAGCAGAGACAAATCACTGGATACGATTATACGATAGGCTGATTGAGATTTCCCATTTTCACCGGACAACAATTGCCATTGCAGGAAGGGGTTCTGTTTATCAACACCCAGTGGATTTTCCATATAGTCACAATGCAAACCCACAATGCTGATACCTTTCTCTTTGCATGCCAAAAATGTCGATATAACAATGGCTATATAGATATATCGGAAGCATTTATTCATTGGGGGCATGGTTTAAATTTACCAGTTCCACTTTCAAGGTTTGTGGTTTATTCATCTTATAAATGCGTTCCACCAATTCACGTTGTTCATTCTCGTTATCATCACGAACACTCTTATACATGAAACGCAACCAATAATCCTTCAACATATTGACGAAAGGATTAGTCTTACGGTTTTCGAGCAATGTTTTAACAGCTGCCTCATTACTTGCCCACAACAATCCTTTGTCACGCATCAGGTTATACTCCATCCAATAATATTCACGCATTTCACGTTCCATAAACCAGCGTTGTTCATTCAACTGCCGTATCTGCTGTGCCTGCTCATTTTGAGGGGTATTGCTATAAGATGCCAGGTTAACACCCCGTTTCAGTTCACCTGCGGTGAGGCGGGCTATTGTTTTACCACCTATTTTCAATAAGTAATATCCGTCGGACAAACCACTAATCGCCAAACCTTCGTAATTCATTTCGTCCATAAACGGGATAACCTTCAAAGCGTCGGCTTGGGTATGCAATTCATTGTTATAATGACTTCCGTCTATCGGATAAGGTAAAGAATTAGCGAGATACGTAAAACTTACTTTATCCGGAGATACAGTCAAATCAGTGATCTTACAGTTCTCGGAGCGGTTTACGACTTTCGTGGTAGCGTCAATAGCGACATCAGCCACAGGTTTATTAGTCAATCCCTGAGCTTTCAGGAACAAATACGCCATCACCATGTGTCCGTCTGTAGTAGGATGAACACGGTCGCCACCACACAAAGTAAAGGTAGAATCAGCCTGTTGTTCACGTATATTGATCTCAGTCATCGGACGGTTGAAATCTACATATCCCCATTTATTAGCCTGTGCTCTTTCCTGTAAGAAATCAGCAATCTCCTGAATCAACTTATTCTTTCCGGGAAAAGGAACTTTATTGAAACGGGTAGTCTCGTCGTAGGGTGAGCTGCCAATAAGTATCTTCTGAACTTTAGAATATTTCTTATAGGCGTCCTCCAACGCTTTATAGTCCTTGCAGGAAGTTTCTACATTCTTACGTCCGGTGCTTGCATTCTCAGGAAGGGTATAGTCCATATATCCGGTATCATTCATACCGAATGAAAGCGTCACTACAGTAGGTTTATGTTCGAAAACCTTATCCAAACGTTGAGTCATTTGTCGGGCTACATCCCCACCCACTCCTTCATTGAAGATGTCGATACGTCGATCAGGGAAGCGCGTCATGTAGTATAACCAGATGTATGAATGATAATGACCGCCACAAGTAATGCTATTACCGACAAAAGCTACTCGTTCTCCTTCTTTAAAAACAGGGATACTTTGTGAATACACCTTGCCCATCCCTATCAAAAAGCAGAGTGCTATTAATATCATTTTCTTCATTTTAGTTTCTTTTTCTTGGTTTATATGTTCTGCCGTTTTTCTTGGGGTTATTTAAACTCAATATCATAGGTACCTACTCCTAATGTCAGGTCTTCTCCGTTAAGTTTTACCTCTTTACCATTCACTACGCATTGGCGTGCTTTCTCGGGTACAGCAACGCTTGCCTCTACTCCTACCGGTAGTGTGATGTGCATAATCCGGCTATTCTCCTTCAATTCCCAATTTACGATAATGGTTCCGTATGGAGACTCTTTGGTCGTATTGGCCCATGTCAATCCTTGTGGTATCTGCGGATCAATGAATACATGTTGATAACCGGGTTTCGTATCATCCACTCTAATACCGCCGACTGCCTGATAGAACCAACTTCCAATGCCATTGTAGCAGTTGTGCACGCGGCTACGCTCTCCGTTCCAATACTCCCAGGTAGTAGTGGCGTTATTGTTAATCATGTGTAGATAACCCGGATAATCCGGCTGCTTCAGCATCTTGTACATGAAATCGACTTCCTTGTTCTGAATAGTCCAATCCGTAAGGATAGGCACACCTACCAAGCCTACAGCGATATGACCTTTGTATTGATTGGCGGAACGGGCAAGCATTTGTTCTTTCACCTTATTATAGAGTTCTCCGGGAACTACTCCTACTAACATAGCATAAGACATGTCAAGTTGCGAACCGGTAGCATAAATACCCTCCGTTGCATTATAGAAAGTCTTATGAATCAATTTATTCAGCGCAGCCTTACGTTCGGCGAACTTCTGCGCTTCAGCAGGCTTGCCAAGCTTAGTAGCTATCTTTTGCAAAGCACTCAAACAGTCACTGATAAAGCAGTTATTCACCAAGTCGATAGAAGATTGAGCACCCGAATCCACTCCCGCCGGAGCAAGCCAATCGCCCAGGTACCAGTCGCGGTAAGGAAGATCGGGCCAACGTTTCAACAATCCGTCCACGGTATATTTATCGACATACCCCATCCATTCTTTCATTGAATCATAGTAACGTTCTATCAGACGGGGATCGTTATAGTTTACATAAGTCCGCCAGGGGGCCATCACCATGAATCCGCACCAATAAGGTCCGCCGCCACCTGCACCCGGATTGGGTCCTACGTGAGGAAGGCTTCCTCCTTCACGCATGGAGTCGTCCCAAGTCTGTAGCCAGTTCATATAGGTGGGCGCCATGTCATACATGATTTGCGAAACATTGGTTGATGAATTACCGTCACCACCATATCCGGCACGCTCCAAGTGAGGACAATCTACCTGATAGCCACCGAACGTAAGGCAACTGATGGTGTACTTTATCATATCGTGTATGGCATTCAGCTCATTATCAGAGCATCTAAAAGTGGCAGCCGATTGATAATCAGCGTGCACGAGGTAAGCTTTGATTTGCTTATTCACCGGTTGGTCGGGCAAGTTCGAAATCTTCACGTAACGGAAGGCATGATGATTAAACTTATTACAGAAAACATCACCTCCCGGTTTGCCGGATGCAATATAGAGATCACTCTCGCCTTGTTCTTCTATACGGCCGTCTTTACCCATGTAGTCACTGTAGGTTACAGTGATCTCATGTCCGGCGGCAAGTTGGGGAATACGCAGTTCAAACCATCCGGTAAGGACTTTGCCCATATCCACCAGCCAGGTATTCTTATCCAGGGCTTCAATACTTTTGGGAGCAAGTGTTTCTTGCTTTTTATTTGGTTCGCATGTTTGTGTTGAGACTTTGTGGGCTTTAATAGGAACAACTGCAACGGCAGCCCACTTCAATTTATTCAATTCTTCTTTTGTAAGATTCTCCGGTAACAGACGTCCGTCTATTCTTTCTCCACCAAACCGGAGTGCTTGCCAGGTTCCTGTATCAGAGTAACCACTCTCACGTCCTGACCATGTGGCATCTGTAGCCACAATAGAATTCCATTTTCCATTCTTTAATACATCCATTTCCGCTTTAACTACCGGACCGTCATATTCGGCACCAAACGTAGTTTTCTTATACCAGCCTTGTCCCAGCCAGAAGACGAGTTCATTCTGCCCTTTATGCAAATAAGGGGTCACATCGTAAGTAACGATCAGCGAACGCTTGCCTATTTGTGAAACAGCCGGAGCCAGCACTTGGTCATCCACCTTCTCACCATTGATATACACTTCGTGATAGCCTAAAGAATTAACATGCAGGAAAGTCGTTCCAAGTTGGTTTATAGTAAATGACTTTCTCAATAACGGAGAGCGGATATCACCTGAAGCAAGTCCTATATATTCTCCTTTTAGTTTATCATTCTCCAAAACCCCGATGGCGAAACGTTGGATAGTGCTCCAATCGGAAGCCTCTCCTTGCTCATTCCATACACGAACTCTCCAATAGCACAGCATACGGGACTTCAATTCTTTTCCTTTATAAGGAACCATGACCGAAGCCGGAGTCTGGATCTTTGCGGAGTTCCATAAATCCGCCTTGTTGTTTGTTAACTGCAAGCTATCTGTTGCCACCTGAATCTCATAGCCTTGCTGACGCATAGAAGCGTCACTCTGTATCTTCCAACTGAAATGGGGAACCGGGTTATCAATCGCATTGGGATTCTTCAGGTTCTCACACCGCAAGTCTGAAAGTACAATCGGAGCTGCTGACAAAAGACTAATCTTTAAAAAACAGCATATTATAAAAACAATACCTTTTTTCATAACACAAATTTCAATGAATTAATAAGCAAGAAGGGACTTATGCAAAAGTCCCTTCTCCATTAAATTACCAACCCGGATTCTGATCGAGTACAACATCCTTGTTTGTATCAATCACACTTTGTGGAATCGGCCAAAGGTTGAAGTTCTTGTTGGCAAGTGAAGCACGTGCCACATCCCAATAAGCATACTTCTTGATGCGCTCAATAGCAACTTTACCACCCATACGAAGCAAGGTGTTCCAACGATGCTCTTCATAGACCAATTCACGTGCACGTTCGTCCAGAATCAAGTCCAGGCTTACATCCGAAGCCGTAGCCATATAGCTGCATTGCGCTCTTTCTCTCAATAGATTGAGATCAGCAGCAGCGCCGCCATTATCACCCAAACGCCACTTAACCTCAGCACGCAATAAGATAGTTTCGGGCAGACGTACCAAATAATCATCTCGGTAAAGGAATGAGAAGCTACCATCGATACCCGCAATATAGCCTGTATATTTATCCGTAGCAATCTTGCAGGAAATAGGGAATAAGTAAGTTTCAGCTTGTCTGTCTTTTACTCCGTTTTTCACCTTATGCATTACGTCCCATGGAAGAATTTTACCATAATACTGGCCATTCTTTTGGTTACCCACAAAGCTTCTTCTGAACACAGCATCAGAGTTTCTCATGTCATCAGACCACTTTCCATCGTAAATGATATCACGTGTATAGTAAGTAGGCATTACAGCGGTAACACCTTCCCCCCCTACATCCTCTAAGCTACCCATCAGCTCACCTTGAACGTCACGGGCCACCGGACTGTAGTTACAAGAATGAGCCATGCGGTTGGCGCCATATCCTTGCTGGCAAAGATCCAGGCTCATCTGGGCTACCCAAATGGCTTCCGTATTCCCGTTTTGGTAATCCTGATTGCCTTCCTGGAACAAATCCCAGTACACATTGCCTTCAATATGTACACCGGCAGAGGCATAAGTACGCTCGGGGGTTTGCTCTTGTATGCTTGTAGCGTAATAATAGACGGGAGAGTCATTCTTACGAGTACCGAAACGATTCTTCATCAAACGATAAGTACCACCATCGATTACAGCATCAGCATATTCCTTCGCCTTACGATACGACTCAGCACCGTCTTTTCCTTCTTCTTGCAGTGCCACACCCTTGTCAATATAAAGCTGACACAAATAATGCTGAACAACCCCCTTTACCAAACGACCTGCATCGGGATGAGTTTCCGGCAGAGCCAAAGCAAACTTTTCCAAATCGTCTATGGCAAGCTGATAAGTTTCTACACGGGTACTGCGCTGGAAATCGTAACGCGGTCCGGTGATACGCTCTTTTACCAAAGGCACTCCACCATACAACTCTCCTAAGTTCATATAGGCATAAGCTCTGAAGAAATGAGCCTCAGCCAAAGTCTGAGTTTTATCCGACTCGGAATCCCATGCAACTTCCTCAGCAGCAGTTATGGCCAGATTGGCTTGGGAAACCAAATTATAAAAGTTGTTGTACACTTGCTTGTAGATGTCATAGTCAGCCGCCAACTTACTATAATCATTCATATTTTGTGAATCGCGACCGTTAGGCACATCAAACATGTCAGTACCGTTGCTTGCCATATAGAAGTGTCTCGGCGAGAACTGCATAGGGGCGGAAGTACAAAAGATATCACGTACTTTCTCGTAGCAAGAAGTCACCACCTGTTTCACCTGGTTGGAGCTCTTGAACACATTCTCAATCGCATAAGATGACTCCGGACTTTCCTTTAAAAAAGCTGCATCGTCACAACCGCTTGCCACAACTACGGACAAGGCTATCAATCCAATATTAATTTTATTTTTAAGAACATTCATAATTCATCAAAGTATTAAATTTAGAAACTAATATTTGCCCCCAAAGAGAGGTTTGTAGAAACAGGATACGTTGAAGATAAGATTGTGTTACCCAATTCCGGATCTCCATTCTCCCAACCTGTAATCGTGAACAAATTCTTACCGGTAAAAAACACTCTCAGATTATTAATACCAAAGTTCTTTATCTTAGCCGAATTAAAGGTATAGGACAATGTGATATCTTGCAGACGTACAAACGCACGGCTTTGCAGACCTTTGAAGCGTCCATCTCCACTAAAGTTTGCCGCAGGGTATTTGTTGCTGGGGCGATCTTCTGTCCAATAAGGTATATACATATTATTAGAGTAAGCTCCGCCGCCACCGCCACCTGCAAGGAACGCCGGTGCATTTTCACTTACATAATATCCATTTCCGCC
Source organism: Bacteroides sp. (assembly GCF_030151085.1). GTDB lineage: Bacteria > Bacteroidota > Bacteroidia > Bacteroidales > Bacteroidaceae > Bacteroides. The sequence continues at coordinate 88,319 of NZ_JASLER010000083.1, read as the reverse complement.
GAACGTACCGCTAAACATAAAGTACAATTGAAGATTCTTCCATGAAATGGTATTCGCCAAACTCATCTTGAAACGGGGATCTGATGAACCAAGTATGGTACGATCTTCAACACCGATTGTTCCATTACCATCCACGTCCACATATTTCGGATTACCGGGAGTGGCACCGTTGGCTTTTATATATTCTGTGTCATCCTTCTGCACAACACCGGCTACCTTGTAACCATATATGGAGTGTATGGATTCTCCGATAAATAAGTTATTGCCCAAATCATTGTCTTCCTTGCCATCGCCGTCCAAATCTTCACCATACAAATGAATCAGTTCGTTACGGTTCAACCAGAATGTCAGATTAGTATCCCATTTCCAGTCCTTATTTTGATAATTTACAGAACGGACGTTGATTTCCACACCACGGTTGGCAACTTCACCCATTGTAGAGCTCATTGATTCAAAACCGGTCATTGAAGGAATAGTACGTTTAAATATCTGATCGGTAGTTCTTGACAAATAAACATCCATGTTTACAAACAAGCGATTATTCAACCAAGCCGACTCGAAACCGAAGTTCCATGAGTCAGTTGTTTCCCATCCAAGACCGCTATTACCCAAAGTATTCTGTCTGATACCAAACGAAGGAACCTTCGAATTTCCAAAAGGATAAGCTATACCACCACCGGGGCCGATAACCGCTTCAGACAATGTTCCGTATGGATTGATACCTTGGTTACCATTTCTACCCCAAGATAACTTAAGCTTCAAATCATTCAGGAAAGTGGCTTTCTCCATGAACTTCTCATGAGTAACACGCCATGCACCACCGAAGGCATAGAAATTACCCCACTTATTTTCCTCACCGAATACTGAGGCACCATCTCTACGATAAGAACCGGTAAAGTAGTAAGCATCATTAAAAGAGTAAGATGCACGGGCAAAATATCCGGCATTGCGACGACGGGTAATACCTGTGGTCGTTTTTTGCGTAGTTGCATATTGCAAGCCATCGTAACCTAAACTTGTATTACCATTAGCCACATAATCACGTCCTTCCATTTTGTCCCATCTATCAAGCTTGCTATCACGAGTAGCAACAGCTGTTAAATCAATGGTATGCTTACCGAATGTATTTTTGTAATTCAAGATATTATCTATAACCCAGCTATTTGCGCTTGTATTCTGATAATAACCATTCGCTGACCCCAACTTCGAATAAACTGTTTCTTCAGAATAGCGGGAATCATCGGCGTATGAGCCTAATGGAGCAAAATATCCTTCATGATAGAATTCCCCACCATCGTTCACATTCATATAAGCCGAATAGTTGAAACGATAGCTCAGCCCCTTCACCCAAGGAAGTTTTACTACCGCATGTGCATTGACACGGAAAGTACGTCTAAGATCCAAATTGTCGTATGTACCGGACTGGTCTTTCCATAATGGATTCTCAAATTCATTAGAACCTAAGGGGAATCTTTCCAATAGATTGGTTCCTTTGCGATACATTACATCGTACGGGCCAAGAAGAACTGCTCTGTTATACTCAGCGCCTACACCCGAATAATCGGAATGAGTATAAGAAGCGTCAGCACCTACTTCCAACCAGTCTGTAATGTCCGTGCTAATCTTACCCATCATCGTGACACGTGAGAAATCATCACCGATCATGATACCTTGATTATCTGTAAAAGAAGTCGACATATAATAATTCATCTTCTCACCTGCACCTGCCACAGATACCTGATAATCTTGCAACCAGCCTGTACGTGAAATCTCGTCCAGCCAGTTGGTTTCTTGTCCGGCCTCGTAGCTGTCTCTCTGCTGTTCGCTCAATGATTCTAAAGTAGCACCATTCTTATCATGCAGCATCTCCATGTACTGTTTGCCGTTCATAAATTCCGGTTGGCGATGCCAGGATTGCATGGTGCCGGTCATATTCAAATTGATCACCGGTTTGCCTGATCTACCGCGTTTAGTAGTAATCGCAATCACACCGTTTGCCGAACGTGAACCGTATGCAGCTGCTGAAGTAGCATCCTTCAATACGTCTATTGTGGCTATATCGTTCGGATTGATATCATTCAGATTACCTAAGAAGATCACACCATCCACAATCAGCAACGGATCATTGTTACCTGAAATTGAATTTTGTCCGCGTACCAACATCGAAGGTTGTCCACCCGCCGTATTGCTGGCACCAATGTCAAGTCCGCCCACCGAACCTTTCAATGTTTCCAAAGCATTTGTATTGGAAACCAATGCCACAGGCGAATTTTCCAACTTCAAAGAAGAAACCGAACCGGTAAAATCCTTCTTGGTCGTTGTTCCGTAACCGATCACTACCACTTCGTCCAAAAGCTGGGCATCTTCTTTCAAAGTCACTGCAAGCATTTTTCCACTCTGTGCTTTCAGCAGTTGAGTCTGATAGCCGATGTAAGAAATTTCCAAAGTAGAGTTAGAGGCGGCATCCAAGGAGAAATTACCGTCAATATCGGTAGTTGTACCACTGGATGTGCCTTGAACTCTGATGGTGGCACCAATAATCGGTTCACCTGTCGGATCAACAATACGTCCCGCAACTTTACCTTGCTGTGCGGGAGTAGCTGCCGGATTCGCTTTCTTTATAACAATCTTCTTACCCTGAACTTCATAACTTAATTCATTTTGCCCCTGTAGAATCTGCTTTACAACTTCTTCGATCGTTGCATTCTCTAATAAAACAGACACACGTTTCTTTGTATTTACGTCTACTGATGAAAACACGAAGGAATATCCTGAGGTGTTTTTCAGTTGTTCCATCGCCTCTTTTACCGTTACATTATTGGCTTTTAGCGTTATATCCTGCGAAAAAACCGATAAGTTAAAGCAAAGCGCTGCTGAGGCTACTAACATAGCCCTTTTAAAATATCTCATAATTCTCTTGATTTTTAATTAAATAACTAAGGAAAGTTGATAAGATTATTTTAAAGATTCTCTATCTTTGCACAATCTTAAATTCAAGATGGTCTCTCAAGGCGACTTGACTTTTAATCCGGAGGGTGTTGCCGCATCCTCCGTTTTTATTATTCAAGTGCCTTCTCTGCCTCAGCCGGAAGGTTCTGTTCTCATGCTTTTATTTTTTTAAGGTTCAACAAATATATTACTTCTCAAAAATCAATACAATATATATTTATCATCTTCATAGCGATACTTCATTCTATTGGTAGAAGCAATCGTTTGAAGTACTTCGTCTATCGTGTTTCCTACTATCTTAAAGCTTCCGTAAAAGCGCTTGTTAGTTAAAGAATCAGCAACTTCTATCTCTACATCATAACTGCGCATCAACTTCTTCGCTATATCTTCTAGTAGTTCCTCGTCAAAGAATAACTCATTTCTCGACCAAGCATTGGAATACTCTACATGTGTCTTTGACTTTGTCAAAATGCCTGTCCGTTTATTAAGAACCATTTTTTCTTGAGGCGCCAAATAAAGAGTAGGCATTTTCTTCAGTTTATTCATCAAAGCCACTTTACCTTCCATCAGGTTCACCGTCACTTCTTCATCTTCGGGATAATTCTTGAAATTGAATTTCGTGCCCAGCACTTCCAAATTCAAATCTCTTGTTTTTATTTCAAAAGGTATTTCTTCATTTTTAGTAACTTCAAAATATCCCTCACCTTGCAAAGACAACTTTCTGTTTTCTACCCCGAATCCCTGCGAATAAACGATCTTAGAACCTGCATTCAACCAAACCAATGTTCCGTCAGGTAAATACAATTTAGTACGCGACCCCAAAGGAGCTTCAACCACCATATCCGCAAAAGTCCCTTTCACTGTTTCTTTTCCTTGCCAATAGGCAGCCAAGGGTAATAGTAGGATCAGAATAACAGCAGCTACCCGATACATCGTCTTCCAGGAGAATCGGCGGATTTGTTCTTTCTGTTTCTCCACACTGGATACTCGTTGCTTAAACAAATCAAATGCCTTGTCTTTATTAAAAGACACATTCTCGCTCAACACACCCGAAGAGAACCAGACTTCCAACTGATTGCGTACATAATTACGATTAGCTTCTGATTCCATACTCCAACGCTCTAATTCGGCAAAAGCCCCCTTGTCCATTTCGCCGGATAAGTATGAAGTTATCAGCTTATCTATATCGCTATTTTTTTCTTCAGTATACATAGTATCAAGTGCGTTTATAAGTAAGACAAAAAAGAAAACATACAGGGTAGTCGTAATCTAAAGTTTTTCTCAAATTCTTAAAAAGAAATAGAAGATAAATAGTTTCAAATAGCTTCCCATATTTGTCTGTAAAGAAGCTATAGCATTCTTTATATGATACTTAACTGTATTTACGGATATATTCAATTCAGTTGCTATTTCCTCATATTTTTTTTGTTCGAACCGGCTTTTCTTAAAGACCGTACGACATTCTTGCGGAAGATTTTCAATGCATTGGGAGAGTTTCTCTTCGAGCTCCTTATCCAGAAGCATACCCAACGGATGATTATCTTCCACGAAAATATTATTCAGGAAATCCGCGTTTTCAGGAAGCATAAAAGAGGAGAAGCGAAGTTCAGTTCGATGGCTCAACGAATTCAACTCGTTCAAACACCGGTTCCGAACTGCACGCATCAAGTATGCACGAATGGAGTGAGTTATTTCAAGTTCAGTGCGATGCTCCCATAAATAAAAGATGGTATCATCTACTATTTCTTCGGCTAAAGAAGAATCATTCAGTAATTGGTACGCAAAACGACAAAGCAGAACGTAGTGGCAATCATATATATATTGAAATGCCTTTTCGTCTCCTTGCTTCAGTTTTTCAATAATATGTTTTTCCATAGTAGCCTGAGTAACAAATGGTAAATCCTTAGTTGTTATTACTTTATATCAAGAAAACCGTGTTGTTCGTTTCACGCAGGTCGATTATAAGACGGGACAAAGGTAATATTATTAAATTATAATGCGCGCCAATAACAGAAAAAGATTAATCTATCCCAAATATCGTTTATCATAAACTATAGGACAGAAGAAAAAAAGAAAGAGAGTCTTTTTTATCATAGATGCATTTTTCTAGTATATTACAAGTATGACAAAAGAAAAAAAACGTAGGGTAGTCAAAACCGAACGTTTTTATATTTATTAAGAAAATTAAAACAGGAATAAAAAATTCAAGCGCTTACCGTTTCAGATAAACCACCGTTCGTCCGGAGCCATACTTACGAATGATGCCTTGTTCAATGTAACGATTCAGATCTACTTGCGCCTGTGTTTTCGAGCATTTGGCCAATCCAGAATAGTCGGCACGGGTAATGCATACGTTCTCCTCCAGATATTTCAGCAATCGTTCCAGCCGTTGCTCTTCTGTCAGTTTCGAATGTGAAATATAAGGTGATGCTTTCCGTTCCAGCCCCATCGTTACGAAGCGGTGGCGGAACTTGCTGCCCAAACGCAAATTTACATTTTTAAAATGAATGGATGGAGAGCGTATCTCTTTCTTATCCTGCACCAAGCGGTCACATTCCAGCGAAACAGAAAAATATCCCAATTCACCCACTTCCACAATCCATCCATCGGCCAGCCAACGTTGCAGCTCGTCAGTAATGGCTTGCAACGTACCGTCCAGTATGGCTTGACTGAACCCAGTAGCATTATGTACTATCTCCAAGAATTTATCTGCCGGTATAGTTCCTTTAGGCAGTACACGGGCATGGAGACGCTCGTCCTTTTCTCCCTCTTGCGGAGGGTTCTGATACAAATCGTAATAGACACTCATATTATATAAGGCATAAAACCGCCAAGTTTAATACTGAAAACCGGCGAAAATAAGATCAAAAAGTCCCGTTTTTATTTCGAACTACCAGGTCAATCAAAAAGATGACCATAGTTAATCGAAAAGTAAACCTAGGTCAATCGAAAGAACAACCATGGTAAGGCGAATTATTATCTCTGACAAAGGTAGTAAGAAAGGGGGAGTTGAGAAATAAAAACAGGAGAAAAAAAATAGAAGATATGTATTAAAGACTTCTCTTTATATAAAAAAATGAGCCTTACAACAAATAAAAGATGGATGCGATGCACTATATTTGTAGAAAATGAAAGTCAGATAATATGGAACAGTTGGATGTATTCGATTATTCGAATGTACTCATAGCAAGTTATTTCACCGATGACAGGGAATGCGCTCATGAAAACCGGGAACATACGCTTATTTATCTATGTTCCGGAGAACTGGAAATTGAAGAACGCGGAAAGAAAACCATTTTACATCCGGGAGATTGCGCCTTTATGCGACGTGATAACCGGATGTGGTTGCAGAAAAAAGTTGAAGAAGGTAAACCGTACCATTCCATTGTACTGAAATTTTCAAGACCCTTTCTACGGGACTTTTACCAGACGCTCAGCTCCCAACAACTTCCGACGGATTCCAAACGTGAAAAAGTGAGCCTTCGTATATTACCGAAAAACAGACCCGATGTCCGGTCACTTTTCGAATCGGTCATACCCTATTTCGATACGGGCGATAAGCCCTCGGAGGAGGTTTTGAAGTTGAAGATGATCGAAGGAGTTTATGTACTGCTCAATTCCGATCGAAATCTCTATGCTTCGCTGTTCGATTTCGTGGAACCATGGAAAATCGACATTCTCGACTACCTGAATGAAAATTACATGTGCGATCTTTCAATGGAAGAGATTGCAAGTTATACAGGGCGTAGCCTGGCAACTTTCAAGCGGGATTTCGCCAAGGTAAGTGATTTAACACCGCAGAAATGGATCATTAAACGTCGTCTTGAAGCGGCATATATTCTCATAAAATCCGGTAAGAAAAAAGTGACAGAAGCCTGTTTTGACGTAGGGTTCAAAAATTTGTCTCATTTTTCCAAAATATACAAAGAGACCTATGGAGTTGCACCATCGTGGTAATATGAGCCTCACAACAAAGAGAATTGAGCCTCGCAGCAAAGTTGTTGCGAGGCTCTCTTTTTACCTTTGCCGGCAGAGCACTAAAAACATAAAGATTATGGAAACAATGAATAGTAGTCGCCGCGGATTTCTAAAGACGGCAGCACTTGCGGGAGCTGCATTGGCACTGCCCGCCGGATTGGATAAGGTTTTTGCAGCCGAAAAGAAACAGTCGGAAGCATCCACCAATAACAACAATGTTGCCCATATCAGGGGACTTCGTGTATTAGGTACAGGCAAGGCGACCTTCGAGGTATCGGCAATCGGTTTCGGTATGATGGGGATGACCTACAACCGTAGTCAACACCCGGACAGGAAACAATGCATTCGGCTGTTGCACGAGGCTGTGGATCGTGGCGTGACGCTTTTTGACACGGCTATTATCTACGGACCGCTGACCAACGAGAACCTTGCCGGCGAAGGGTTGTCCGATTTCAAAGATAAAATCAACGTAACGACCAAATTTGGACACGAAGTAATCGACGGGAAAGGAACCGGTCGTCAGGATAGCCGTCCGCAAACGATCCGCCGCTATTGTGAGGAATCGCTCCGCCGCCTCCGACTTGACTCATTGCCCATGTTCTACCAGCATCGTGCCGATCCGAATATTCCGGCAGAAGAGGTTGCTTCGACCATTGACGATCTTATAAAAGAAGGTAAGGTGCAACATTGGGGAATGTGCGAAGTCAATGCAGAGACTATTCGTAAGGCACATGCCGTATGTCCGCTTACCGCTATTCAGAGCGAATACCACCTGATGCACCGCCTTGTGGAAGAGAATGGTGTATTGGATGCTTGCCGGGAACTGGGCATCGGATTTGTACCCTACAGCCCGATCAACCGAGGCTTTTTAGGCGGCTGTATCAACGAACACACGGTTTTCGACCCAAACAATGACAACCGCCAGACCCTACCACGTTTCCAACCGGAAGCGATGCGGATGAATACCCGTATCGTAAATGTTCTGCAAGCTTTCGGCCGCACACGGGGGATGACTTCGGCGCAAGTAGCGCTCGGCTGGCTATTACAGAAAGCACCGTGGATCGTACCTATTCCCGGAACGACAAAACTTTCGCATTTGGAAGAGAACCTGCGTACTCTGGAATTTAATATCTCCTCTGAAGAATGGAAAGAATTGGAAGATGCCGTTGCCGCCATCCCTGTTATCGGAGATCGTTACAATTCAGAGCAGCAGAAGCAGGTAGGACATTAAGAATCAGCAATTGCAATCGACTTTGGACACAAGTGAGGTACATGGTCACCGGGGCTGCGAGAAACGAAGCAAACGACTTTCGGCAAACAGTGGAAAGATAAATGATTGGTATCAGATAATTCATAAATGACTTAAATAATATTGCATCTGTATTTAGAAAACATTTCTTTCGCTTCATTCACCATATCATCTTCAAGTATCAGATAGTCAATATCTCCGATGGAACCGATCACATAGTTCTCGGCTGTATTCAATTTGTGATTATCTGCAAGTATAATCCGCTTACAAGCCCTATTAAGCATCAAACGTTTGATGGCGGATTCTTCCCGGTCCGGTCCTGACAAACCTAACTGGGGGTGAATACTGCATACACCCAAAACCAGCCAATCGGCATGAACAGTTTGCAAGGTTTGGAATACTGATATGCCTACTGTAACTCGTGAACTGCGAAAGAGTGTTCCTCCTAAAAAAATGACTTCAATCTTAGGCCGTTTGATTAATTCTGAAACAATCGGGAAACTATTGGTGTAGATCGTCAGCTCCAATTCATCGGGAAGCTGACGAACTACTTCAAGATTTGAAGTTCCCTATCTCAATGAACGATACGATGTACGAATTGTATCTTCGGCTACGGAATTTGATAACTGCCTTGATGACAAACACAATTGGCTGAAAGAGCATTTTCCCTTCATTGGTTGGCGACAGCTTGTATTGTGTGGAACCAAGCAAGGTATCGAGGGTGATATGATGCTAGATGATCACCCGAAAAATCTGGATTTCTTCCCGGGTAAACGCTATATTTTTACTCAACCTCATAATATTTATATATCCAATCCCACCTATATAAGGGTTAATAACTGGTCTGAGGTATTTAAGTTATTATGATTTATTGTCACAATTTGCTTTTTCAACTGTCTAACAAATAAAAGGCTGAAATTATGGAAATAAAAATAGAGCAAATAAATCAAGCACTCAATGGTTCGGAAACTGCATTGGAGCTAATTATTGCAAGCATAGAGGAAAGAGTTTTCAACTTATCTTTGCGCATGCTTGGACGAATTGAAGACGCAGAAGATGTAAAACAGGATATTTTAATCAAAGTCATTACAAATCTATCTTCTTATAAAGGAGAAAGTTTATTTTCGACTTGGGTTTATCGTATCGCAGTGAATCATTTACTCAATGAGAAGGATAAACTGTTTATGAATCGTCCATTATCTTTTGAGATATTTGGTAATGATATAGATAACTATGTATTGTCTGCTACCGAACAAATTAGTTTAGCTGAAAAAAGCCTATTATCTGAGGAACTTAAAATATCGTGTACAAATGTGCTGCTCCAATGTTTAGCTCCATTGGATAGATTAGTTTTCATTTTAGGGACCATGTTTCAAGTAGAGAGCAGTATCGGTGGTGAAATTACAGAATTATCAGCAGATAATTTTAGACAACGATTGTCCCGCTGCAAAAAAGTAATGAGCCTTTTTTTATCTGAGTACTGTGAACATGGAGGAGGGAGAAAATGCAAATGTATGAATCGGGTTAATTATGCGCTAAGCCAACATAGAGTAGATTTAACATTACCATATTTATCATCTGCAATACCTGACACAATTTCTAATTCAAAAAATGCAATGGAAAATATTGATGCTGCAACAGCTTTATACGCCAACTTACTAAAACATGCTTCTAAAAAGCAGGCTAAAGATTTTCTCATTAACTTGATTAAAACCGATGATTTTTCAATAACCAAATAATTTGTAATATGGATAAATTAATCTTTTCGATAGTAGTGGGCTTGGTTGCAGGAACCGTAGATGTAATTCCTATGATTATACAAAAATTGCCACGACGTTCTATTGCATCAGCATTCTTTCATTATTTATTTGTTTCGATAGTAATTCTTAATATAGAGATACCACATATTGCTTGGTGGCTGGAAGGTGGTATCGTAGGCCTGGCATTGACAATTCCTATGCTTATTCAAATTAGTGATTCAGATAAAAAGTCTTTGCCAATAATCGCAATGAATGGTTTGCTATTGGGAACTTTAGTTGGTTTTATTGGACACTATTTATATAACTAAATATATACTAACAAGAAATGCAACTTACTTTTCACGTTAGTTGCACTATTCAAAGTGCATAGTCATGATAAAGCATTTTTGCAATCTATCTAATTTTTTCTCTGTACTCTTTAGGCGATAAACCTGTTATTCTTTTAAAATACTTACCAAAAAACGATTGAGAAGGAAAGTTTAATTCATCACTGATTTGCTGTATTGTCAATTTAGTGGACTTTAATAGCGCTTTTGCTTCCAATACAACGTAATCATCAATCCATTCCGCAGCAGTTTTCCCGCTAACACGCTTTACGATAGTGGATAGATAACTTGCGGATAAATGAAGTCTATCCGCATAATAAAGTACTTTTCTTTCTTTCCTGTAGAATAGTTGCACTTCTTTTGAAAAGTCATTCATTAACGCTTCATTGTTTGATAGTATTCTATTTTCTGATAATTGATGAAAATAGTATCCCATGCCATAAAAGAAAGCACAAGTCAGATGCTTGATAATATCTAATTGATAGGGATGCTTATTCTCTATAACCCTACGAACCATTGTACAATAGGAAAGTATGGCCTCAAGTTGTCCCGATTTTAAATCCAAAATAGGTTTGTCTTGCAGCAACATATAGGTCTCAAAGTTATAGGGTAATCCCAAACTACTAATGAATTTGTCCGACATAAAAATACAAATTCCTCTAAAATCATCACTTATGAATTCCTGTTCCAGAATTTGTCCTGAGACATTGATTGACATTCTTGCGCTAGTTAAACGATAGGGAGATAAGTTTATTTTTCCTATGCTTTCTCCTTGAAGGCAAATACAACATACGTACATATCTATTTTGAATGGATGATTTGATAAGCTATTATTGGTTACATCAAAAATGTAAAAATCATCATTCACACATAAAAACTGCCTGTTGCTTTGTGCTTCATTTCGTAAATTCAATATATCCATTCCATCTATTATATAAGGATTAGAACACAAAAATAGAGCAAAATATTGGATATAAAACAATAATCTAGAGTTTCGTCCAATATTCTCCATGAAATGACCTTTTTGTGCGATAAGACTTTGCCTACTTTTGCGGCAAAAAATAACATCAAAATGAAAAAGAAGAAGTATTTTATCCTTTCAGTATTAGCTGTAAGCTGTATGAGCATACTAAAAGCTCAGCCCCTAAATGCAACAAGCAAAGAAATAGAGTTCTCCAAAGAACAAAAAATCACTTTCACAGGTGGACCGATTTTAGAAATGAATGCATCTAATTTTATCCATTCAGGTATCAATGACAGCAAAAGTAATATGAAGCTAGGATTTAGCACTGGTGGTTTCCTTAATTTAGGTATCTCTAAATCTTTCTCCATCCAGGGAGAAATGCTATTTCATTACAAAAATTCTGATTTTGAATGGGACAATCAAACAGGTGAGTATCGTTATTGGGGAATGGAAATTCCTATTTATGCCATGTATCATTATTGCTTTTCAAAGGGAAACCGTATACACATAGGGATAGGACCTTACACCGAATTTGGCTTGGGAGCATCATTCAAGTACGACGGAGTAAAACAAGATCTTTATGAGAAAGACGGTACTACGGGATTACCCGCTTTAAGTGATTCGAATACTGGTTTCGGCATTAAGATAGGCTATGAGTTTATTTCAGGTTTTCAAATTAACGCCACTTATAAGGCGAGTGTAACCAATTTACTTGATGAGAATAGCAGTAGAATTAAAATGCATCCCCAGACTATCAGTATTGGAGTAGCTTACCGATTTGCAAAATAAAAACAGATAGAATATGAATATAAAACACTTCGTTTTTAGCATAATTATCCTTCTTGTTTTTGCAAAAAATGTTTCTGCTCAATCAGATTCAATACAAGTGAAAGGATTAAAAAAATACTGGAATAGCCTTTTTCATGGAAATGTAGACAGAACATTCGAGAAAAAGATGGATATGAGTTTTGTAGTAGCTCCTTGTTATACCCGGGAGGGTGGCGTTGGCATCGGAGGTGCTGCAACCGCATTATACCGTTTAGACCGCATGGATTCTATCATGCAACCTTCCGACATATCATTATCGGGAAGTGCAATGATGAATGGCTTTTATGGGATTACCGTAAAAGGGAACAATCACTTCAGGGGAAATAAGGCTCGTTTGAGTTATCGCTTGCAGTTTCAACATAAGACACAGGACTTTTGGGGAATTACATACGATGCCTGTAATGTGAATCCAATTTCAGAATATACCAAACAACTTATCAACTGGGAATCGGACTACGTTTATAAACTCACCAAGAGTTTTCATGTCGGCGCGGCTCTCTATATAAAATATGCAGATTTGACTAAAATGTCTAACCTCACTTATCTGGAAGGACAAAAGAATTCTTATTTCTTCACGGGAATCGGAGCATCTATCCAATATGACACACGCGATTTCATCTTAAATCCTAAACGTGGTATCTATTTCATGGCAAGAGAAATCATTTATCCGGATTTATTAAGCTCCTATAATAAGACTTTGTTTAATACAACGATGATTTTCGATGCTTTTACCCCTATGTGGAAAAGTAGTGTCCTTGCGTTTGACCTTTACGGACAATTTAATAGTAATAATACTCCTTGGCCATTAAGGGAAGAATTAGGAAGTGGAGATAGCCGGATGCGTGGTTACTATGGTGGTCGCTATATAGACTGTAATCAAATGACGACACAACTGGAATTAAGACAGCACATTTATAGTCGTATTGGTTGTGTGGCATGGTTAGGTTGCGGAACTGTGTTCCCTTCTTTAAAAAAATTAGAGATGAAACATATTTTACCTAATTATGGTTTGGGATTGCGGATTGAGTTTAAACACAATGTAAATATACGTATTGATTATGGCTTCGGTAAAGATACTGCCGGATTTCTATTTCAGTTTGCTGAAGCATTCTAAAAATGTATGTTTGGCAAGACTGTATTCAAATTAGTGATCTAGATAAAAACTCTTAGCGAATAATCACAATTAATGGTTTACTAATTAGGGATTTCAGTTGGTTCTATTGATAATAGTTCATATAACTATCTATATAGCAATCAATTGAAATATGTATTAAGAAAGTTTTTTTGGAAAAGCCTCTTTTTAAATATTAAAACTATATATTTGCCATGTCTTAAGCTTAAAACACAAAACAAAACTATTTTATTAATTTAAAACAAACACAATTATGTCATTTCGTTATGCAGTAAGAAAAAGAAAAATTGGTATCGGTGATGCCAAGGTAGAAAAGTATGTAGCCGCTTCAATTTCGGTAGCGGATATTGATTTCAGTATGTTATGTGATCAGGTTGCTAGTCAGGGATTTGTACCGAGAGGTATTGTAAAAGCCGTTCTCGACGGTATGATCGACGCACTTTGCACATATGCCAGTATCGGTGCGACCATTAGATTAGGAGACTTCGGCAGCATCCGACCGGGATTGAATAGCAAAAGCCAAGATGAGGCCAAGGCTGTGACGTCCGATGTGATTTATCGACAAAAGTTGATCTTCGTACCGGGACAACGATTGAAGAATATGATGAAAAATTCAGGTGTAACCCGTATGGTAGTTGAGTCGGAAGATACTTCTAGTGAAAGCGGAGGAAGCACAGGAAAACCAGGAGATGAAAATGATAATCCGTTAGGATAAAGGAGCGATTTTTCGATAGTAAAAGTATAAGCCGGGCTGCATAAACAGTCCGGCTTTCTTTTAAAATAGAATAAAAATTCGATCATTTTTGCATATTATTTCCAAATAAATCCTTAATTTTGCGCCATCATTGGAATAATTATACATAAACATGAAGAAAAAAGCCAATCGGTTAGACGCCATTAAGATGATTATCTCAAGCAAAGACGTAAGTTCTCAGGAAGAATTATTGCAGGCTTTGGGAAAGGAAGGCTTTGAGCTGACACAAGCCACCTTGTCACGCGACTTGAAACAGTTGAAAGTTGCAAAAGCAGCCAATATGAACGGTAAATACGTCTATGTACTGCCGAACAACATCATGTACAAACGTTCTAACGACCAGAGTGCCAGCGAAATGCTAATGAATAGCGGATTTATATCCATTCAATTTTCCGGCAATATCGCTGTTATCCGTACTCGCCCTGGATATGCCAGTAGCATGGCATACGACATCGACAATCGCGAATGTCCCGCCATCTTGGGTACTATAGCCGGAGACGATACTATTATGATGGTTGTTCACGAAGCGGCATCTCACGAAGAAGTACGCATCTTCTTGTCACAAATCATTCCGCATTTGAAGTAAGTCATATAAATAAGAAATTAAAATAAAGAAATGGATTCGAAACAAATTGATGTGATGGTGGCCGATGCCTCACATGAAGTTTACGTGGATAAAATTTTGGATACCATCCGGGATGCTGCCAAGGTACGCGGAACGGGCATCGCAGAACGTACACACGAATATGTAGCAACTAAGATGAAAGAAGGAAAAGCTATCATCGCCTTGTGTGGAGAGGAGTTCGCAGGCTTTACCTACATTGAGAGCTGGGGCAACAAACAGTATGTAGCTACATCCGGATTGATTGTTCATCCCGACTTCCGCGGTTTAGGATTGGCAAAACGTATTAAAACCGCCTCTTTCCGCCTTGCCCGATTGCGATGGCCTAATGCAAAAATATTCAGTCTGACCAGTGGAGCTGCCGTTATGAAAATGAATACGGAACTGGGGTATGTCCCTGTAACCTTCAATGAACTGACTGACGATGAATCCTTTTGGAAAGGTTGCGAAGGTTGCATTAACCACGATATATTAGTAGCTAAGAATCGTAAATTCTGTATTTGCACGGCAATGCTATACGATCCGAAGTTACACGAAGAAGATAAAATATAAATATACAAAGATATGGAAGCTAAGAAGAAAAAAGTAGTAGTCGCATTCAGCGGCGGTTTGGACACCTCATTTACAGTAATGTACCTTGCTAAAGAAAAAGGTTATGAAGTATATGCAGCTTGCGCCAACACCGGAGGTTTCAGCCCCGAACAGCTGAAAACCAACGAAGAGAACGCCTACAAACTGGGCGCTAAAGAATATGTAACCATCGACGTAACGCAAGAGTATTACGAAAAGAGCCTGAAATACATGGTTTATGGTAACGTATTGCGCAACGGAACCTACCCTATCTCTGTAAGTTCCGAACGTATTTTCCAGGCACTCGCCATTTCACGCTACGCCAACGAGATTGGTGCGGATGCCATCGCACATGGTTCTACAGGTGCCGGTAACGACCAGATTCGTTTCGACATGACTTTCCTGGTAATGGCTCCGGGAGTAGAAATCATCACACTGACACGCGACATGGCACTGAGCCGTCAGGAAGAAATTGATTACCTGAACAAGCACGGTTTTGCAGCCGACTTCGCCAAACTGAAATACTCTTATAATGTAGGATTGTGGGGTACTTCCATCTGTGGAGGCGAAATTCTGGACTCAGCCCAAGGTTTACCCGAAAGCGCCTATCTGAAGCATTGTACGAAAGAAGGTAGCGAACAACTGCGCCTCACTTTTGAAAACGGCGAACTGAAAGCAGTTAATGATGAGAAATTCGACGATCCTATCCAAGCTATTCTGAAAGTAGAAGAAATTGGTGCCGCTTACGGTATCGGACGCGATATGCACGTTGGTGATACAATTATCGGTATCAAAGGACGTGTAGGTTTCGAGGCAGCCGCACCTATGCTGATTATCGGTGCACACCGCTTCCTGGAAAAATACACATTGAGCAAATGGCAACAATACTGGAAAGACCAGGTAGCCAATTGGTACGGAATGTTCTTGCACGAAAGCCAGTATTTGGAACCGGTAATGCGTGATATTGAAGCTATGCTTGAGTCTTCTCAACGCAATGTAAATGGTACGGCTATTCTTGAACTCCGCCCACTCAGCTTCTCTACCGTAGGTGTGGAAAGTGAAGACGACCTTGTAAAAAACAAGTTAGGCGAATACGGTGAAATGCAAAAAGGCTGGACTGCAGAAGATGCAAAAGGATTTATTAAAGTAACTTCTACCCCGCTACGTGCTTATTACGCCAATCATAAAGACGAAAAAATATAAATCACAAGAATAACACTATGGAGAATAATAAGAAACTTACACGCTCACGCAGCGACAAAATGTTGGCAGGCGTTTGCGGAGGCTTGGCAGATTACTTCGGGCTCGACCCGTCACTCGTACGCATCGGTTATGCACTATTAACGATATTTACTGCTTTTGCAGGAATACCTGTATACCTCATAATGTGGCTTATTGTTCCAGAAAAAAGATAAAATAAACATGATAAAAGTAGGAATCATCGGCGGAGCCGGATATACGGCAGGCGAACTGATACGTTTGCTTATCAACCATCCGGAAGCGGAAATCGTTTTTATAAACAGTTCGAGCAATGCCGGCAACAAAATTACCGACGTACACGAAGGACTGTACGGAGAAACAGATTTAGTATTCACCGACGAGCTGCCATTGGACGAAATTGATGTTCTCTTCTTCTGCACTGCACATGGCGACACGAAGAAGTTCCTCGAAAGTCACAATGTACCCGAAGAGTTGAGGATTATCGACCTCTCCATGGATTACCGCATCGCATCTCCCGAACATGACTTCATTTACGGACTGCCGGAACTGAACCGCCGTGCTACCTGTACAGCGAAGCATGTTGCCAATCCGGGATGTTTTGCCACTTGCATCCAATTAGGTTTATTACCTCTTGCTAAACACCTGATGCTGAATGATGACATCATGGTAAATGCTATTACCGGTAGTACAGGTGCAGGAGTGAAACCGGGTGCCACAAGCCACTTCAGCTGGCGCAACAATAACATGAGTGTGTACAAAGCTTTCGACCACCAGCACGTGCCCGAAATCAAGCAATCACTCAAACTGTTGCAAAACAGCTTCGACTCGGAAATAGATTTTATTCCTTACCGTGGCGACTTTCCCCGTGGCATTTTTACTACCATTGTTGTCAAGACAAAGGTAGCTCTGGAAGAAATTGTCCGCATGTACGAAGAGTACTATGCCAAAGATTCTTTCACCTTTATTGTAGAGAAGAACATCGACCTGAAACAAGTGGTAAACACCAACAAATGCCTCATCCACTTGGAGAAGCATGGCGACAAGCTGCTCATCATTTCCTGCATTGACAACTTATTGAAAGGTGCCAGCGGTCAGGCTGTTCATAACATGAATTTGATGTTTAACCTGGAAGAGACAATAGGACTTCGATTGAAACCTGCCGCCTTCTAACCAGTAAACATTAATCATTAAACATTAGTCTTATGAATTTATTCGACGTATATCCCCTTTTTGACATCAATATTGTCAAAGGAAAAGGCTGCCAGGTATGGGACGAGAATGGTACGGAGTACCTCGACCTGTATGGTGGACATGCGGTAATCTCTATCGGACATGCACATCCGCATTATGTAGAGATGATCAGCAAGCAAGTGGCAACGTTGGGATTCTATTCCAACTCAGTAATCAACAAGCTGCAAGAAGAAGTGGCAGAACGCCTAGGAAAAGTATGCGGTTATGACGACTATTCCTTATTCCTCATCAACAGCGGTGCCGAAGCTAACGAAAATGCATTGAAGCTGGCTTCTTTCTATAACGGACGTACCCGCGTTGTTTCTTTCTCCAAATCCTTCCACGGACGCACTTCATTGGCAGTAGAAGTGACCAACAACCCGAAGATCATTGCGCCTATCAACGATTGCGGACACGTAACAACATTTCTTCCGCTGAATGATATCGAAGTCATGAAGGCCGAATTGGCGAAAGGTGACGTTTGTGCCGTTATTATCGAAGGTATACAGGGCGTAGGTGGCATTCAATTGCCTACAGACGAGTTTATGCATGCTTTGCGTGAAGCTTGTACGGAAAACAACACGATACTGATTCTGGATGAAATACAAAGTGGTTACGGACGTAGCGGTAAGTTCTTCGCTCACCAATACAATGGCATCAAAGCCGACATCATAGCTATAGCCAAAGGCATCGGAAACGGTTTCCCAATGGCAGGCATATTGATAAGTCCGATGTTTACTCCCGTTTACGGACAATTAGGAACGACCTTCGGTGGAAATCACCTGGCATGCAGTGCCGCTCTTGCCGTACTGGATGTAATAGAACAAGAGAATCTTGTAGAGAATGCCGCCAAAGTAGGTGAGTATTTGATAACCGAACTGAAAAAATTCCCTCAAATCAAAGAAGTTCGCGGACGTGGAATGATGATAGGGCTGGAATTTGAAGAACCCATCAAGGAATTGCGTACACGCCTGCTGAAAGAGCAACATGTATTTACGGGTGTAAGTGGTACGAATGTAATCCGTTTGCTGCCACCTCTTTGCCTCAGCATGGACGAAGCAAATCTCTTTCTAGAACGCTTTCAGAAAGTACTTTAATATTTGATATTATAATCAGCCAACAAAAGAAACGACCGAAATGAAGATTACCTTTCAATTTCGGTCGTTTTTTATAGAAAAAACTCTAACTTTGCCCCATTGACAACCCTTTTAATAACAGAATGATATGAAAATTGCGATTATCGGTGCCGGAAACATGGGCGGTGCAATTGCTCGTGGGCTAGCCAAAGGGAGTATCATCCCGGCCTCAGAAATAATAGTGGCTGATCCTTCAGAAGATAAACTGGAGCAGCTGTTCCGTGAATTTCCTGAAATAAAAACAACCACAGTCAACCAAGATGCCATAACCGGAGCAGAAATGATTGTCTTCGCCGTGAAACCTTGGTTCATGAAGCAAGTTGTACGTGATTTGAAACTGAAAAGCAAACAGATTCTCATTTCTATTGCCGCCGGAATTCCATTCGAAGAATTGGCTCACTACGTTGCCGAACCTGAAATGACGATGTTCCGCCTTGTGCCCAATACAGCCATCAGCGAGCTTGCCAGTATGACACTTATTGCCAGCCGCAACGCTACCCCCGAACAGGAAAAACTGATAGTGGATATTTTCAATGAAATGGGACTTTCCATGTTAATACCGGAAGAGAAGATCGCTGCTACCACAGCCCTTACTTCTTGTGGCATTGCTTACGTATTGAAATATATTCAGGCAGCCATGCAAGCAGGTATCGAAATGGGAGTATATCCCAAAGACGCCATGAAAATGGTAGCTCAGTCTGTGAAAGGTGCAGCCGAACTTATCCTGAATAATGATACGCATCCCAGCATAGAAATAGATAAAGTATGTACTCCGGGCGGAATTACCATTAAAGGAATTAATCAGCTGGAGCACGATGGATTTACTTCGACTGTTATCAATGCTATGAAAGCATCAAAATAGTTATCTAATCACTAATCACTAAATTACATGGACGAACAAATCAAACAAATTGCAGAACGTCTTCGCGGACTCCGTGATGTTTTGGAACTGACTTCCGAAGATATTGCCCGCGATTGCGATATATCTGCTGAAGAATACCGTCTGGCTGAAACCGGAGATTTCGACATTTCCGTCAGTATGTTGCAAAAGATTGCACGTCATTATGGCGTTGCTCTCGATGCACTGATGTTCGGTGAAGAGCCGAAAATGAGTTCTTACTTCCTGACCCGTGCGGGAAAAGGTGTCAGTATCGAACGTACAAAAGCCTATAAATATCAATCACTGGCTTCCGGTTTCATGAACCGCAATGCCGACCCGTTTATCGTTACCGTAGAACCCAACGATGAACCTATACATTACAACAGTCATTCGGGACAAGAATTCAACCTCGTGTTAGAAGGTCGCATGATGCTCAGCATCGAAGGCAAAGACCTTATACTGAATGAAGGAGACAGCCTTTACTTCAACTCCAAACTGCCTCATGGTATGAAAGCATTGGACGGTAAGAATGTACGTTTCCTCGCTGTTATCATGTAACAAAAGAAGAACTAAACAAAATGAAGAATGAAGAATTCTTAATTCTTAATTCAAAAGATTATGGTAGAAAGATTTTTAGAACAAATCTCCTTCACATCACAGGAAGATTTCATCAAGAATTTAAAAATAAACGTACCGGATGATTTCAACTTCGGCTACGATGTAGTAGATGCCTGGGCAGCTGAACAACCCGACAAACCTGCACTGTTATGGACAAACGACAAAGGAGAACACAGACAGTTCACTTTTGCCGAAATGAAGCGCTATACCGATATGACGGCTTCTTATTTTCAAAGCCTTGGCATCGGACATGGCGATATGGTTATGTTAATTCTGAAACGCCGTTATGAATTCTGGTTCAGCATTGTTGCCTTGCATAAACTTGGCGCAGTAGTGATTCCCGCCACTCACTTGCTTACCAAGAAAGACATTATTTACCGTTGCAACGCCGCTGACATCAAAATGATTGTATGCGCAGGTGAATCGGTTATTACCGACCACATCGTAGCTGCAATGCCGGATTGTCCTACGGTAAAGAAACTCGTTAGCGTAGGTCCTGAAATAGCTGAAGGCTTCGAAGATTTCCACAAAGGAATTGAAACCGCCGCACCTTTTGTAAAACCGGAACACGTAAATAGTAATGACGACATCTCCCTGATGTACTTCACCAGTGGAACCACCGGCGAACCCAAAATGGTAGCTCACGATTATACTTATCCGTTAGGACATATCGTCACAGGTAGTTTTTGGCATAACCTGACTGAGAATAGCCTGCACCTCACCATTGCCGATACAGGTTGGGGAAAAGCAGTATGGGGTAAGCTCTATGGACAGTGGATTGCAGGAGCCAACGTATTTGTTTATGACCACGAGAAATTTACTCCGGCAGACATTCTGGAGAAGATTCAGAATTACCGCGTAACTTCTCTTTGTGCGCCGCCTACCATCTTCCGCTTCCTGATTCATGAAGACCTGACGAAGTACGATCTCTCCTCTTTGCATTATTGCACCATTGCAGGAGAAGCATTGAATCCTGCTGTATTTGACACATTCAAGAAACTTACAGGCATCAAGTTGATGGAAGGCTTCGGACAAACCGAAACAACGCTTACCGTTGCCACCATGCCTTGGATGGAACCCAAACCGGGTAGTATGGGGTTGCCTAATCCTCAATATGATGTGGATTTGATAGACCACGACGGACGTTCCGTTGAGGCCGGCGAGCAGGGACAAATCGTAATCCGTACAGATAAAGGCAAACCATTAGGATTATTCAAAGAATACTACCGGGATGCTGCACGCACCCACGAAGCATGGCATGATGATATCTACTTTACGGGAGACGTTGCCTGGAAAGACGAAGATGGTTATCTTTGGTTTGTAGGACGTGCTGACGACGTTATTAAGAGTAGTGGTTACCGCATCGGCCCGTTCGAAGTGGAAAGTGCTTTGATGACACATCCAGCCGTTGTAGAATGCGCCATTACCGGCGTGCCCGACGAAGTTCGCGGTCAAGTAGTAAAAGCAACGATTGTATTGGCAAACGAATATAAGGCACGTGCCGGAGAAGAACTTATCAAGGAACTTCAAAATCATGTAAAGAAAGTGACCGCTCCTTATAAATATCCGCGCGTCATTGAATTCGTCGAAGAACTTCCAAAGACTATCAGTGGCAAAATACGCCGTGTAGAGATCAGGAAGAACGACGAAAAGTAGTTCTTCCGTTTCCCTCAAAGAGAAACGAGCGTTTCTTGCTGTGGAAACGCTCGTTCCCTTTAAAGGAAACGGCATTCCCCCCTAAAGGTTATCGTTTTCTTTCAATATCCTGCACTCTGAAGAATGCATCTGAATAGCGGGCGCCCCAAAGCTCATAACGTTCCACTTGCTTTTCAACCTTGCGGGCGAAGTTATTCCAATCTTTCTTTTCCAATGGAGACCATACATTTTCTGATAGTGCCGACATACGGGGGAAGATGGCGAATTCCGCTTTCCATGTAGTAGGTATATACTCGGTCCACAAACACCCCTGAGCACCCCAGATTAGTTTTTCTTGTTCGGACTTTAAAGAATCGGGAACAATCTGGAACTCATAGACTTTCTCTAAAGAAAGCGGACCGCGAGGACCGATCTCTATCTGTGTACGGCTTTCTTTCAGATTGAAGTATGACCAGGCAGAACAAGTAAATATAGTGCGGTGTTCCGTTTTCAAAGCTTTTATACCAGAAGCAGGACGACGCCAGTTCATTACAACACAATCTTCGGAGATCCCCCCTTCGAGTATTTCATCCCAACCGATAAGTGTCTTACCTTTCCCATTCACGACCTGCTGTACATAATGAATGAAGTAGCTTTGCAATGCCTTTTCATCTTTCAGGTTATGCTCATGCATGAATCGTTGTGTATCTTCAGATTCTTCCCACCAGCGCTTGGCACATTCGTCACCACCCACATGGATATATTGCCCGGGGAAAAGGTCACAAAGTTCGGAAAATACATCTTTCAGGAAATCGAATACTTCCGGTTTGGGAGCCAATACATTGTTGAACTTATTAAAAATGCCCCAAGTCAACGCACACTTCTTGGGTTCATCGGGAGTTGTACTGAATTGAGGATACGTAGCAAGCACTGCCATGCAATGACCGGGAATATCAATCTCCGGGATCACCGTAATTTGCCGCTCGGCAGCATAATGCACGATTTCACGCACCTCTTCGTGAGTATAATAACCGCCGTATGGCAACGGCTCATACTTACCGGGATACAGTCCGAATATCTCGCCTTCACGCACAGAGCCTTGCTGGGTCAACTCAGGACAACACTTCATCTCTACACGCCAAGCCTGGTCGTCTGTCAGATGCCAATGAAAGTAATTCAGTTTATGCAATGCCAGATAGTCGATATACTTCTTGATGAAATCGACGGGAAAGAAGTGGCGCACTACATCCAGATGCATACCACGGTAAGCAAAACGTGGATAGTCTACGATTTGTACGGATGGCAATATGGGTAATACACCGGCACGGGTAGGCAATAATTGAATAAGTGTTTGTACACCATAAAAAACGCCTGCCACATCATTACCTTCAATAAGGACTCCTTTATCCGCTGATATAGTCAGCTTGTAGCCACCGGAAACTTCGTCCTTCTTTTTATCGACCAGAAAAATCCCGGAGAAGATCGCAGGTTTTGCATTTGGATCAGTTTTTCGCTTACTTGGCTTAGCCTTTTCTATTTGCAAAGGAATACCCAGATAACGGTTCATATAATCCGCCAGATAGTCCGCTGAGAACTGCAAACTTGTTTCTGAAACATGAATCGGAGTATTACGTCCTATTCGATAGGTAGAGTCACCGGTAGTGGAAATTTCCACTGGTTCCGGAATAATGTTGAATTGTCTCTCCTGTGCCTGTACGGCAATTGAAGAAATTGCAATAATTGCAGCCATAAAATTCTTAAGTAACATAGATGATTGATCATTAACATTGCAAATATAGACTTTTTATACAAACCCAATGGATAAAAGACTTATATTTGCGAGAAATTTGAACTTTATCTAAATATTCATTCACTAACAAACACCGACACGGTTTATGGAAAATAAAATGCAGACGTGGAAATGGTTAGCTTTTTTCGTAGCAATATGTTTCCTGTCTGATACAACATACGCGCAACAACAGACTCATAAAAGTTATCCGGAAAGCTATTCGGACACTACTGCTTTTGCGCAACGCTTTATTCAAAGAGTCGGAATAGAAGGTCGTACCGGTTATATCTTCCCAACCAATCCTTTCCTGAAAGGAATGAATTATCAAGGTAAAGAAATGAAAAGCACCTATTCCGGACATTTGAAATATTCATTCCAGGTCCGCCCTAATACAACCGCAGACAAAGCCTATATCGGAGCCTATCAAGGACTGGGTGTAGGTTACTTTGATTTCGGTAACCCGGAGGAATTAGGAAATCCTTTCGGAGTCTATCTGTTCCAAGGCGGACGAATTGCCCAATTCTCTCCCCGACTATCACTCAATTATGAATGGAACTTCGGTATTTCGTTTGGTTGGAAACCTTACGATGAGAGCTATAACTCATCAAACAAGTTGATCGGCTCCAAGGCCAATGCTTATCTGAATGCTAATCTTTATCTGAACTGGGCGCTCTCACCTAAATTCGATTTAATGATCGGGGCTACCGGAAGCCACTTTTCCAACGGAAATACCCGATACCCCAACTCAGGCTTGAATACAGTGGATTGCAAAATCGGTTTGGTATACAACTTTAATCGCAGAGCGGATGAACTTGTCAAATCCTGGCAACGTCCTATTGTACCGTTGTTTCCACGGCATGTCAGCTACGACTTGACCTTGTTCGGTTCGTGGCGTAAGAAAGCCGTAGATGTATCCGGGGGACAAGTCCCTGCACCGGGCACTTATGCAGTAATGGGATTCAGCTTTGCACCGATGTATAACTTTGGTTATAAGTTCCGTGCCGGAGTAGCACTGGATGGAGTATACGACCACAGCGCTAACATTAAACAGGAATACAATGGAGAAGATGACTTCACTGTTCCTTCCGCTCTCAAGCAAATGGCTTTGGGAATATCCGCCCGCGGTGAGTTCGTGATGCCCTACTTCACTATTGGTATCGGCATGGGAGCCAATATCTTGCACAACGGAGACGATCTTAAATCATTTTACCAAATACTGGCACTTAAAATAGATGTATCACGCAACACCTACCTTCACATCGGATATAACCTCAAGGATTTCCATGAGCCTAATTATCTGATGTTAGGACTGGGGTACCGATTCAATAATAAGCGCCCTCGTTTACTGCATTGATTGAAATAATACGATAAAGCAAAATACCATAACTCACTGTTAATATCGAGAACTTTCCGTCTTTAGGAATACGCTACATTTGCATTCAACAAGCATATAGCATATTTAACCACATTCCTAATAATCATGGACAGACGGAAATTTCTAAAACAAACAGCCACTATTACATTAGGTGGTCTTGCTTCAACATCGCTTCTCCAAGCAACTAATCTTGTTGAAGGGCTAAAGTTACCAGGTACCAATTCATCCCGAATGGCTCCACGTGCCATCACGATGTGGGATTTCTCTTGGCTAGAGAGGCGTTGGGCCGGAGCAGGCTACGAGAACTGGGATGTCGCTTTGGACGAACTGGTAGAAAGAGGATATAATGCCATCCGACTAGATGCTTACCCACATTTATTAGCAGCCAATCCGACTAAAAAATGGATGCTGAAAGAAGTCTGGAATCAACAGACGTGGGGAAGCCCGGATATGAACGAAGTACAGATACAACCTTATCTGAACGAATTCCTTTTTAAATGTAGTGAACGGGATATAAAAGTAGGACTTTCTTCCTGGTTCCGGCAGGATGTAGACGACACCCGAATGTTGCTCTCTACCCCCGAAAAGATGGCCGACTGCTGGCTAAAGACTATCAAAAGCATCGAGAAGGATGGGCTCATGGACACCATCCTATTTGTAGACCTTTGTAACGAATGGCCCGGAGATGCCTGGGCACCGTACTTCTCAACTCAACATCCGGACATTAAATGGGGAGAATGGTATAAAAAGGAATCATTAGACTGGATGAAGAAGTCTTTAAATATAATGAAAAAGCATTATCCCGACATGCCCTTCATCTTCTCCTTAGACTCTGACGGAACAAAAGGTTACGATAATGAGGATACCTCGTTTCTTGACTTCTATGAACACCACATCTGGATGGCAAAAGAAAACAATGGGGAATTTGCCAATACAGTGGGATATGATTATGGTCGCTTCACTCCTGAGGGGTACAAGAATCTTGCCCGCAATGGCGAAAGAGTATACAGAGAGAAACCGGAGTATTGGCAAGGATTATTGGTAAAAAGAATCGGACAAATGGAAGGCATAGCCCGTAAGTACAATCGTCCACTTATGACTACCGAATGCTGGTCTATTGTAGATTATAAAGACTGGCCGCTTATGAAATGGGACTGGGTAAAAGACCTGTGTGCCTTAGGAGCAACTACTGCTGCAGAAACAGGCATGTGGGTAGGTGTAGCCACCAGCAATTTCTGCGGGCCTCAATTCGTAGGCATGTGGAGAGATGTCAAGTGGCATCAACATCTTACCTCAATTATACGCTCTGCCAAAATAGACGAATCACTAACTAAAAACAATAAAGTAGCCGCCAAGCTACTAAAGAGGCTCTAAAGCCATCTACAACACGAAACATAAAACAATATATTCAACATTTTATCAAGTTATTTTATGGAAACAGCAAAAATAGCACTCCCTTCCTTATTCTTCATAAAAGACAATCTGGTTGGCAACAATATCGATAGTTCGAGAAGAATATTGGCCGACTTATCTTCTATCTTCGAAGATAAAGTTGCCTTTTCAACCCTCGCTCCCGATACTCCGGTATATGACGTATATTGCCACTTACCAGAAAAAGAAGGAACTCCCGGTGGATTATACTTCGGACTAACCAAAATTTATCCTGGTAAAGTGGGTAAAGAGTACTTTATGACTAAAGGGCACTTTCATGCCCAAATAGACCGAGCCGAATATTACTGGGGATTGGAAGGTGAAGGAATGTTGATCTTCATGGACGAAAAGCGTAACATCCGGGCAGAACGGATGTTTCCCGGTAGCTTGCATTACATTCCTGGCGGCATAGCCCACCGGGTAGCAAATACAGGTAGCAGTATTTTATCTTTTGCAGCTTGCTGGCCTTCGGATGCAGGACACAATTATGGAGAGATTGCCGAACATGGCTTTTCAGCTAGATTAATGGAAACAAATGGCGTTCCACAACTCATATCAAATCATGTATAAAATAGCTATAGACTTAGGCGGAACTATCATAAAAATAGGTTTATTGTCCCATGGCGAAATACAGGATGACATTAAGCTGAGTTCGCAGTTATCAATAGGATTAGCGCCCAATTTACCCCGGATAAAAGATGCTATCAACTCTCTTTTGTCCCGCAACCATGCAACGGCAAATGAGTTGTCAGGGATAGGACTTGCCTTCCCCGGACTGGTAAACCCTATCAATAACAGCGTTATATCTACAAACGAGAAATATGATGATGCCTGCGAACTCGATCTGAATAAATGGGTTTGTGATAACTGGAACGTACCCTTTTATATGGATAATGATGCACGCCTGGCAGTTGTGGGAGAATGGTACAAGGGTGCAGCCTTGGGTAAGAAGAATGTTGTAATGATGACAATCGGTACCGGCATCGGTACCGGAGTGATAATTGATGGTAAAACTCTATACGGGCAACACTTCCAAGCCGGTTCGCTAGGCGGGCATTTCATAGTAGATTATCGGGGACGTAGATGTTCGTGTGGCAATAAAGGATGTGTAGAAGCCTTATCTTCCTCATTCTTCCTGCCTACTATTATAAAGGAACATCCTTTACTATCCGCCTCGTTTAAAGAACAAGCTATTCACTGGACATTCAAAGAGATATTCAAGCAAGCAGGAAACAATGACAAGGAAGCACTCATCCTCAGAAATGAATGTTTGGACATCTGGAGCGCAGCTATCATAACCTATATACATGCTTATGATCCCGAAATCGTAGTGCTGGGCGGTGGAATTATGAATAGTCGTGAGGTTATCCTTCCGTATATTGAAGAAAGAGTTAGCCGTTACGCCTGGTGTCCGTCAGGAAAAGTTAAGATTGTAAGTTCACAATTATCAGACAGTGCAGCCCTATACGGGCTGCACTATCACCTTAATAAAAAACAGAATCATGAAATATACATCTAATTACGACAAATACCCCTTTGTCCGTGTTACGGACAGCAACGAAGCATGTTGGCAGGGATGGAAAGATATAATAGAACAGATCAAAGAGAAACTGGATTCTTTGCAAAAGCCGGTCAAGAAACTAGTGATAGAATGCTATCAGGGAGTAAATGACCAAGAACTTGTCACTGCGTTAGCAGAAGGATTGCCCGAAAGTACCCGTTACTTCTCGTCCGAAGCTATGTTACCTGAAGATGCCATTAATACATTCTTCCACCCGGACATAACCGATGATGAGATTTTCGGTTATATAACCCGCTTCACGATAGATCGTTTCTTTGATGCTTCAAAGACAGAAGCCATGCGCAATAGCATAGACTCGCAAGCAGAAGGTCTGATTATGGTTTATGGCGTAGGTGCGGCATATCTGTGTCCTGATGCTGATATTCTGATATATGTCGACATGGCACGCTGGGAAATACAGATGCGTTTCAGAAGAAATGAGGTAAGCAATATCGGAGTAGAGAACCGGGATGAGCGCCCCTCGCTTCAATACAAACGGGCTTTCTTTGTGGATTGGAGAATATGCGACCGCTTTAAGAAAACCTTGATAGCCAAATGGGATTACGTGCTCGATACAAATATAAAGGACACTCCCAAGATGGCTACCGGAGATGCCATCCGCTTAGGATTGGAGAAGGCAGCAACACAGCCTTTCAGAGTGGTTCCTTTCTTCGATCCGGGTCCGTGGGGCGGACAGTGGATGAAAGAAGTTTGTGACTTGGATAAATCAGCGGCCAACTATGCCTGGTGTTTCGATTGCGTCCCCGAAGAGAATAGCTTGCTACTTGGATTCGGAGATGTTCGATTTGAGGTTCCGTCCATCGACGTAGTATTTACTCATCCGGTATCATTACTCGGCAGACCGGTTTACGGACGCTTCGGCGATGAATTTCCCATCCGTTTCGACTTTCTGGATACAATGAATGGCGGTAACTTAAGCTTGCAAGTTCATCCTTTAACCGAATATATACAAGAAAAATTCGGCATGCATTATACCCAAGACGAAAGCTATTACTTGCTAGACACTAAAGAAGATGCCGTAGTCTACCTAGGGCTGAAAGAAAATATATGTCCTGAGAAGATGATATCGGACTTGAAGAAAGCCCAAGAGTCCGGCAAGTTCGATGCAGAAGCTTATATAGGTGTATATCCCGTACAGAAACACGATCACATCCTCATACCTGCCGGCACCATTCACTGCTCCGGCAAAAACAGCATGGTACTGGAAATCAGTGCTACGCCTTACATTTTTACATTCAAACTCTGGGATTGGGGACGCCTCGGACTAGACGGGCGTCCACGCCCCATCAACATTGCCCACGGAGAACATGTAATTCAATGGAACAGAACCGAGTCGTGGGTAAAAAAAGAGATTATCAACCAGATAAAAGTAATCAGCGAAGAAGAAGGCATAACCGAAGAACACACCGGACTGCATGAACAAGAATTCATAGAAACCCGTCGACATCGTTTTACCCGTCCCGTTACCCACTACACCAACGGAAGCGTGAATGTACTGAATCTTGTAGACGGATTGGAAGCTATCGTAGAAAGTCCGCAAAAAAGCTTTGAGCCATTCGTGGTTCACTATGCAGAGACTTTTATCATCCCTGCTTCTGTAGAAGAATATACGATACGTCCTTACGGAAAATCCGAAGGAAAAGAATGTATAACCATTAAAGCTTTTATCAAACACAATGTATAATGGAGTATTTAATCCGGGACTTTCCGTAACCCCACGTGAATCGGGTATCGGATTTATATACGGAGATGATGTATTCGGACCCGAAGCTGAAAATCGCAAACTGGACGATATCCGCAAAAGTTTACTTGATCCTACTTGTAAAGGTCCTGAGGTAGTATATTCCATTGCTATGGACGTCGGCAAGAAGAAGGATAAAGAACTACTGAAATCTATGAATCTCCTATTTGGTGTAGTCACTTATGCCGCAGACCGTTTAGGGTGTGAACCGGTCCGCAGCCAAGGACATATGCACAAGATATCCACCCGTTGCGGTTGGTCCACTCCCGAAGTGTATGAAATATGGTCGGGGGAGGCCATCATTTATATGCAAGAAACAGCCGATCACAATCCCGGCAGATGTTTTGCCGTTAGGGCCAAGCCCGGAGATGTAGTGATAGTGCCTCCCTACTGGATACATGCTACCATTAGTGCTAACCCCTTGGAACCTCTGACCTTCGGGGCATGGTGTGACCGCGATTATGGTTTTGTTTACGATGGCGTACGGCGTCACAACGGTATAGCTTGGTTTCCGATATTTAATGACAACAACGAATTGGAGTGGATAGCCAATCCCACCTACGAACAATCGCCCTTAATAGAGAAAGCACCGGGCGACTACTCACAGTTAGGCATCGAAAAAGGAAAGCCTATCTATCGCATATTTGAAGAGAAACCTCATATTTTTCTGTATGTTCCAAACCCTAAATTAAAAGAGAATGTATGGACTAAATTCGAACCCTAAAACTCCACCCCATGAAAAACAGTTATAACAAAAACCTTATATATATTATCGCCCTCATCGCCGCTACCGGAGGTTTATTATTCGGCTTCGACACGGGCGTTATTTCGGGTGCTATTCCTTTTTTCCAGAGTGACTTCGGCATAGATGACAGTGCAGTAGAGTTAATAACTTCCTTCGGACTGGTAGGTGCAATCCTTGGTGCCTTATTCTGTGGCAAAATAACAGACCAGCTGGGCAGAAAGAAGGTTATCCTGGTCTCAGCTGTAATATTTGCGGTAGGTGCGTTATGGTCGGGCATAGCTCCTGATATCTACAACCTGATAGCAGCCAGACTATTCCTCGGTATTGCCATTGGCATATCTTCATTTGCAGTACCTTTGTATCTGGCAGAAATATCTCCTGCCAAATCCCGTGGAAAGTTTGTCTCCATGTTCCAGTTGATGATTACAATCGGCGTACTTGCCTCTTATCTCTCCGATCTCTTCTTTGCCAATGAGCAAGACATGTCTTGCTGGCGTCCTATGTTTTATGTAGGTGTAATCCCGGCAATTATACTATTAATAGGAATGAGTTTCATGCCTGAAACGCCTCGTTGGCTTATGAGCAAAGGTCGTAGCGAGGAAAGTTTTTCGGTACTGACAAAAATAGAACCGCAAGATTCCCTGCAAAATACCTTCTCAGAAATGGAAGAGGAGATAAAGAAAGACCAAAAGAACAGTTCTAAATGGAAAGACTTATTCAAGCCCTGGCTCAAGACACCACTGATTATAGCTATAGGAATTATGTTCTTCCAGCAATTCGTAGGAATCAATACCATTATCTACTACAGTCCCAAGATATTCCTGATGGCAGGTTTCGACGGTACAGTCTCTGCCATTTGGGCATCGGTAGGCGTCGGGCTGGTAAATGTATTGTTCACTATCTTCTCTGTGCACTTTGTCGACCGCTTTGGACGCCGGAAGTTATACTTCATTGGATTGAGTGGCATTATCGTTTCCCTTCTGGCACTGAGTACTTGCTTTATTTTTGCGAACCAGATGGCGGAATACGGTAAATTATTGACCATCCTTCTCGTGTTCTTCTATGTCGCTTTCTATGCTATAAGCATCGGCCCGTTGGGTTGGCTCATCATTTCAGAGATCTTCCCGCAACACGTCCGGGGATTGGGTGCATCGCTCGGATCACTATCCGTATGGTTCTTCAACAGTATCGTGACTTTTACTTTCTTCAAGATTGTCAAAGTATTCTCCATACCCGGAACAGAGCTTATGGTTTCCGATGAGAAGATCGGTAATCCGGCAGGCGCATTTTTCTTCTATGGGGTAATAGCATTAGCAGGCTTGATTTGGGGCTACTATTTCATTCCGGAAACCAAAGGTGTTACATTAGAGAAAATAGAAAAGCATTGGAAAGAAGGAGGAAAGCCTCGAGACCTGAAATAAATAAAAAATTATCTTTATGTAGTATTTCTTATATCAGCTACCGCACTTTCGCCTCAAGTAGATATCGCTACAGAGCGGCGCTGGAACCTTTATTCCGGTACATTGGCCGAAGATACGCCACGCGACATGCGTTGCTATCAAGATATTGATGGGAATGTGTATGACTTTGCGTATGGTCTGAATTGGTCGGGCGTTATCAACGACGAGCGCACAGCAAAGTACCAATAAGCCCAAGCCAAAACACGGATCTCAACGGTGTATTTTACATGAATCAACCATTTGAAATGCCACTTTGCACCGTAAAGGGGAAGACAATACAAATGTAAACTAATCATGACCGCATGAATTCACGGATATTATGATTAGTGTTCATATAAAAAGCGAAAGCCTCTTAATCATACGATTAAGAGGCTTTCTTGGTACTCGAAGCGGGACTTGAACCCGCACAGCCGCAATGGCCAAAGGATTTTAAGTCCTTCGTGTCTACCATTCCACCATTCGAGCATCCTGTGTGGAGAGCGGAAAACGAGACTCGAACTCGCGACCCTAACCTTGGCAAGGTTATGCTCTACCAACTGAGCTATTTCCGCAGGTATTTTGGAGAACGGGTGCAAAGATAAAAAGTTTCCTCATTACAGCCAAACTTTTTAATTGGAAAAGTTAAACTTTATCTGCATTTACCCTGTAAAACATCAGTCTCCAACGACTACCGTCCCAATAAAGACTTCTCTGCTGCTTCCATTCCATAGAAGTTGAAGCCATCTACTACCTGCTGCATCAATGCAGAAATTTCATCATTACAGAGATTACCAATACTACCTTCGTGAGTATGGTGGACTTCTTTACTATGAGAGAACCTTCCGGCTTCTATATCTAATCCTACTTTCTTATAAGCATCTCGGAAAGGCATGCCTTCACGAGCCAAGCGGTTCACTTCCTCCACACTGAAAATAAGCAGATACTTATCGTCATCCAATATGTGTTCGTTCACCTTGATCTCATTCATAATGTATGTAGTCATCTGCAAGCAATCCTTTAATTCTTGAAAAGCAGGAAGAAAGACCTCCTTGATAATCTGCAAGTCACGGAAATAGCCTGACGGCAGATTATTGGCAATCATCATTATCTGCTGAGGCAAGGATTGTAATTTATTGCATTTGGCACGGGTCAATTCAAATACATCCGGGTTCTTCTTATGTGGCATAATGCTGGAACCGGTAGTACATTCATCGGGCAACTTTACAAAACCGAAGTTCTGACTATTGAACATACAGGCATCAAATGCCAACTTGGAGATAGTGCCCGCAATGCTAGCCAAAGCAAAAGCAACATTACGTTCCATCTTGCCACGTCCCATCTGAGCATATACCACATTATAATTCATTGAATCGAATCCCAGAAGCTCCGTCGTCATCGTACGGTTCAACGGAAACGATGAACCATATCCGGCTGCTGATCCCAATGGATTACGGTTGCACATTTTAAAGGCAGCCTGAAGAAACAGCATATCATCTACCAACCCTTCGGCATAAGCACCAAACCATAGTCCAAAAGACGAAGGCATAGCTATCTGCAAGTGGGTATAACCCGGCATCAATATGTTCTTATAACGATTGCTTTGCACAATAAGTACATGGAATAACTGTTCTACTGCCTCGGCTATCTCTTTGATCTGCGCACGGGTGAATAGTTTCAGGTCAAGCAAAACCTGGTCGTTACGCGAACGTCCGCTATGGATTTTCTTACCTACATCACCCAATTTACGCGTCAGCATAAGTTCTACCTGAGAGTGTACATCTTCTACACCTTCCTCTATTACAAACTCCCCACTTTCTGCCGTCGCATAGATATTCTTCAATTCAGCAATCAGTTGCGACAGTTCTTCTTTTGTCAGCAGACCAATACTTTCGAGCATCGTGATATGGGCCATAGATCCAATTACATCATGTTTTGCCAAATACAGATCCATTTCACGATCACGCCCCACAGTGAAGCGCTCGATATCTTTATTTACCTGAACGGATTTCTCCCAAAGTTTCTGAGCCACGATAATAATGTTTAATAATTAATCATTGCCAAAGTATCTGCCATCTTCTCCAATCCTTCTTGCAAAGGTTTCTGCACCATAGTTTTCATAAATGGATTCAATTCCATGCCGATGGTCAGTTTCATCTTGCATTCGGTATCGGTCACCGGAACAATCTGAATCCATAAATTAAAGGGCAATGGAGAAGTCGTAGTAGCGAATTTGATACACTTAAAGGGTTCTTTCTCTACTATCTGCAAAGTAATTTTTCCTACAGGAGCCACTTCTATAGACATGCTTTCTGCATCAAAACTCAAGTTTTTTACTTTGTCTTCAGGAAGGCGGTCTTTCACCTTTTCCAAGTTATTCAAATCGGAAAGTTTTTCGTAAACAGCTTCCTGAGAAGCCGGTATTACTTTCACTTCGCTCTCAAATTTCGTCATATCCTAATCATATTTAAAAGACAAAAAGAACTATTCGGACAGAATCTATCCGAATGGCTCTTTCATCATACTTATATAATAAAAACAACAAGTCTTATTTTCCGGATTCCCAATGTGCAGGGTCTTTCCGCCATTCATTCAGCGTTTCTACATCTTCTTCCTCAATGTAACCCGTACGCAATGCAACTTCCATTACAGCTTCGTAATTGGTCAAAGTCACCAAAGTTACCTTGGCATCCTTAAATGCTTTTTCAGCAACCGGGAAACCATAAGTGTAAGCGGCAACCATACCAATAACCTCACATCCGTCACGACGAATAGCTTCTACAGCCTTCAAGCTACTTCCGCCAGTAGAAATCAAATCCTCTACAACCACCACTTTCATGCCGGGACGAAGTTCACCTTCAATCAAATTCTCCAATCCATGGTCTTTCGGAGTGGAGCGTACATATACAAACGGGAGGTTTAATGCGTCAGCCACCAATGCCCCTTGGGGAATGGCACCTGTTGCCACACCGGCAATAGCATCTACCTGTCCGAAACGTTCCAAAATCAGACGCGTAATTTCGACTTTCACAAAATTACGGAGAGAAGGATAAGAAAGGGTTTTGCGGTTATCACAATAAAACGGAGATTTCCAACCAGATGCCCAAGTAAAGGGGTTAGCCGGTTGTAATTTAATCGCTTTAATCTTCAGCAACTTTTCTGCAAACAATCTTTCTAAATTTTTCATAGCGAAACTTACTATTATGATAAATATGGCACAAAAATACGGAAACTGAATGAGAATAAAAAAGAGAATGCCAATAATTTTTCATTCGGGATATTCATTTTCATCAGAAACGTCGATACAACGACGAATATCTTTCATTTCAAATCCCCGACTGAGCGCAAACCGCATCAGTTTTCCATTTAGTTCATACTCATTTTCGGCACGAACGCTTTTCTTCTTGGAATTCAATAAATCGCGCAGAATGGAAAGATATTCTTCTTCATCAATCTCATTTAAGAATGAATGATAAGTTACGGAAGATATCTTTTTCAACTGGAGGGCTTGCTTTATTTTCATCTTACCCCATTTGGCAAAACGATATTTATCATTAATGAAAGCACGGCAGAATCGTTCTTCATCAATGTATTTATCTTGTTCTAAACGGTCAAGGATACGTTCAATGGCATCGTATGCGATACCCCAACGCTGTAGTTTTTCTGCAATCTCCGCGCGGCAATGTTCAGCAGTAGAACAATAAGCAGCCACCCGGTTCAGTGCTTCTGTTTCAGTTATTTCAGTCATCGTTTTGCAATTACAAACCGGTCGTTACCGGAAATATCTTTTTGGATATGGGCACTCGAATAGCCTAGTTCGAGCAACATAGCAACGGTCGCTTTCCCGAATGCCCGGTTGATTTCAAAATAAAGTTTACCGCACGATTCAAGCATTACCAATCCCAGTTCCGCAATGCAGCGATAAAAACGGAGTGGATCAGTATCGGGAACAAACAAAGCTAAAGAAGGTTCCCAATCCAACACATTTCGTTCCATTTCTAGCTTCTCCGCTTCCATTACATAAGGTGGGTTGCTAACTATCACATCATAGCGTTCCTGCAAGGTTGGTTGGCAGGTCAACACATCACATAAAACGAAATTAACGGAAGCCTGCAACATCTCATTGTTCCGGCGAGAAATAGCAAGTGCTTCTTCCGAAATATCCCAAGCTGTAACTTGTGCTTTCGGAAGTTCTTTTGATAAAGAGACTGCAATGCAACCACTACCTGTACCAATATCAAGAATGCGGGCATTTGCAGAGATCTCCTTCAATATAATTTCTACAAGTTCGTCTGTTTCAGGACGCGGGATCAATACTCCGGGGGCAACCAGAAACGTACGTCCGAGGAAATAGGCAAAGCCTTGTACATATTGTATCGGCTCAAAATTACACAAACGAATGAGAATGCTTTCTAATTCCTGTGTTTCTTTTGGGGATAAAATTATATCTTTGCCCAAATAATAATCAATCGTACTCTGTCCCAGCATCTCACAGCAGATGATGCGGGAAAGATTGGCAGCTTCTTGCGCGGAGTAACACTTCTGCAAGGCATTGCGAATGTATGAGTTGGTTACATTCATTGAAGTCTTTTTTATCGGACTGCAAAAGTAATAATATATTTTGATTTACACCAAAATGACAGAAGGGAGTTTTGAAGAAGAGAAATACATGTGGCGTAGCATTCAATTGGCCCAAAACGGACAATGCAACGTTGCACCTAACCCAATGGTAGGAGCAATCATCGTTTGTGACGGAAAGATAATTGGTGAAGGCTGCCATATACGTTGCGGAGAAGCACACGCCGAAGTCAACGCAATTCGTTCTGTAAAAGACACATCATTGCTCAGGCGTTCTACTATTTATGTTACTTTGGAACCTTGTTCACACTATGGCAAGACACCTCCGTGTGCAGACTTAATTATCGAAAAACAAATTCCCCGTATTGTCATCGGCTGCCAAGACCCTTTTTCGAAAGTAGCAGGACGAGGCATTCAAAAGTTGAAAGATGCAGGGCGAGAAGTAATTGTCGGAGTATTAGAAAAGGAATGTAAAGACCTTATCCGCAGGTTTATCACCTTCCATATACAACGCCGCCCCTATATCACACTAAAATGGGCGGAATCCGCGGACAAATTCATAGATAAATGTCGCACTGAAGGAAGTCCTGTTATTCTTTCGACTCCACTCACTTCAATGTTAGTGCATAAAAAGCGAGCAGAACACAGCACCATTATGGTAGGCACCCATACAGCAAAATTAGACAATCCAAGTCTGAACGTGCGCCACTGGCAAGGACGTTCACCCGTTCGGATTGTTATTGACCGGGGCTTGAGCCTACCTTCGGATTTACATTTGTTCGACGGTAGCACTCCTACTCTTGTATTCACTGAAGCAACACAAGAATCAAAATTCAATATTGAGTATCTCACAATTGATTTTCAACAAGACATTCTACCCCAAATAATGGAAATTTTATACTCCCGTGGTTTGCAATCACTTCTTGTAGAAGGAGGCAGTCTGTTATTGCAATCTTTCATAGATGCAGGCTTATGGGATGAAATATTTATAGAAGAGACACCTATATTGCTCCATTCCGGTGTTAAATCACCTGAAATCAGCGATAAAATTCCTTATGCGATTGAACAATCTTTCGACAGGAGTTTTCGACATTACACTGCCGAAAGAATCAGCCAATAGCCTCATTTTTGGGCTTTTTTATCGAGAAAATGGGGTATATTATCTATAATTTTATATAAAACTTCCCCGCAATGCTGTTTATAGAAAAAAATGTTCCTATTTTTGCAACTTGTAAATAAACACTAACTTTCAAATGAGAATAAAGTTTTTATCAGTTATTGTGAGTTTTCTGATTGTGTCTATAGCCATGAGTTCATGTCTGGATTCCGACAACAATACCGAATTTAGCTCCGACGCTACTGTACATGCCTTTGGCCTTGACACCGTATATGGCAGACATTACAAATTTTCGATTGACCAACTTAACAGATTAATCTATAACAAGGATTCAATGCCGGTCGGCTCTAATTCTGATAGTATCCTTGGTCGTATATTGGTAGATACATTTTCTGTAACGGGCTGGATAACCGCTGGTTCTCCTACTGACACCCTGTTCTTAATGAAAGACTCCGTAGATTTAAGACCTGCCGTGAACAAACCCGAAAAGACAGGTATGAAATTCATTGTTCACGCAGCAGATGGTACTAATAACCGCCCATACTATCTGGACGTAAGAGTACATCACCAAGATCCTGATTCATTAAACTGGACAAAGGTGGATGCATTCTCTGAAACGCCTATCCAAGGAAAACCCAAAGTTGTCATTTTGGACAATAAATTACTGGTATACACTTCTAACACAACAATGTACAAGAGATCTGCATTACCTTTAAATAACGGTTGGAGCAAAGTATCTGTAACCAATCTACCTTCGAATGCTAAACTTTCTTCCTTAATAAACTTTCAGGAAAAGCTATATATGATTACCGGAAGTAAAACTGAAAGAGGTGATGTATACTCTTCAGCTGATGGTAGTACTTGGGAAAAAGTCAACGGATTGAGTACGGATGTTAAAGCTTTGGTAGCTTGTTTCTCTCAAAATGAGATTAATGATCAATCGGCTACACTGGTTGGAATTCTGAAAAACAGCGATGGTCTTTATCAGTTCTGTATCACCAAAGACGGACAAACATGGGAAACTAAAGACACCGAAATAGTTCCTGAGGAATTCCCAACTGAAAACATCTATTCTACTGCACTTACTACTGCCAATGGCGTTGATAAAGTCGTAATCACCGGTATGCCACAAGCAACAGATAAGCAGACTAACCTTTGGTTCTCAATGGACGGTAAAGGTTGGGCTAATCTCAATGACGGCAGTACTCCCAGCACAGCTTGTCCAGCGATGGAGAATCCTTTTGTAACCTACTATGGCGGTAGTCTCTACTGTTTTGGAGGTAATATGGATGCTATTTATTCGTCTATAGCAGGCATAGCATGGACTAAGACCGAAAAGAAATTCTTATTAAATGAAACGTTCAAAGGTAGAACGCCCTACACCATCGTAGTGGATCCTGTTACTGCGGACCCTGCTGACAGAAGAGGTTATATTTGGGTAATATTTGGTGGGGAAGGCACCAAGAACGAGGTATGGCGCGGTCGTCTCAACAGACTGGGGTTTAAACTGCAATAACCGTCAAGATTTTGCCGCCCTATATAATAAAGAATAAAGCGACTCGAGATGCAGAGAATGTAACAACTAAAAAGAGATGCTATACAAAGAACAAATTGATTTAAATCGGATACCCCGGCATGTAGCAATTATCATGGACGGTAACGGACGATGGGCCAAGCAACGCGAACATGAGCGTAGCTATGGACATCAGGTCGGTGCAGAAACCGTGCATATCATTGCAGAAGAAGCTGCCAGGCTAGGCATCAAGTATCTGACTTTATACACGTTCTCTACCGAAAATTGGAATCGTCCTTCCAACGAAGTAGCCGCTCTTATGGGCTTGCTCTTTGACTCTATCGAGGAAGAGACGTTTATGAAGAACAATATCAGTTTTCGTGTGATTGGAGATATTGATAAGTTACCGACGCATGTTCAGCAGCGATTAAACGCCTGCGTAGAACATACTTCACATAACACAGGAATGTGTCTGGTGCTTGCACTCAGTTATTCTTCCCAATGGGAGTTAACGGAAGCTACCCGACAAATAGCAATTCTGGTACAACAAGGGGAATTAAGCCCCGAACAAATTAGTAGCGAGTTGATTTCACAACACCTGACTACTAATTTTATGCCCGACCCTGACCTGCTTATACGCACCGGAGGCGAGATTCGCCTGAGCAATTATTTGCTTTGGCAATGTGCTTATTCTGAGCTGTACTTCTGCGACACTTACTGGCCCGACTTCCGCGAAGAAGAGCTTTGTAAAGCGATTCTCGACTATCAGAAGCGCGAGCGCAGATTTGGCAAAACCAGTGAACAAATTAGTTGAACACCTATTTGAAAATAAGTAATAAATAAGATAACACATAACTTGTAATTTGTAATTCATAAAATAATGCATTATCGTATTTTCTCCATATTCGTAACGTTTATCTGCCTTTTCGGCTGCGTACTGACTACTGCAGCACAGGACTCAAACAGCACCGATGAAACCGAGAAACCGGTCATCCTCTACTCGGGAACACCCAAGAAGTATGAAATAGCAGACATCAAAGTTGAAGGAGCCCAAAACTATGAGGACTATGTAATTATCGGATTGTCCGGCTTATCAAAAGGACAAACCATCACTGTGCCAGGTGACGAAATTACCCAAGCTTGTAAACGCTACTGGCGACATGGTTTATTCTCCGACGTTGAAATTACCGCAGACAAGATAGATGGCGATCAAATTTGGTTGACTATCCGTCTTACCATGCGTCCTCGTGTTTCTGACATTCGCTTTCATGGAGTGAAAAAGTCTGAGCGCGAAGATCTGGAAAACAAAATTGGTGTGATAAAGGGTGGACAAATCACTCCCAACCTGATAGACCGTGCCAAGACTTTGATTAAGCGTTATTTTGACGACAAAGGTTTTAAGAATGCAGAGGTTATCATTACTCAAAAGGATGATACTTCGAAAGAAAATCAAGTATTCGTCGACATTAACATTGACAAGAAAGAAAAAGTAAAGGTACACCAAATCACCATCGTCGGCAACGAGGCCATCAAGACCAATAAGTTGAAACGTGTGATGAAGAAAACCAATGAGAAAGGTAAGTTACTTAATCTTTTCCGTACTAAGAAGTTTATAGAAGACAAATACGAAGAAGACAAGCAACTGATTATCGACAAGTATAACGAATTAGGTTATCGTGATGCAATCATTGTGAAAGATAGTATCAAGCCTTATGATGACCGTACTGTAGATATCTTTATGCAAATTGATGAAGGACAGAAATATTACCTCCGTAATGTAACTTGGGTGGGTAACACTTTGTATCCTTCGGAACAATTGAACTTCATGCTCCGTATGAAGAAGGGTGACGTTTACAACCAGAAATTATTGACCGAACGTACCTCTACTGATGAGGATGCTATCGGTAACCTATACTATAACAACGGTTACTTATTCTATAGCCTCGAACCGGTAGAAGTAAATATTGTAGGCGACTCTATCGACCTTGAAATGCGTATCTTCGAAGGTCGTCAGGCAACTATCAACAAAGTAAGTATCAATGGTAATGACCGTTTGTACGAAAACGTAGTACGCCGTGAACTTCGTACCCGTCCGGGTGAGTTGTTCAGTCGTGAAGACTTGATGCGTTCTATGCGTGAAATTCAGCAAATGGGACACTTTGACCCTGAACAAATCAAACCGGACATCCAACCAAGACCGGAAGACGGTACTGTTGATATCGGTTACGACCTCGTTTCTAAGGCCAATGACCAGGTAGAATTCTCCGCCGGTTGGGGACAAACGGGTATCATCGGTAAGTTAAGTTTGAAGTTCACTAACTTCTCTCTTGCCAACTTGCTGCATCCGGGTGAAAACTACCGTGGTATTTTACCACAAGGTGATGGGCAGACTTTGACAGTAAGTGGTCAGACAAATGCCAAATATTACCAATCTTATAGTGTTTCATTCTATGATCCGTGGTTTGGTGGTAAACGTCCGAATGCGTTCTCCGTATCGGCATTCTACTCCAGACAGACTGACATCAGTAGTCGTTACTACAACTCGGCATATATGAATAACTACTACAACAGCTATTACAGCGGTATGTATGGTTATGGACAGTACAACTACGGTAACTATAATAACTACGAAAACTATTACGACCCTGATAAGTCTATCCAGATGTATGGTCTTGCCGTAATGTTCGGTAAACGTCTGAAATGGCCGGATGACTACTTCCAGTTTACTGCTGAGTTGTCATACCAACGCTATATCCTTAGTGATTGGCAATACTTCCCCGTAACAAACGGTAAGTGTAACAACTTGAGTTTGAACCTGACTTTGTCTCGTAGCTCAGTTGATAATCCTATTTATCCGCGTCAAGGTTCTGAATTCTCACTGTCTGCACAGATTACACCGCCTTACTCACTGTTTGACGGCAAAGATTACAGCAAGTACAGCACCAGCAACCAGGATGACATGAATAAGATGCATAAATGGATTGAATACCACAAGTGGAAATTCAAATCAAAAATCTATATTCCGTTGATGGACCCTGTTACAGTAAAACGTACTCCGGTATTGATGGGTCGTGTAGAATTTGGTTTGTTGGGACACTACAATAAATATAAGAAGTCTCCGTTTGAAACATTCGACGTAGGTGGTGACGGTATGACCGGTTATTCCAGTTATGCAACGGAAAGTGTCGCTCTTCGTGGTTACGAAAACAGCTCATTGACCCCGTACGGTTATGAAGGTTATGCTTATACCCGTCTCGGTCTGGAATTAAGATATCCGTTGATGTTGGAAACAAGTACTAGTATTTATGCGTTAACATTCGTCGAAGCAGGTAATGCTTGGCAAGACGTTAACAAGTTCAATCCGTTTGACTTGAAGCGTTCTGCCGGTGTCGGTGTCCGCATCTT
This sequence comes from Bacteroides sp., assembly GCF_030151085.1. Lineage (GTDB taxonomy): Bacteria > Bacteroidota > Bacteroidia > Bacteroidales > Bacteroidaceae > Bacteroides. Next base: position 45,755 of record NZ_JASLER010000083.1, on the reverse strand, counting down.
CCTCCCGATGATTGGTATGATGGGTATTGACTGGGCTTACGGTTTCGACAAAGTATTTGGACGTTCAGACTATGGTGGTAGCCAATTCCACTTTATCTTAGGTCAAGAATTCTAATTCGTTTCACAAAAACCAGACGTTATGATGAGAAAGACTGTTTTATTAATGTTTCTGCTGCTAGCCGTAGGCGTAACAGCAAATGCTCAAAAGTTTGCTTTGATTGACACGGAATATATTCTGAAGAATATTCCTGCGTATGATCGTGCAAATGAAGAACTGGCTCAAGCTTCCAAAAAATGGCAAAGCGAAGTTGAAAAGATTGCCGAAGAAGCTAAGACTATGTATAAGAACTATCAGTCTCAGATAGCATCTCTTTCTGAAGTACAAAGAGGAAAGAAAGAAGAAGAGATTGTTGCGAAAGAGAAATCAGTATCCGATCTGCGCCGTCAGTACTTTGGTCCGGAAGGGGAATTATACAAAAAGCGTGAAAGTTTGATGCAACCCATTCAAGATGATATATACGATGTAGTGAAAGAGATTGCAACTGAAAAAGGATATGCAGTAGTAGTAGATCGCGCTTCTGCTTCAAGCATAATTTTTGCATCGCCAAGTATAGATATCAGCAATGAAGTACTTGCTAGATTAGGATATTCAAATTAATTTCATACATTTGCACCGCAACAGAATAATCATTCAAATAAATAATAAACATTATGCTAAAAAAAATCGCACTATTCGTAATTATGTTTGTCCTCCCCCTGGGAGCTATGGCACAAGCAAAATTTGCTCACATGAATTCTCAAGAGGTAATCTCTGTTATGCCTGAATTTACTAAAGCACAAGCTGACTTGGACGCTATGTCTAAAAAGTATCAGGAAGAGATGCAACGCACTCAAGAAGAATTCAACAAGAAGTATCAGGAATTTATTGCTCAACAAGATTCTTTGCCGAAAAACATTTCTGAAAGACGCCAGAAAGAATTGAACGATATGGCTCAACGTCAAGAACAATTCCAACAAGAAGCTTATCAGGCAATGCAAAAAGCACAGCAAGATGCCATGACTCCTATCTACAAGAAATTGGACGAAGCAATTCAGGCTGTAGGTAAGACTGAAGGTGTAGTTTACATCTTTGACTTGGCTCGTACTCCGATACCTTATGTAAGTACACAAAGTGCTGATGTAACTGCTAAAGTTAAAACTCAGTTAGGCATCAAATAAGAAGCCACTCAAAGTTATAATAAATAAAAAGGCACGGGCAGTTTTGTCCGTGCCTTTTTATTTATTATCCTATTCCTTTTCTTTATCTTTGATTAAAATCGAAGATAAGCTACACCTCTGCATAAAAAACGAACAAGTTCATTTTATTCTGCCCTCGGTTTGCATTATCTTTGCAGGGTACACAATTCTTTTAGAAGTATGAAACAAATATTACCTTCTGCCCCAGGACCCATCGGAGTATTCGATTCCGGTTATGGCGGTCTGACTATTTTGAGTAAGATACGGGAAGCACTACCGCAATACGACTATATATATTTGGGGGATAATGCACGTACTCCGTATGGTACCCGCTCTTTCGACATCGTATACGAATTCACATTGCAGGCAGTTACCAAATTATTTGAAATGGGTTGTCACCTTGTCATTCTAGCTTGCAATACAGCTTCGGCCAAAGCGCTACGAAGTATCCAGATAAACGACCTTCCACAACTTGCCCCCATGCGACGCGTACTCGGCGTTATCCGCCCTACGGTAGAATGTATCGGTAGCATCACTCAAAGCCGTCACATAGGTGTACTTGCTACAGCAGGTACTATTAAGTCAGAATCTTATCCATTGGAAGTGCATAAACTCTTTCCTGACATACAAGTTAGTGGAGAAGCTTGCCCCATGTGGGTACCGCTCGTTGAAAACAACGAAGCACAAGGTGAAGGTACAGATTATTTCATCCGTAAATATATTGATGAATTGCTTGCCAAAGACAAGCAAATAGACACAGTTATTCTAGGATGTACTCATTATCCGCTTTTACTTCCTAAGATTCAGCAATATATGCCTACAGGCATTACTACCGTTGCGCAAGGAGAATTAGTGGGTGCCAGCCTGAAAGATTATTTACGACGGCATACAGAAATAGATAAGAACTGTACCAAAGGCGGAAATTGTATCTATTGCACTACCGAAGCTGAAGATAAGTTTATTGAATCTGCATCTACTTTTTTAAACGAAGAAGTTACAGTGAAGAGAATCTCACTGGAAGCCTAACAGGGAAGATTAAGAGGAAGGCTAATCTTTATTTCGTAGAATAAAATAGTCAATTCAAAACAAAGTGTTATATTTGTCATACAAAAAACTCTAAATTCATACGATTATGAAAGAAGATAAAACTAAGCTCGTTGAAGTATTCGCAGGTCCAATGTGGGAAGCAGAACTCGTAAGAACTATGCTTGGAGATAATGGTATTGAAGCCGCTACCAAAGATGCGATGGTTGTAAATCTTACTCTTCCTGCTACAGCCATAGATGTAGCTATACTCGTTAACGAAAAGGATTATGAGCCTGCGATGGAGGTAGTTCGTGCATACGAAAAGAATACAGACGGAGATTAGAGCCTACTCTATCTCCGGAAAATCATAGATATGGAACAACAACTGACAAGAATTGCTGTCAAGATAGGCAGTAATGTATTGACACGTCGGGATGGCACTCTCGACGTTACACGTATGTCTGCCCTTGTAGACCAAATAGCTGAACTGCACAGAGCAGGCGTAGAAATAATCCTCGTTTCCTCTGGTGCTGTAGCTTCAGGGCGAAGCGAAGTACGTCCTACCAAGAAACTGGATAGCGTAGACCAACGTCAGCTTTTCTCTGCCGTGGGACAAGCTAAGCTTATCAACCGCTATTACGAATTATTCCGAGAACATAATATCGCTGTAGGACAAGTGCTCACAATGAAGGAGAACTTCGGTACCCGCCGGCACTATCTCAACCAAAAGAATTGCATGACTGTGATGCTTGAAAACGGTGTTATCCCCATTGTCAACGAAAATGATACTATCTCCGTAAGCGAACTGATGTTTACTGACAATGATGAACTATCCGGACTTATTGCATCCATGATGGATGCCCAAGCATTAATTATTCTCAGCAATATCGACGGTATCTATAATGGCTCTCCTACTGACCCATCATCAGAGGTCATTCGCGAAATCGGGCAAGGTAAAGATCTCTCCACATATATACAAACATCCAAGTCTAGCTTCGGACGTGGTGGCATGCTGACCAAGACAAACATTGCCCGCAAGGTAGCGGACGAAGGTATCACCGTTATCATCGCTAATGGTAAGCGAGATAATATTCTTGTCGATATAATAAAGAATGAAGAATTAAGAATGAAGAATCAAAAATCTTCTTGTGGCGAAGATGTACAGTCTAATTCTTCATTAAAATACACCCGTTTCATTCCATCCGATGAACCGGTATCAAGTGTCAAAAAGTGGATTGCGCATAGCGAAGGCTTCGCCAAAGGCGAGTTGCACATCAATGAACAAGCTACACAAATATTAGCTTCCGATAAAGCAGTCAGTATCTTGCCTGTAGGCATCACTGCTATTGAAGGCGAATTTGAAAAAGACGATATTGTACGTATCATTAATTTCGAAGGTAACCCTATCGGTGTAGGTAAAGCAAATTGCGATTCCACACAAGCACGTGAAGCAATGGGCAAGCACGGCAAGAAAGCTGTAGTACATTACGATTACCTATATATAGAGTAATTTATCGCCAAGTAGATCCACTTTTATACATGTAATAATTATATTTACTCCATGTATTTTACTAATTTATATTGTTATCTTTGCCGGACAATTAATTCATAAATGATAGCAAAAATGGACTTACGCAAAACATTTGTCGACGTACAAGACGCTAGCTGCAAACTTTTGATGTTGAGTGACAAAGAAATCAACCAGATATTACTGGCAGTTGCGGATGCTGCCGTCGAGAAGACTGCCTTCATTCTGAATGAAAATCAGAAAGACTTGGACCGCATGGATGCTGCCGATCCCAAATATGACCGTCTAAAATTAACGGAAGCCCGTCTGCAAGACATTGCTGCAGATATTCGCAAAGTGGCTACACTTCCTTCTCCACTGGGACGAATTCTAAAAGAGAATATACTTCCTAACGGACTGAAGATAAAAAGAGTCAGCGTTCCTTTTGGTGTCATTGGCATCATTTACGAAGCTCGCCCCAATGTCAGTTTCGATGTATTCTCACTCTGTTTCAAAAGCGGCAATGCCTGTATCTTGAAAGGTGGTAGCGACGCAGATTGTTCCAATCGGGCTATCATCAGTGTTATACACGAGGTATTACAACATTTCGGGGTAGATACACACGTCGTTGAATTACTCCCTGCCGACCGCGAAGCAACCACAGAATTGCTGCATGCCAATGGCTTTGTAGATTTAATAATCCCACGCGGCAGTAGTAGCCTCATCAATTTTGTAAGGCAGAATGCCACTATTCCGGTTATAGAAACTGGTGCAGGAGTCTGCCATGCTTTTTTCGATCGCTATGGCAAAGTAAATATAGGTGCTGCCATTATTAACAATGCCAAAACGCGCCGTGTCAGTGTATGCAATGCTTTGGATTGTCTTATTGTTGATATTGACTGTCTGGCCGATTTGCCCGACTTATGCCTCCCGTTACATCTAAGCAATGTAGTGATTTACGCCGACCAACCCGCCTATACTGCCTTACAAGGTAAGTACCCGGCTGAATTATTGCAGCTTGCTACTGAAGATTGCTATGGCAAAGAGTTCCTGGATTACAAAATGTCCATTAAGACCGTGATGTCTATCCAAGAAGCAATGGCACATATCAGACAGTATAGTTCCAAACATAGCGAATGCATCATCACAGAAGATAAAGAACGTGCTGAATGGTTCTGCCGTGAAGTGGATGCCGCTTGTGTATATGTCAATGCACCGACTTCTTTTACAGATGGAGCACAGTTCGGATTGGGTGCCGAAATCGGCATCAGCACACAGAAGTTGCACGCCCGTGGGCCAATGGCACTCGAAGAAATCACCACGTATAAGTGGATAGTAGAAGGAACAGGGCAAACGAGAAACTAATTTATTTGTATTTCACATTTAATCTTTATCTTTGCCACCGTATAGACACACTAAAAGAACAGTGAATATGAAGAAATTTACTTGCGTGCAAGACATCGGTAATCTGAAGTCTGCACTGGACGAAGCATTCGAGATTAAAAAAGACCGTTTCAAATATGTGGAACTGGGACGCAACAAGACGTTGATGATGATATTCTTCAACTCCAGCCTGCGCACCCGCCTCAGCACCCAAAAAGCCGCTTTGAATCTGGGTATGAACGTAATGGTACTAGACATTAACCAAGGTGCCTGGAAACTGGAAACCGAACGCGGTGTCATCATGGATGGAGACAAGCCTGAACACCTTTTGGAAGCTATTCCTGTGATGGGTTGCTATTGCGATATAATCGGCGTACGTTCTTTTGCTCGTTTCGAAAACAAAGAATATGATTACAATGAAGTAATACTAAATCAATTTATCCAATATTCCGGTCGTCCGGTATTCTCTATGGAAGCGGCGACACGTCATCCGTTACAAAGTTTCGCTGACCTCATTACAATTGAAGAATACAAGAAGACACCACGCCCTAAAGTAGTAATGAGCTGGGCTCCGCACCCACGTCCATTGCCACAAGCTGTTCCAAACTCTTTTGCCGAATGGATGAACGCTACGGATTATGACTTCGTGATTACACATCCCGAAGGTTACGAGCTTGATCCGAAGTTCGTAGGAAATGCCCATGTAGAATACGATCAGATGAAAGCATTTGAAGGTGCAGACTTTGTTTATGCCAAGAATTGGGCTGCCTATGCAGGCGATAACTACGGACAAATTCTAAGTAAAGACCGTGAATGGACTGTAAGCGACCGTCAAATGGCGGTTACCAATAACGCATATTTTATGCATTGTCTACCAGTACGCCGTAATATGATTGTGACCGACGACGTCATCGAAAGCCCACAATCAATTGTAATCCCCGAAGCTGCCAACCGCGAAATATCAGCAACAGTAGTACTGAAACAGTTGATAGAAGGTTTGAAATAGTTTTGTAATATATCAACCCGCCGGATAAAAGGAAAGTGCTAAATCTCAATAGAAAAGCAACCTTTTGTCCGGCGGGTTGTTTATATTTACAAGATGAAACAACTACGAACCATAGTAACGAGTCTTTTTATAAGTCTCTTTATATGTTCTGTAACGGCACAGAACAGCATCCTTTTATACCCCACTCCACCATCCCAGACAGACACTCTTGCACGGAAGCATGACTTCTTTCAAAGTCGTTTCTACCGCATGACTCATATTGCTGTACCACTTATCATTATCGGTAGCATTGCCAGCACGAAGGACAAGGATTTCAGCGAAATGCGTAATTCTTATATTCCCCGTTTCAGGTTCCATTATGATGATTACCTGCAATACAGTCCGGGAGTTCTGATGTTAGGACTAAAAGCTGCAGGTGTAGAAGGTAGAAGTTCTTGGGGACGGATGCTGACTTCCGATGCCATTGCTGCCGGAATCATGGCTATTACCGTCAACAGCTTAAAACAATCCATACACAAAGTGCGCCCCGACCAAAGTAATAACCACTCTTTCCCGTCAGGACATACTGCTACGGCTTTTATGCTTGCCACTATGCTACATAAGGAATATGGACTTACCCGCAGCCCATTTTATAGTATTGCAGGTTACTCTCTTGCTACTGCTACCGCACTTAGCCGACAATTGAATAATAAGCATTGGTTCTCCGATGTACTGACCGGAGCAGGCATTGGTATTTTATCTACAGAACTAGGCTATTACTTTGCCGACCTTATCTTCAAAAACAAAGGTATCATTCGGCAACCCAAGCTAAGCAGCACCATCCAATCACGCGGCTATTCTTTCTTTGGATTGCAGATGGGATATGGGGTCGGCGAAAGAGAAGTACATTTGCCCGAAGGCATAGAAATTGAAGGAAAAGGTGGAGTAATGACCTCCTTAAACGGCGGCTGGTTTTTCCACCCCAATTGGGGAATAACGGGAAAGTTCTCTTTGACTCAAGTAACCGCACAATTAGAAACCACCCGATTCTTTAAAGAACATCCGGAATTAGAATCTTCCATTCAAGGGACAGAAACTCATGCCATGACGTATGCCGGACTTATGGCAGGAATCATGTACGACTATCAAATAGTACACGGCTTACACGTAGGTGGAAGCGTCATGCCCGGTATCGGATGGACGGGAACATACCGCATCAACGTCCAATATAAAGGAGATGAAAATAGTACCTCAATTATTCACTGCCAAACACATCCAATTGCAAACCTTGATTTCAGCACTTACCTGATGCATAGCATGGAGAACAATTTGGGAATAAAACTATACCTTAACTACAACATGGGCAGAGGAAGAGGAGATTATACCTATTATAATCGCACAGCCGACCAACTTATTCCGACCACTGGGCATAAAAATCTCTATTTACACCATTTCAGTATAGGTGCTGAAGTTGATGTATTACTTTGGAAATAGAAGTTATTTATCTGTTTCCTTCCCAGCTTCCTGCCAAGCATTAAAGCCTTTGTCAAGGTCATATACTTTATAACCTTTTTCACTAAGGATGGCGGCAGCCTTTTTACTGCGTTTACCACTGCGGCAATAAACAGCTACCGGTTTATCTTTCTGTAAAGTAGAATCGGCAACAGTTTCAAACTCTTTGTCCAACACATTTATATTGATACTGCCAGGGATATGTCCTTCAGAGTATTCAGCTACCGTACGAACGTCCAGCCGTTGTATCTCAGGATCGGCTATCAGTGTAGCAAACTCATCCACCGGTACAGACTTAAAGTTCCCTGCTTTCTGCTGGCAAGAGAAAAGAGCGGAAAAGAAAAGGCAGATACTTGCAAATAAAGTTTTCATAAAGCATTTTATTTAAAAGAAGGAATATATTCAAAATTATAAGTTTCTACCTTACCGGAATAGGTGAGCAGATTGAAATGAATGGTTACTGACCGTATTCCGTTTACTGCATATTGCTGAAGAGGTACGGAAAGATAAGCTCTTTGAGTATATGCTTGTACATCGTCGCCCGCATCATGATAAAGCGTCAAGTACACTTCACTTTTTCCGGTTTCGGCGTTTGTGATAACCTCATCCTCGATAAATCCGAATTTATGTCTCCCGCTTTGCGCCTTTACTTCCAAAGTTATATTCAAATAGTTCAATCCCATCCAAATACCAAGTATATTTGCAGGATCTTTCTTCACACCGTCCTTAAATTTATCAACTGGCATAGGCAAAGGCGAAACAGTTTTTATCGAAGAATATAATTTCATACCCTCAGTACCATCGGCAGTTGCTACTTTACCATAGTTCGCAACAATACGAACAGAAGAGTTCTCATCTATATTAATTTTCGAGGCATCCGATACAACGGAGAAAGTGGTTCCTTCGTCCGTCAAAATTGACACTAAATCACCCGCCGCACCCGAAAAAGCAGTCAAATATTCCAGTTTTACATCCGGATAATGGTACTCATCGTCACCGCAAGCCGTCAGCAAACAGATCAATAAAGACAAAAAACACCAATTATACTTAGCTCTTATCATTCTCTATTTTCTTTTTATCTGAATAACAAATTCAGGCATTTGTTGCTGCCAAATAGTTCTTCAAAGGGTTAGCATACATTTGTAACATCTTCTCACGCAAGAAAGTCAAATCTTTATTGGGAATCTCAATACGTGCTAACTGCTGCTCAAGATATGCCAAAAAATGCTGTTTGTCTTCTGTTGTGTAATGCCGGGAGAAAGTATCATTACCCTCAAGCAGATCGTATGCCGCATAATTATTCGGATATATCCGGTAATTGGCATGAATACGCTGATCAATCACAGCAGAGATATGGGAAAAAAGTTCGGGTTTGGAAAGTGAGCGATCCATCTGTTGCAGTGCATCGTTGATACAAGCACCGGTTTGGAAATGGACATGTCCTTTAAAACCAAACAGACCAATTTGCATACTTTTCAAATCATCGGTTGTACTCTTCTTATAATCAGGAATGTCACGCTTCAACTGAAACTCCCATGCTTTGAGAAAATCACAAGGATCATATTCATAAGAAATAGCCAATGGAGCGATATTCATCTCCATCAAACGATCTATGATTTCTCCTTCACCTCCCATTGCCAACATCTTCAAGATACTATCTTGTGTAAGGTCATTGGAATCTTTGGCACGTCCTTCACGCTGGGCTATCCAGATAGACTGCTTCTTCTCTTTGATAGTATAGTGCATATAACGGGACATACGTGCGGAAGACTCCAGCATCTGCCGCATCGGCAACCCACGTTGTACAATAAAGGACTTATTGACACGCACCAGTTTCTTGATCCAGGGATAAACCAGCAAATTATCGCCAATGGCAATTTCTACAGTATCCATTCCCTGATCTACTAAAAGAATAGAAAGAAAACCGGAGTCCAAAATAATATCACGATGATTGGAAATATAGGTGTAAGCCGCTTGCTTATCCTTTAAGGCAGTATGATCCAACGTTAACCCGTTGGAAGCGTCTTTAGCAATCTTCCACAAAAGACCGTAGCAAAAGGTTTTCTGGAAATCGAGCTTACTTTTACATGCACGCATCTTTTGCGCAATCATCTCAAAAGGTACTCCAGGCATCACTGTAGTAGCTACAGCCTGAAAAGCCTGATCGGCAATCAGTTCCTCAAATATTTGAGGAAGCTCCTCGTCATGATAAGGACGGATTTCGTCAAATTCCATGTATTCAATGTTTAATCATTAAACCTGTTTTCTATTATATCTCTCATTACATCTTTAATTTCCAGTCCGGCAGCACGAACCTGCTGCGGAATGAAGCTGGTGGTAGTCATTCCGGGTGTAGTATTCACTTCCAACAAATTAATTTTATCGCCGGCGGTGATGATATAATCTACACGTATAATGCCGTAAGCTCCCAAAATATCGTAAATAGCGGAAGTGAGTGCTTGCACACGGTCTCTTATTGAGTCAGCAATGCGAGCGGGAGTAATCTCATCCACCTGACCGTTGTACTTGGCATCGTAATCAAAGTACTCGTTATGCGTCACTACTTCAGTGATAGGGAACACTACCGATTTATCTTTTGTTTTATAGCAACCGCAAGTAATTTCAGTTCCGTCCATAAAAGCTTCTACTAAAACTTCCTGGGCTTCTTCAAAAGCTTTGGCGATGGCAGGTTGTATCTGTTCCTTCGTTTTTACCTTCGTTACGCCGAAACTTGAACCTCCCAGGCTGGGCTTGATAAAACAAGGCAGACCAATCTTTTCCAGCACGTCTTCATCAGAAACAGATTGTCCTTGGCGTAATAACAAAGATTCAGCGATACGTACACCAAAGGCTTTAAGATATTGGTTGCAGGTGAATTTATCATAAGTAAGGGCAGCTGCCAATACTCCACAACAAGAGTAAGGAATACCCATCATGTCGAAATATCCTTGTAAACGCCCGTCCTCGCCCGGTGTACCGTGAATAGTAATATAGGCAAAGTCGAAGGTTACTTTCTGCCCGTCAAGTATGAAGCTGAAGTCATTACGGTCTACAGGAAGTTCTGTACCGTCCGGTAACTGTACGTGCCAGTCCAGCCCGTGCATGACTACTATATATAATGTATACTGTTCCTTATCTATGAAGGAATAAATACCTTGCGCGCTGCGCAGGGAAACATGATACTCGGAGGTATCGCCTCCGCCAACAATAGCAATGGTACGTTTCATTCTAATTCTCTGTTACTAATATAGCTTCTCCACTTATCAATCAGTTGGGTCATGTCATCGGGCATTTCCGAGGTGAAGTACACCTCCTCGCCGGTGGCGGGATGTACAAATCCCAGTGTCATGGCGTGCAAAGCCTGCCGTGGACAAGTATCAAAGCAGTTGTTTACAAATTGTTTATATTTGGCAAAGTGGGTTCCTCTCAGTATTTCGTGCCCACCATAGCGTTCGTCATTGAAAAGAATATGTCCAATATGCTTCATGTGCACACGGATTTGATGGGTACGTCCCGTTTCGAGGATGCACTCCACAAGAGTAACGTAGCCCAGACGTTCCAGCACCCGGTAATGGGTAACGGCGTGCTTACCCTGATCGTCGGGCAGAACAGTCATTTGCATACGGTCTTTGGGATTACGGCCGAGGTTGCCGATAATGGTACCTTCGTCTTGTTCCACATTTCCCCAAACTAAGGCACGATAACGGCGCTTAGTCGTTTTGTTAAAGAACTGATTACCGAGATTTGTCTTGGCATCAGGTGTTTTGGCAATGACTAAAAGTCCTGAAGTATCTTTATCAATACGATGCACAAGTCCTACATGCGGGTCATTAGCATCATAATCAGGATTATCTTTCATGTGCCAGGCTATGGCATTGACAAGCGTACCGTGATAATTCCCATGTCCCGGATGGACTACCAGTCCGGCAGGTTTATTCACTATCATGAGATACTTGTCTTCATAGACTATGTTCAGGGGAATATTTTCGGCAATAACTTCGTTTTCGTAGCGCGGACGATCCATCATCACGGTGATGACATCCATCGGTTTCACCTTGTAACTGCTCTTGACTGGTTTGCCGTTCGCCATTACAAATCCGGCATCGGCTGCTTTCTGAATACGGTTACGGGAAGCATTTGTAATCCTGTCGAACAAGTATTTGTCGACACGTATCATTTCTTGCCCTCTATCCGCTACTACACGGAAGTGCTCATAAAGTTGTGCTTCATCACCCACAGGTTCCACATCGTCCAACTCATCATTCTCTATGTCTTCCGGCAATTCTTCTATCATCTTTCTATTTACGATTGAAGTTTAATTAATTATTAATTGTCGATTGATTAGAACCAGGATTCATCTGAAGCAGATTTCTCAGGAGTTGCGGGCTCTGCTACTTCTTCTGTAGATTCCAGACCTAAAGAGTCTGTTTCTTGTCGAAGTTCACCACCATTTCCGACCAACAAAGTGAGCACAGATCCTGTGGGCACTTTATCGCCGATAGATAGTTCGCGGCCTTTATACTTTACGCCATATACCCAATCTTTTTCTCCCGCTACATATTGTATCTCTGCGAGTTTGAAGCCGGCAGCTAAAATACGTGCCTCCGCCTGACGCAACGAACTGTTATCCGCTACATCGGGAACCGTTTGCAAAGGAATATTGAGAGCATTGATTGTAATATATATCGTGCGGCCTTCTTTCACCTTCTGTCCGGCAGCCGGATTATATTCAAGAATGGAGCCGGCGGGCAAAGTTTTAACATAACTGGAATCGGAAACAATACAGCTCAGTCCATGATTACGAAACACTTTCTCAGCTTCTTCCACTCCCATTCCTTTTACATCAGGTACCACCACAGCCTCTCCATGGCGAGTATATATATCCAAGCCTTTCAGTATTACGAACAGCAGTACGAAAACTACAACGACCATGGCGATGATGTTCACCCAGAAGTATTTATTCTGTCGGAAAGAAAAAAACTCTTTTATTGTCATAATCTATAGCGTTATTTTGAGGCAAAGATACAATTTTCGCTACAGAGTAACACCGAGTTCACATAGTTTTTATAAATAGCAAAAAGAAAAACCGCAAAGAAGCTTCTCAGTTTCTTGCGGTTTTCTTAATCTTTTCTACAAAAAGAGGGGGCTTATGCCTTCACTCCGTTGTATTCGTCAGAAACAGTTAGTTTCTTGCGGCCTTTTGCACGACGTGATGCCAATACTCTACGACCATTAGCACTTGCCATTCTCTCACGGAAACCGTGTTTGTTTTTTCTCTTTCTGTTAGAGGGTTGAAATGTTCTTTTCATTACTATATCTTGTTTTATGTTATTATTCCTATGAATTCGGGCTGCAAAAATAGGGACTTTTTTCAAAATAACCAAGAGTTAAGTCTTTTTCTCTCAAAAGTTTTTGCGTTTTTTACTGATTTCCATTACTTTTGCACCCGCAAAGCTTATTTAAAGCGACTTACATCTATAATATATAATAAAGAAAATTAGTATGATTAATTCCCAAGACATCAAAATCGGGACTTGTATCCGTATGGACGGCAAGTTGTATTTCTGTGTTGACTTCCTGCATGTTAAGCCGGGTAAAGGTAACACCTTCATGCGTACCAAACTGAAAGACGTAGTAAATGGTTACGTATTGGAACGTCGTTTCAACATCGGTGAAAAGCTGGAAGACATCCGCGTAGAACGCCGCCCCTACCAGTTCTTATATAAAGAAGGTGAAGACTATATCTTCATGAACCAGGAAACTTTCGACCAACATCCTATTGCTCATGACTTGATCAACGGTGTTGACTTCTTGCTGGAAGGAGCTATTGTAGAAGTTGTGTCCAACGCTACTGACGAAACAGTTCTTTACGCTGATATGCCTATAAAGGTTCAGATGAAGATTACTTATACCGAACCGGGTATGAAAGGTGATACCGCAACCAATACACTGAAACCTGCAACAGTAGAATCTGGTGCAACCGTACGTGTTCCGTTATTCATCAACGAAGGTGAAACTATCGAAATCGATACTCGCGACGGTTCTTACGTAAGCCGTGTAAAAGCATAAATATCGATTATACGATATATAGAGTGGCCGCTTGTCCAAAGTTCTTCTTTGGACAAGCGGTTTTTCTTTAATGCAGAGCAACTAAAATTGATTTATATCGGACGGGGATTGAGCTAAACAGAATATTATTATTTGAGAAAACAATCTGATAATGTTTAAATCCAATCAAGTTCTCTTTCTTATGAGCCATCCCCCGTCAGAGTACCTTCTGAGTAGGGTATTTCTCCGGCACCGAGGAAGGAAGGGTTCGGCACCGAGGAACCCCTTGCTCGACACCGGGGAACAAGACCTTCCTCGGTGTCGGAAAAAACAAAGATAAGCATGACTGTTTAGAATGTAACGTATTCACACTGTTTTCAACTTTTCCCTTCCGACGATAAAAGATAAAGCTATTGATGAAATTATCAGTAAATAATGATGTATCTTTGTACTATTAACCAACAATCTAAATCATGAACCGAATGAAAAAACAAACCAATCTTTTATATGCCGGAATATTTCTTGCAATAATGAGTTCTTGCACTTCCCCTGGAACTCCTCCTCAAGCGGTTCTTCCAATCCCCGAACAAAAACAAATAGATTGGCAGAAAATGGAAACATACGCTTTTGTACACTTTGGTTTGAACACCTTCAATGATCGTGAATGGGGATATGGAGACTCCGACCCTCAAACCTTTAATCCTACAAAGCTGGATTGCGAGCAATGGGTTAAAACTTTTGTTTCCGCAGGAATGAAAGGGGTTATCCTAACCGCCAAGCACCATGACGGCTTCTGCCTGTGGCCTACACATCTGACCGAATATTGCATCCGAAACACTCCCTACAAGAATGGAAAAGGAGACATTGTGGGTGAACTTGCTGCTGCCTGCAAGAAGTACGGTATTAAATTCGCTGTTTATCTTTCACCCTGGGATCGTAATCACTCACAATATGGAACGCCCGAATACGTAGACTACTTTCATAAACAACTCAAAGAACTAATGAATAACTATGGCGAGGTATTTGAAGTGTGGTTTGATGGTGCAAACGGAGGAGATGGATGGTACGGTGGCGCAAAAGACTCTCGCAACATTGATCGAAAGAATTATTACGATTATCCGAAAATTTACGAGATACTGAACGAGCATCAGCCACAAGCTGTTATATTCTCCGATGGTGGTCCCGGTTGCCGATGGGTAGGTAATGAAAATGGTTTTGCCGGAACAACAAACTGGTCTTTCTTACGTGCCGGTGAAGTATATCCCGGTTACGCCAATTATCGCGAATTGCAATATGGGCATGATGATGGCAATCAATGGACACCTGCCGAATGCGATGTCTCCATTCGTCCCGGTTGGTTTTACCATCCGGAAGAAGATGACAAGGTAAAGACTGTAGATCAACTAACCGATTTATATTATAAAAGTGTGGGACGCAACGCAACCCTGCTACTCAATTTTCCTGTAGACCGAGACGGGCTGATTCATCCTATAGATTCTGCCAATGCTGTCAACTTCCGCAAAAATATAGAGCAACAATTATCACACAACCTCTTATCTGACATCACTCCCAAAGCCTCCGATGAACGTGGAACAGATTTTAAAGCGAAGGCTATAACCGATAATAATTACGATTCATACTGGGGCACCAAAGACGGAGTAACCTCAGCTACCGTGGAATTTACTTTACCCCAAACAGAGAAAGTAAACCGTCTGTTGCTACAAGAATACATTCCATTAGGACAACGCGTTAAAGCCTTCAACGTGGAATATTATAAGAATGACCAATGGTTACCCATAAAGCTCAATGAAGAAACCACGACCATAGGATACAAACGTCTTTTGCGATTTAAAACCGTTGAGACCAATCGCCTACGTGTAAATTTCACTGATTCTCGCGCGAGCCTTTGCATTAATAATATCGAGGCTTATTATGCAGGAGAGACGAATGATGTTTCTTTCGCCATCAAGCCGGATGAACTGAATAGTCTCCCGTTCACCTTGCTCGGCGTAGATAAAAACGAAGCTGATAAATGTACGGACAAAAATATAGCAACCACCTGTTTCATCAGAGGAAATATTCTAATAGTAGATTTAGGTGAAGAACGTACTATTTCTTCATTCTATTACTTACCCGACCAGAGTGATTACAGCAAAGGATTAATTTCAAATTATGAATTGTCCATTGGTCTTGATAAAAATGCGATTAGTAACGTTATCAAAAAGGGTGAGTTCTCAAATATTAAGAATAACCCCATTTTGCAATCTATTTATTTCACTCCTGTAAAAGCACGTTTTGTAGCCTTAAAAGCAGTAAAGACGGTGAACGAAGAGAATGAAGTGGGTTTTGCAGAATTTGGAATACAATAATACTTTATTAAAAGATAAAGAGTACTTTTGTGGTGACAGACTCAAAAACTGATATTGAGAAATCATTAAGTAACTGGAATAATTATGCGATACTCCGTCATCATCCCCGTATATAACCGTCCCGACGAAGTGGACGAATTGCTAGCAAGCCTGGCGCAACAAACCTTTACCGATTTTGAAGTAATTGTTGTGGAAGATGGTTCATCTATTCCTTGCGAAAGCGTTGTAGAAATCTATCAGAATAAACTGGATGTACATTACTATAGCAAACCTAATTCCGGTCCCGGACAAACCCGCAATTACGGTGCAGAACGGAGTAAGGGAGAATATCTGATTATATTGGATTCGGATTGCATTTTGCCGGAAGGCTACTTCGCCGCTGTAGAACAAGAACTGCAAAACGCTCCATCCGATGCTTTCGGAGGTCCCGACCGGGCACACGAATCCTTCACAGACATACAGAAAGCCATCAACTACTCTATGACTTCTTTCTTTACTACCGGAGGCATCCGTGGAGGTAAAAAGAAGATGGATAAATTCTATCCCCGTAGCTTTAATATGGGAGTGCGGAGAGAAGTGTACCAAACTTTAGGAGGTTTCTCTAAAATGAGGTTTGGTGAAGATATTGACTTCAGCATCCGAATCTTCAAAGAGGGATATAAATGTCGGTTACTCCCCGGCGCATGGGTTTATCACAAGCGACGGACAGACCTCAAGAAGTTTTTCAAACAAGTACACAACTCCGGTATAGCGCGCATCAACCTTTACAAGAAATACCCCGAATCGCTGAAGATCGTACACTTATTACCTGCCGCATTTACATTAGGAGTGGTTATACTGTTATTAGGCGCACCATTCTGCCTGTACAGTTTAGTTCCTATTGCCTTATATGCTTTATTAGTATTTATCGACTCTTCCATACAAAACAAGAGCATATCTATCGGGCTATACTCTATTGCCGCCTCTTTTATTCAACTCATCGGATACGGAACCGGTTTCTGGCGTGCCTGGTGGAATCGTTGTGTATGCGGCAAGGATGAGTTCGAAGCTTTCAAAAAGAATTTTTACAAGTAGTTACCGTGGATAAATTAAATATCAACCAGTGGGCGGAAGAAGACCGACCACGGGAAAAAATGATGCAGAAAGGTGCAGAAGCATTGAGTGACGCCGAACTGCTCGCCATTCTCATCGGTTCCGGCAATACGGAAGAAAGTGCAGTTTCACTCATGCAACGTATATTGGTCAGTTGCGGCAATGACTTAAACCAATTGGGAAAATGGGAAATCCGTGACTTCTCCCGTTTCAAAGGTTTCGGCCCCGCAAAGAGTCTCACTATCATGGCAGCACTTGAACTGGGCAAACGCCGCAACTTGCAAGAACGCCCGGAACGCGCCACCATCCGTTGTTCTAAAGATATCTACGACCTGTTCCACCCGCTGCTTTGCGATCTTTCCCAAGAAGAGTTTTGGGTATTATTAATGAACCAAGCAGCCCGCGTCATCGACAAAGTACGTATCAGTCGGGGAGGAATAGATCAAACTACTGCCGACGTACGCAGCATCTTACGGGAGGCTTTGCTGCAAAGAGCCACCCAAATAGCTTTGATCCATAACCATCCTTCAGGAAATCCACGCCCCAGCAACGACGATCAACGTTTGACGCAGCTTGTACAGAAAGGAGCACAAACCATGAACATACGATTAACCGACCACGTTATAATAACAGACGGTAAATATTACAGCTTCAATGATGAAGGGTGTATCTAGTAGATGCACGAACTAACACATATAGGTACGTATGCTATCGCAGATAAGTGTATGCTCTATCGCAGATAAGTGCGTATGCCTTCACAGATAAGTGCGTAAAATGACGCTTTCAGAAGTATTCTTTTGCTGTTTCAATTAAAATATTTAGTTTTGCCTAAAATAACCCCTACTAATATGACCAAATTTGAGATAGAAGAAAAAGTTGTTGCAATGCTCAAGACCGTATATGACCCGGAGATTCCGGTTGACATTTATGATTTGGGCTTGATCTACAAAATAGATGTTTCCGATAGTAATGATGTTACTATCGACATGACATTGACTGCCCCCAATTGTCCGGCAGCTGACTTCATTATGGAGGATGTCCGCCAAAAGATTGAATCTATAGACGGAGTGCCTTCCGCTACTATCAACTTAGTCTTTGAACCCGAATGGGACAAGGATATGATGAGTGAAGAAGCAAAACTGGAATTAGGATTCTTATAATTATGAAGAACATTTACTTCCTTTCAGATGCACATTTGGGTTCACGAGCCATTGAGCATGGACGAACTCAAGAACGAAGATTAGTCAATTTCTTAGATAGCATCAAAGACAAGGCAGCTGCGGTGTATCTGCTGGGTGACATGTTTGACTTCTGGTATGAGTTTCGTACAGTAGTCCCCAAAGGTTACACCCGATTCCTGGGTAAACTCTCCGAACTGACGGATTTGGGAGTGGAAGTACACTTCTTCACAGGCAACCATGACATTTGGTGTGGTGATTATCTGACTACAGAATGCGGAGTTATCATTCATCGGGAACCTCTGACAACCGAGATCTATGGAAAAGAATTCTATCTTGCCCATGGTGACGGACTGGGAGATCCTGACAAGAAGTTCAAACTCTTGCGTTCCATGTTCCATAGCCCTACCCTGCAAGTGCTCTTCTCTGCCCTACATCCTCGTTGGAGTATGGAACTAGGATTGACATGGGCAAAGCATAGTCGCATGAAACGAATAGATGGAAAAGAACCCGATTATATGGGTGAGAACAACGAGCACCTTGTTCTCTACACCAAAGATTATCTGAAAAGCCATCCCAATATCAACTTCTTTATCTACGGACATCGTCACATCGAACTCGACTTGATGCTTAGTTCTACCGCACGTGTGCTTATCTTGGGAGATTGGATCAACTTTTTTTCATACGCCGTATTCGACGGAGAGAATTTATTCCTAGAGGAATTTATCGAGGGAGAAACAAAACTCTAACCCAATATAATACACAAAATGAATCTTCTAAAACTAAAAAGCACACTTGCCGGACTTCTTCTCACTGTAGGAGTATCTTCGGTATGGGGACAATCGGCACCCACTCTTGCCATTCGAATAGATGACTTGGGAGCCTTCCATTCTGTAAACGAAGCTTGTATCAAAACCTATCGTTCGGGAATTGCCCGGAGTGTGGAAGTAATGCCCGTAGCAGCCTGGTATCCCGAAGGTGTAAAACTATTGAAAGAGAACCCCGGATTGGACGTCGGTCTACACTTGGTTCTTACCAGTGAATGGGAAAATGTGAAATGGCGTCCGCTGACACACTGCCCCAGCCTGACCGATGAAAATGGTTACTTTTATCCGATGATATTCCCGAACCCAGCCTATCCGGAACAAGCCATTCTGGAACATAACTGGAACATAAAAGAGATAGAACAGGAATTTCGGGCACAGATAGAAATGGCATTGAAGAACATTCCCCAACTTAGCCATCTCTCCGGACACATGCTTTCGACCGGTTTCAATAAAGAGGTTAATGAACTGGTACTTCGTCTCGCCGAGGAATACAACCTACCGTCCATCGATCGTATGGGCTCTACAAAAGACTATCAGTTCGCTTACATTGGTTACGACGGTCCAAAGAGAACTCCCGAAGAGAAAGAAGCAAGCTTCATCAAATCTTTGAATAAACTGGAACCCGGCAAACGATATCTATTTCTAGATCACCCCGCATTAGACAATGATGAGATGAAAAATGTTTTCCACATTGGTTACGAAGACGTAGCTTTCGACCGCCAAGGAGTAACCGATTTACTGACAAGTCCCCGAGTAAAGAAGGTGATTGAAGAAAAAGGAATCAAGCTGATTTCTATCAAAGAACTGGTGGGTAAATAATCGTCAATACATATCCGACAAGCGTTTATTCTTATTAAATGCTTCTGAAAAATAATAAAGAAGCAGAACTTTTTCTCCGCAATTTTGTAGTAGTATCATAAACCATTAAAACGAAAAATTATGGATGATATGATTTACAGACATAATGCAATTGCTGAGGAAAATATAGATCCTAAAGGACGCCCGGCAAAGGATGAATTTGAAGAATGGAGCGAGGATGTTTCCGAGCGCACCGACTTGGGATATAAGGATAATCAAAAGCCAATGTCCGATGAAGAACGAGAGAAACGTATCAAAGAAATGGACGAGATCATCAAAAAGGATTTGGAATAAAAAACAACATACTTGCGAAATCTTAAAAAGAAACGGAGCATAACTAGGGTAACCCAGCTATGCTCCGTACTTTTTTTAGATGAATTCTTATCGAATTATTTATATCCTGCAGCTTTTGCTATGCGCTTAGGAATTTCAGTATTATCCATTTTACCCATAAACAGCTTAGAGCCGGCTCCAACTGCAAATACAGGTACGTAACCGGCAGTATGGTTTCCACTGGTCCAGCCTACCATTGCAATCTGGCTCATAACCTTTTTAGCTGTAGCAGCCATAGGTTCTGTTTTGGCATAAAGACTTTCTTCGAAAACAGTATGATTCTTTACGAATGACTCTTCATATTCGTCACGCAACATTTTCTCTTGCTCCCAGCTTAATGGTAATACACTCCAGAATCCCATCTTATCAGCAAGCAAAGCTTTCACTTCTTCCCATGAAACTTTGTTATTTTTTGCTTTACGCATATCTGTTATAGCTTTAGAAAGAAGATCTTGTGACTGCTTTTGATTTGTCAATGACTTCAAAAACAATTCATACTTAGCAGTACCAAGTCCTAAACCACCTGTTTCATGGTCGGCAGTTACAACGATCAATGTTTCATTAGGATGTTTCTTATAGAATTCGTATGCCACTTTCACAGCATTATCCATATCTACTACTTCTTCGAAAGCGGTAGCAGGGTCATTACCATGGCAAGCCCAGTCGATCTTACCACCTTCTACCATCAAGAAAAAGCCCTTATTCTTTCCTTTAGTTAAGAAGGAAATAGCGCTTTCTGTAATTTCAGCCAGAGTTAAATCACCTTTTTGGCGATCAATAGCGTATGGCAAGCAAGAAGGTTCAGCTCCCTCTTTTTGGATCAGCACCATCTTATTGGCACTTCCTGCTTTTGTTTTATAATCATCAAGTCCTCTGGCAATAGTATATCCTGCTTCTTCGAATATAGGGAAAATGCTGGGTGCTTCTTTCTTATCAGCCGTTGTAGTAGGTTTCAGGAAACCACCACCAGCATAGAAATCGAAATCAGCCTTCGGCAGATCCAGTGCGATTTCATAATACATGTTGCGGTCAGGTTGATGAGCGTAGAAAGCTGCCGGAGTAGCATGATCCACACTTACACTGGTTGTTACGCCTACTTTCTTTCCCGCCTTCTTTGCTTTTTCGGCAACAGTTTGAAGAACGTTTTTGTTATCATCCATGCCGATAGCACCATTATAAGTCTTAGCACCGGTAGATAGAGCAGTACCTGCTGCCGAGGAATCTGTAACAGAATTAGTAGCTGAGAAAGTAGTTGCCATACTGGCTACAGGAAATGTGGTGAACAATAATGGCTTTACACCAATTCTTCCCTCCTGTTCGGCAAGATACATTTCCGTACCATTCACTTGATTAACTCCCATTCCATCACCGATGAAATAAAATACATACTTTGCCTGCTGTGCATACGCCGCACCGGTTAACAGCACAAAGAGCAACACATAGATTAATCGTTTCATAAGCTTATTTCTTAAAAAAGTTATTAGTGTATTAAAGAGTAACAAAGATAGGGATTTTTAGCAACTATGAGATGACGATTCTATTAAAAAAAAGAAGCCGGAGTACAGTTTTACTGCCTCCGGCTCCTTCACTATAACCAGCTAAAGATTCTATATCAGATTATTAATTCTCTAAAATAGCAATGGTGTCCGAAGCAATCATTAATTCTTCGTCAGTAGGAATTACTACAACTTTTACTCTGGAATCAGGAGTAGAAACAATAAGTTCCTGACCTTTTACTTTATTCTTCTCAAAATCCATTTTCACACCAAGGAATTCAAGACCATCGCAAACAGCGGCACGGCAAGTAAATTGATTCTCGCCTACACCACCTGTAAACACAATAACATCAACACCTCCCATAGCGGCAGCATAAGCTCCGATATATTTCTTAATGCGATAATTGTACATTTTGTCAACCATGATGGCTTCCTTGTCTCCGGCAGCAACAGCAGCTTCCAAGTCGCGCATGTCACTGGCACCATTTCTCAGACCTGCAACACCCGATTTCTTGTTCAGCAAGTCGGAAACGCCAGCTGTATCAAGACCTTCCTTATCCATGATAAAAGTTACTGCACCTGCGTCAATGTCACCACAACGAGTACCCATCATCAAACCTTCCAGCGGAGTGAGTCCCATAGATGTATCCACGCATTTGCCATCTTTTACGGCAGCAATAGACGCACCGTTACCAATATGACAAGTAATTATTTTCAAGCCTTCCGGTTTAACTCCCAGGAACTCGCATACCCGTTGCGAAACATAACGGTGAGAAGTTCCATGGAAACCATAACGGCGAATACCATATTTCTTATACAGTTCGAAAGGTACAGCATACAGATAAGCGTATTCGGGCATTGTTTGATGGAAAGCAGTATCGAACACACCTATTTGCGGTACATCCGGCAAAGTAGCAGAAATTGCATTCACACCTTTCAGGTTGGCAGGATTGTGCAGCGGTGCAAGATCATTACAAGCCTCAAAGGCATCCAATACTTCTTGTGTCAACAACACTGATTTGCTGAACTTTTCTCCACCATGTACCATACGGTGACCTACTGCATTGATCTCATCCAGTGATTTGATAGCACCATATTCCGGGCTCACCAATGTATCTAAAATGAATTCTACTCCTACTGTATGTTCCGGTATATCTTTTTCCAGAACTACTTTTTCTCCACTAGGTAAAGTGAATTTCAGGAATGAACCTTCCAAACCTATTTTCTCAATACCCCCTTGGGCGATAACCTCTTTCTGATCCATATCAAACAATTTATATTTGATGGATGAGCTACCGCAATTCAATACTAAAACTTTCATATTAATTCAGATTTATAAGTTATTTACTCTTCTTAGCCGCAATAGCCTGATTAGCTGTAATAGCAATCATACGATATATATCTTCGATAGAACAACCGCGTGAAAGGTCATTTACCGGACGGGCAATACCTTGCAATACCGGACCTACAGCATCAGCATGCCCTAAACGTTGTACTAACTTATAAGAAATATTGCCTACTTCGAGACTTGGTACAATAAGCACATTAGCTGCACCTGCAATAGCCGAACCGGGTGCTTTGCTTGCACCTACTTCAGGCACCAAAGCCGCATCAGCCTGCAATTCTCCATCAATAGCAATATCAGGAGCCATTTCTTTGGCAATCTTCAAAGCCTCTACTACTTTGTCTACTACTTCATGCTTCGCAGAACCTTTTGTTGAGAAACTCAACATAGCCACTTTGGGATCAATACCTGCCACAGCCTGAGCTGTACGTGCCGTACAAACTGCGATTTGTGCAAGTTGAGCTGCATCGGGAACCGGAGTCACCGCAACATCACCCATTACTAAAATACCATTCTTACCATATTCGGGAGCATGAGTCAACAACAACATTGCACCTGAAACACAGGTTATACCCGGTACAGTCTTAATAATTTGCAGAGCCGGACGAAGTACATCGCCGGTAGTATTGCGGGCACCTGCCAACTGGCCATCCGCATCACCATTCTTAATAATCAAACAACCCAAATAGAGTGGATCGAGCACCAACTTACGAGCTTCCTCGATAGTCATACCTTTCTTCTTACGTAACTCACAAAGTAATTGTGCGTATTCTTCTTGCTTCGGATGGTTATCCGGATCAATAATAGTGGCTTTTTCAATATTACCCAGCCCCCACTCTTTAGCGCAAGCATGGATTTCTTCGGGTTTACCCAAAAGTATAAGGTCAGCAACTCCGTCAGTCAAGATTTGATTGGCAGCTTTCAAGGTGCGTTCTTCCGTTCCTTCGGGAAGAACAATGCGTTGGCGATCTGCTTTCGCACGATCAAGAATTTCATTAATTAATCTCTGCATGATATTTTAATTGTGTATAAATCGGTAGTACGTGTTATTCACGCCGCAAAAGTACACAATTTTGCAATATCCACATTGCAATTCGGGGTTATTTTACTTCCCGAACTGCAATTATTATATAATTTAACACTAATGAATGATTTCAGGCGCTACATTCTTGAATTGATCCATACAGACCCCAATAGGTGCTCCGATATATGTAGGGTCACAAATCAGGTATTCGCCACCATCATCCAACACAACGTTATCTCCCGGAATGGTTTCTGTAAAGCGAACAGCAGAAGCTATATGATTAGGATAATCCAACAATATGGCATCTAACCCCATCAAATCTTTCACTAAAGTAGAATATAGCATGGCACGGTCTTCGCAATCGCAATACGGATAATAGAAAGTTTCATCAGGGAAATTCGGCTTTTCGTAACCAAACTGTTCTCCATCTGTCATATACTGAAAGGAGGTCTGAACAAAATTCAATAACAGGTTAGCCGCATCTTTCTGTGATTTTCCGGCGATTGCAGCTTTCAGTTGTGGATATAAGGCAGTACGCAACTCCTCGCTCATGGGAGTTTTGTAATGTACTACCACATCACATTTAGGATAGTCATAGTAGAAATCGATCAAATTCTTATTGACTACCGTCTGCACCTTCAGAGTACTGCCCGATGGAGTAAGAGTACGATCTTGTTCCTGCATGGCAAACGCCGGTAAACTTTCGATATTGAGGCTTACCAGGTTTTTAGCATTCGCAAAATCCTGACGATAGGTATAAATTCCCATCGAACTTCCGGGAGTAGGCTCAAAGACATAGTATTTATTACCACTCATGGTAAGATATGGAGTACCATAAACAGTACCGGCAGTAGCAATCATCAATTTAAGTTCATCATCAATCTTACACAAACGTACTTTGTAGCCCGATTTATTAAGCAGGAACATCTGTAAAAAGACAATCTCATTCTTTCTATTCTCACCGTACAACTGCTTGCCTATTTGTTTGGTAAATAGCAAATAAGCCCAATCGCTCAGATTCTTTTCTTGTTTGAGGGTCATACAGTCTTTTACTAACTGTTCATAGTCCATTTTGCATAATCCTTTCCAGGCGTCTGCCACTTTCCCTTCACTATTGCCGGACAAAGACAAACCATCAATGACATCGGTAGCCACTTCAAAAGAAGTTCCATAAAATTCAATCGGGGTACGTCGAACCATTGATCCCGGCTTTACTACCGGCGCTTCTACCAATACAGGTGTATAAGGCTTCCCTGGTACATACACTCCGGGAGCAGGTTTATCTACTATAGCCGGAAGATCCGGACGTTTTATATCCACCGGAACTTTCTCACCCACACCGGGAGCAGCTACGTCAGGCACTTTCAATCCGCCCGGTTTAATTGCCACAGGAGGTAACGCCGGTTTCGTCTTATCAAAGACTACCGGCTTAGGAGGTTCCGGACGTACAGGTGCCGGCACAGGAGCAAAAGCGTCATATTTCTCCCAAGTCTCACGCAAGAAAGTTTCAAACTCTGCATCCGCCTTATTTTTAAATTCTTCGAATTCCGTCTGCTGCTGCTTTTCAAAATCCTCAAACTCTTTCTCTATATTTTGCGCATTGACAGGAATCGCCAGTAAAAAACAAGCGAAACATGCTGCTGAATAAACCTTCATCTTTTTCATCTGTAATTAGATTTAGAGAAGTTAATAAAAACGTTCTATTTGATCAGAATCATGTCGTAAAAGGCACAACGTTTATCATTGGGGATAGAATATACCCACTTCAATACATTCTGATAGCTTACTTCACCCGTAAAAGGAATATTTTCTTTGGTGGCTACCATCATCATATTGATTTTCTCACTTTCCTTTCCCTGCTTTTCCATGCGATAATCCACGGCATTGCTGAAAGGGATTTTATACTCATTTTCGGTCTTCAGCAAGGAATTTCCTTCATATTCATTAGGGTAAAGCAAAGCTCCTCCATTGCTGTCAAACCAAAAGAATTTCAGATAAGAATCCGTGCCATGTACTTTCAAGGTACAAGTAAAGACATCTCCTTCCTTATATAAGGTAGAGATTCCTTTCACTTCGAGGGCATACGAGTTATCTACTTTTTCTTCTTTTTGTACCGTGGCGTCAATGGTCACTACTTTATAAAGACTGCGGTTATTTGTATCCCATACCTCCTCCACAGTTTCCTTGGTGATATTTACCATTCCACCAATTGCCAGCACGTTCATTTGTGAATATGCCTCTTGAAAATCAGTTCCGTTCTCTTGGGTGATTTGTCCGAATACAGACCAAACATTTTCCATCACACCGGCTTTGCGCAATGCTTCTTTCTTAGCCTCCATGCGGGCATGTTCTTCCGCTTCTTTCAGCGTTACATTGTCACTGACTTGCCAGCGCCCCTGCACGCCCTTCACCTTTACAGTGTTTTGGGCATGCAGCGGAACCGCAACTAATATCAACAGAAGGAATATCCACTTAATCTGATTATTCCGATTCATTTAAAGTCTAATTTTAGTAAACGGGCTTCTTAATAACCCAATTTATCCAATTCTTTTGCCAACTCTTCTGATTTAGCAGCCAATTCTTTACGTATAGCACTAACAGCAACCTTATTAGCAGCATCCGTACTATAACCTAAAGTTACCATAACTTCTACATTCTTATTAGGCAATGTTCTGTAAACTTCTACCAAAGGAATAGTGCGTCCCAATGTAGCAGAGATCACACTCTTGCTGGAAGCAACTACACTTGACAAGCTAGCTGCCTCTTCCTGTCCCATATCATCATTAGCAACTTTAGCTTCGATCAACTGAGACACTTTTGTCTGAATTTGTCCGGCTAGATCAATCTTGGCAGCATTAGTAGCTTGCAATGCAGCAGCCGATTGGTTGCCACCGATTGCTCTTGAAGTAGCAATATACCAATACGGATTTCCATCCATATCCAATTCAGCCTGCTTTTCCCATGATGCTTCCAGCTGCTTGTCTAAAGGTAATTTACCTACTGGAGTTCTAAACCCTTCCTTTTCCAACTCTTTAGCTTCTTTACGAGCTGATTTTATCGCTTTTTTCTGCAAGTCTTTATCCAAAACTTTTTCATGTTTTTCTAAAGCTTTACGATCCTTACCTACCGCCTTTTCTTGAGCACTAACATTGACAGCAAACATCATAACAAACGCTACAAGAGCGCTGATAAACAAAGTCTTTTTCATCGCAATTTCTCCTTTTATGATTAGTATTGTTATTAAATCTTTAAACATGCTATGCTTTGCAAATGTAGACAAATATTTCTAATCGCATCACAATTCGTATCTTTTTTTCATGCAGTTTATCTATCAGGTGAAATCAAGGATTATCCGAATAAAAAAGCTGACTAGAAATAACTCAAATCTATCAAACCGAAATCCGGATCTTTCTCCGGCTGCCAAGTGCGGACGTGAATGACTGGTTCTTTCGGATTATTCAGATCAACCATCAGAAACAGATAACCTGTATCGCCATAGCTCGAAGAAAAATAGTCCTGTTTTATCTGAATACCATATACTTCACCACCTACACCCGACTTGCGCACCTGATTGTCAGCAAAACGCAGGTTAATAAACTCGTTGCTTCTGAAGATGTACTGTAGCTTCTTCATGTACTCCTGCTTTGTTTGCCGAGTATACTTCACGACATGCCTATCCGTAGGTTGCATTTCACCTCCTCCCGAACGTTTCAGAACCGAACCTGTTATGATCAATGCATCGTCCGAAAAGAGACAGTTGATGTAGTCATAGCGTTTCAGGGCATACGCCGTTTTGTAGCTTTCCAGAAAGTTGATTAGTACGTTCTTCACCGTATCGCCCCATGCCGTTCGGTTCATGATGTCATCCACCGCAGGCTTGTTCAGGGCAAAGGAAAGTCCTGAGATTTTGGCATCCTTGTTCATGAGGAACACCACGTCTTCCACAAATGTACGGCGGTTGCCCGCAAAGTTGAAGCTCATGGGAAGACTACGGCAAGTCACTTCATCGCCGTATTCAAGAAATTGGTATTCAGGCTGACGGATAATCTTCGCATTACCATATTTAATAAGGCAGCGGAACATCTCAAGTCCTGTTTTAGTGCAGAGTTGTTCCATCCCGTCAAAACAGCGGGAATGAATGGCTGCCTCCGTCTTTTGCATCGTAGCCAGATAGGAAGCTGACTTTGCCTTGTTCAGGAAGTGCATACCCGTGTTCCTAGTATTGTTGTCTGTGACATCGGCCAGCCGTCTTTCTGAAATCTCCTCTTCATTGGCCTCTATTTTCAGATAAGCGTTGCGCATTCCCGACATACTGACTGTTTTCATCACTTCGGCAAGTTCATTGTCAATGTTGGCTTCGCCTTCAAACGCATATTCGGTTTTTACGGAGAGGCCGTCAATGTTTGCCAATTCCGGCAGTTCAATGATTCCTCTCCCATCTTTAGCTGAAAAGACATTCGACCAGTCGCGCCCGTCAAAGTAGGTGTAGTCATAGTTGCAAGCCGGACGGTCTTTATAGAGTACTTTCAGATAGACTGTCTTCAATCTCCCATCCTTTTGGATTCCTTCGACGGAAAGATGTATGTTGGAAAAGATTTCATTCATCTGTTTAGGAATCCAGGTAGAGAGAAGTTGCTTGTTACCGTCCGCATCCTCCATGGTAAGGAAATTCCCGTCGGGATAGCTTTGCAGTAGTAC
Source organism: Bacteroides sp. (assembly GCF_030151085.1). Taxonomy (GTDB): domain Bacteria; phylum Bacteroidota; class Bacteroidia; order Bacteroidales; family Bacteroidaceae; genus Bacteroides. The sequence continues at coordinate 16,838 of NZ_JASLER010000083.1, read as the reverse complement.
CAGCGCCCAATAGTAATAGTGCAAAGCATCCGCTATCTGGGCCTTTTTCTCAGCCTGCTGCGCTTCTAGTGCAAAGTTCAGAAGTTTGTTCTTCCTCCCGTCGAAGATGCGCTGGATTTCAGCGACTTTGATGTAGCGCATCACTACAGCTTCAGGCTCGTTCTGCATCACAATGCGCCGCGTGTTGTTCAATGTGGCATGCGAATAGGTGTTAATGACCGATTTGAAGGTTTCACCCGCCATAGCCTTGTTCCCATCGCTTTTACCTTCTGTCAGTTGCTCAAAACTGGCAGAAACCTTGGTGGATATTTGGCTGACCAATGCCGCCAAAGCATCATTGTCCGCCTTCTTCAAGGTAGAAGCATTGCCCGTTCCCCAAAGGAAGTCCGGGCTTCGCTGGATTTCCTCGACCGACTGGGCATGGCACAGCAATGGGAGCACGGACAGTGCCACCGCTACTATATATAAAGAACTCTTTGACATATCCATTTTCTGTATTTTACTCAAACAGGTTATCAAACACAACTTTTGCCTTTCCCATTACATATCGTCTATTCTTGGCTTAGTTCCGATGGTGCGGGTACTTCTAGTCTTGGTACCACCATCTATATCAAAGAAGGCACGACTGTCGGCTGACATACTCTTAGCGGTGACATAGGCTTCAAAAGGTTTCGTATCTCGTAAATTGCGCACGAAAGTACCGCCATAATTGCATCCTTCAACAAAATCATAAGTATTGAGCACAAATGCTGTAGCGTTTTTCGTTATCTTTCCATAACTAGGATTGAAATCAAACAGTGGACCATCCATCTTCTGATAGATTGTTTCCGGAATAACAATTCCGTTTGTCACATCTGTCGCCATAAAGGTAACTTCTCCCTCTATATTATACGCACTGTTATACCGTTCATTATGCGGCATGGCAATTACGTATGGCACACCAGCTTCCATGGTTGTTGCATTTTCAAAGCCATTAGCAGTAAGTTTACGCAACCAGAAAGGTTTAGCATCCGGCATGTCCGCATTAAAAGGAGCCAGTACCCGACCGTCTTTATGAGCAAAATTTGTCACGGTGAAAGGTAGTGAAAGTCCTACCCAACCCGCCGCTTCTCCTGGTATGGGATACTCTCCACTATTACTATTGAATGCATGGGTATAAGTAATCTTCTGAGTTTTGAAAGTCTGTGGACAAAAGAAATCGAACTTATTGTTGAGGGTAATAGATGGCGCCATCCCATTAATGATTACATTCTTATTAGAAGCATTTATGTCCGTATCCGGATCAGATAAATAAATGAGCGTATTAGCATCAGATTCAACAATCTTTTGGATAACTGGATGCCCTTTCACGACAATAGCATATAAATGATAATCTTCCTGAAAAGCCATATATTCAATAGACGTAACAGATTCGGGGATTTCTAAATATCGCAACGAAGTACAACATATAAAGCTCTGTTCACCGATGCTTTTCAATTTAGACGGTAACCTAATTGATTTCAAAGCGTAGCAATTTCTAAACATTAATTTGGATATACATTTTATGTTATCGGATAATATTATACTTTCCAAAGCTGTACAATCCCAAAAAGCCGACATACCTATCTCGATAACATTATCAGGTATTATTATTGATTTTAATGAGGTACAACTTCGAAAAGCTTCACTTTCGATTGTGGTTACATGAGATGAAATAGACACTAGCTCTAACGATTCACAAAAAACAAAACAGCCAGACGGTATGACAGTTACACTTTCCGGAATAGTAATAGATTTGAGACCAGAATTATTAAATGCATTATTCCCTATATCAGTAACAGTTTCCGGAATATCTATAGTTGTCAAAGAACCACAACCGCTAAAAACAGTCCCTCCCATACTTGTTAATCCTTCGGGCAAAGTAATTGTATTTAAAGCCGAACAGCTCATAAATGCGCCATTACCTATTGTTAAAACATTCTTCGGAATTATTATATTCAAAAGATTTCTACACCCGGCAAAAGCTTCATAATCAATCAACTTTATTCCTTCTGGAAGCTCTATCGTTTCAATAGCAGTTCCCATAAAAGCTCTACCACCAATGATTTCTATATCCTTTGGAATAACAACTTCCATAAGTTTTAAATCTGCGAACATTTCTTCAGTAATTGCTTTCTCCTTTATTGACCAACTCCAATCACGACCATTGTATTTTTTATCAGACTCCATCAATCTTACTCCTTTCATATCAATAGCCTGCAATTTAGGCAAAGCCCTCATTGTAGTTACATCATCAGCATCAAAAGGTCCGGAAACAATCAATTTTGAGATAGCATCTTTTTTATTTCCTATCTTTTCAGCCAACGTACCTGCTACCTCCAATGTAACTTCCATCGTTTCCAGATTATCAACTTTGGTTGCGGTATTTCTCAAAAGTCCACTATCAGTTTCCAAAAGGCTTGTACATCCTCCCCAAAAAAGAGAGATGATACATATTAATAGATAAGTAATTCGCTTCATAATCATTTAGTTTTTATCTGGTGATTCAATATCATCAATGTCCGGTACGTTAGATTCTGGCGTAGTTATTGTTACAACTTCACTATAACCGGCTCTCGCCTCATTAATAGCATAAGCACGAATGTGATAAGTAGTTTTCGCTTTCAGTCCAGTAATAGTACTATTGAAAGAAGTTCCGTCTAACGTGGAAGTCAGCTTGCCGTCAGCAATTGTCGGCGTTGCATTATCTTTGCTCCAGCAAAAACCAACCTCCTTAATAGGTGTTGTTCCACTACTTGATACAATACCTCCTACTTTTACAGAATTGCCTTCAACTGTACTCACTTCCAACGACACCACAGGCGATTCTTTGGTCAGTGTCGTGAAAGATTGGCTCTTACTATAAGCTGTACCCGAAGAGTTCGTTGCATACGCACGGATATTATAGGTTGTAGCCGCAGCCAATTTAGACAACAACAAGCGGAACGTCTTATCGGTATCCATTTCCGTTACCTCCACTTGTACTTCCTGCCCGGTCTCACCACTGCTGTAAACGAAACCATATTTCGTTATTTCATGTCCCCCATTGCTAAGGATTTTACTCTGCAACATAGCAGCATCTTCTCCTATCTCGCTAACGCTGACATCTTCCAACTGTGGTATGGAACGTTTTCCAGTTATCAACGTTATTTTTTCTCCATATCCCGTCCCCTTCGCATTCGTTGCAAACGCACGCACTTCATAGCTCGTCTCTGCAGTCAGTCCGGTAATGGTGAACGTGTATCTGCCGTCACCCTCTTTACTCGCCGCTTCCACCATCTTCTCCGTGTCAGCAGAACCGCTCACTTTATAGGTGAAGCCGAACTTCTGCACATCATTGCCTCCGTCATCCGAAATTTTGCTAGCTACAGTCAACGAAGTTTCCGTTGCCGAAACGGAAGTAGTGGTTTCCAAAGCGGGAACTCCGTCGGTGGCAGTGGTAAATTCACGTACACTACTACGGGTTGTGGTATATCCACTGTTGGCATAGAGACAATAGTAATATTTCGTGTTCGGTACGAGCCCCGTTAGGGTAGTCGTATAAGTACCGGACACTCCTTGCAGGGTGATGGCTACCGTTTTCGTATCAGCCTCAGGCAATGAAGAAACTGTAGAGTAGAGGAAGCCGCAATTTTTGACTTCCGAACCTTCGGGCACTGAAATAGTGCCGAAAATAGTCGCCGTCTTCCGGCTAATAGCGGTAGCCTCACCGGTAGTCAGTGTCGGCATCTCATTCTCAGGCGTAGAGTCTTTGCTGCAACCGGAAAAACAAAGCAGCAACAAGCCACATGTGAAAAGTAAAATCTTGTTATGCATATTTATTAAAAGTTGGTTGAAATCTGATTAAGAATCAATTGAAGCCTGATCAAAACATGATGCCAACACTGGCTCCAAGCTCATGATTCTTTAAATTCACGGTGTGATATCCTACGGAGACGGCAAACTTGCCAACATTCAGCAGAAGTCCTGCTTCACCTGCCACCCCGACTGCTGAATGGTCAATATTCTTAACCAACTCTCCATCTACAGTTTCCCAAGCAAGAGACCGTTGTCCATAGCCTGCGCCGACATAACAGTAAAGCGGTTTCCACAGATGGCGAAGATAACCGGCGACAACAGACATACGCGATTTATATTCCATTCCTTTTTTATAATAAGGTTTGCCCTCACCACCCGAAATCAAAGTTCCTGTATCATTACATTCCAAATCGGTAGATACAGAACCGAAATCGCTACGGAAACGAATGTACGCACCATTCTCACGAACAAATCCTATCATTCCACCATAGGATATTTGTGACGATTGATACCCCATATCTGCCATTACTAGCATACGACGAGGAGCACGTGGCTTGATAGTGGACACCATATTACAGGTTAATATCTTCGTCTCTCCTGCAACAATCGTAACGAGGCTGTCAATCGGAAAGAAGAAATCCTTCTCTACACTGATATGGTAATCACGTAACGGCATACGATCACTTTTATAAGGAGTAACACCCACTTGCACACTATCGATATACACCCTAGCATCTTGTTCGGGCAAAGAAAACACTTCCAGATAACCGAATCGAGGGTTCAAGGTGACACTCATTATTTTCTGTTCGCTACCCAAGTCTATAATACCTGCTTCGGGAGCGTACATGGGAGCTTCCACCCGATAGGTATGTGTGCCTTTCTTCATGGTAGCAGTAAATAACCCCATCTCAGTAGGCATTTTTTCATCATCAATGTAAATACCGGCATTCGCCGGTTCGGGGCGCATCACAAGTAACTGCATATTCGTATCCACTGTAGCTGCCTTAACTGCATCACCGGCACTGATTTCCATTTCATAAACGGTTGCCTTGTCTATAATATCGGGATAAAAATAGTTACGCAATACTCCGTATTTATCATGCATAATAGAGATGCGCCGTGAACCACGAGGCACATAAAGCCAAATCTCACCGGGCTTATTTTCACGCGCAACAATGCCCAGTGCATCGGGTTCGAACATAAAATTCTTCTCCGTAGTAACAATACGGATTAACGCACAGACTTCGCCATTTTGGTCTTTCTTAGGAGCAGCAACACGTGCTGTAACATCTGTTTCCATACGATGAAAGGAAGTAATCTGGATTTTGTTTTGCCCCGTCACAGACTGTGGAAGTAAGAGCAGACATAACAGACTGCCGACGAACAACAAAGGCTTAAAAATTTTGTTTGCCATCGTGTGTTTTTCTAAATTTCTTCCGTCTGTCCTCTTGGGGCGGAGTTTGTTATATATAAAGAAAGCGCGAGGACTGTTAATATCTATTTCCTATTCGAGGTTCTGGTAAAACCCATGGTCGTAAATAGACAACAGTCCTCACGCCTATATATAACATAGACGTGAAGAAAACTGTTGCTATTATCCTACGACCTTTGAATTTACCAGATTCCGAATAGGCGGATAATAACTTTTCGCTTCTTGCGTTTTTTCAAATTTAATAGTCTTTATATCTTAAACTCTCGCTATAGTTTACAAGACTATGCCGCAAATATAAACCTTTTTTTATTAAGTGTCACCTTTTTGCAATAAATAATTCCATTCTTCTTAACATGGATACTAAAGGCAAGTTGAGCACAAAAGCACAAGCATTTCTCCTCTTCTGCAAGTTCATTGATCTTATTAACCTTCAATACTTTATACAACAAAGGCGTTATTCTATTAAGTATCCACTATTGTGAACTGATAAGCCCTCTAATGAGAATGAATTGATTCACGTATGTAAATAGATAGGATCATTAATGTAATCTTCTAATAGTCTTAGAAGTTTAATATAACAAACATATTGCTTTTACAGAACAAATACAGGTGCATGGCGTATCAATGACCGTAGTTTTAGACGCTCAACACTGAGCTTACAGGGAATAAATAACGTGTTTGCACGATATTAACTTCGTGTTAACACGAAATTTGTTTCATGTTGACACGAAATACGTTCTTTCCCTCTACACATTAAAAAGCTGATAAACAAACAATTAAAGTAACATTTAACCAATTTACATATGAGAGCAAAAGTTGCCCTCATACCTGCTATCATAGTTGCTATCATGTCTCAAACAATGATGAATAGGGAGATACAGTGCATCTATGAGAGCATGAGAGCAAATATGCAAGTAAAACTAAATTCAGAAAGGATTCAATTTTAACTAAAACAGGAATTAAAAAACAAATACCTGTATTGTACTGTTTCATAAAAATAGTTCTCGAAGCTGTAACAAGCAAAGAAGAGAATACCTAACTTTGCAACGTTTTCAAAAATAACATAGGTATAATAATAGTATTATGATCCGTCAGTGCGCCATCCTCTTCGGATGTTTAGCTTTGGGTGAATTGATTGTTTTTATTACAGGTATTAAGCTACCGTCCAGCATCATAGGGATGCTGTTACTCACCCTCTTCTTGAAATTGGGTTGGATAAAACTGCATTGGGTGCAGGGTATGTCCGACTTCCTGGTTGCTAATCTGGGCTTCTTTTTCATACCGCCCGGTGTAGCCCTCATGCTCTATTTCGACATTATCGCTGCTGAATTCTGGCCAATTGTCATAGCCTCAACAGTTAGTACCCTGCTGGTGCTTGTAGTCACCGGATGGGTTCACCAATTAACACGTAAAATCAAATGAGTTTCTTTGAAAATGAATTTTTCCTGTTAGCTATCACTTTCGGGATATTCTTCTTTGCCAAAGTATTGCAAAAGAAGACAGGGATAATGTTACTCAACCCCATCCTGCTGACAATTGCCGTTCTCATCATCTTTTTGAAGATGGCAAATATCAGTTATGAGACATACGATAAAGGTGGACATCTGATAGAGTTCTGGCTCAAACCGGCAGTAGTCGCCCTAGGAGTGCCTTTGTACCTCCAACTGGAGACTATAAAAAAGCAATTACTCCCCATATTGCTTTCACAATTGGCCGGTTGCATTGTAGGTGTTGTCTCTGTGGTGCTTATCGCCAAATGGATGGGAGCTTCCGACGAAATAATCTATTCACTGGCACCCAAATCCGTTACTACACCCATAGCAATGGAAGTGACCAAAACCTTAGGAGGTATTCCCTCGCTGACGGCAGCGGTCGTGGTTTGCGTCGGTTTGCTGGGAGGTATCCTGGGAATCAAGACCATGAAACTAACCCGTATTGGCAGCCCCATGGCACAAGGTCTCTCCTTGGGAGCGGCAGCGCATGCGGTAGGAACATCAACGGCAATGGATATCAGCAGTAAATATGGAGCATTCGCAAGTCTCGGTCTGACTCTGAATGGAATCTTTACCGCTCTGTTTACTCCAACAATTTTAAGATTATTGGGGCTACTCTAACAAAATCTTTCTATTTTTGTTATCTATAATTAGAACTATTAAAATCGACTTATGATTCCATTTAAAGATATTGAGTTAAAAGACAAAGAACTCATCACTTCATATACACTAAACAGTCCAAGGCAGAATTGTGACCTTTCATTCTCCAATCTTTGTAGCTGGCGTTTTTTATACAATACCAAGTTTGCCATACAAGACGGCTTCCTTCTGTTGAAGTTCTGGGCCGAAAGTGAACTTGTATATATGATGCCTATCGGTAACGGTGATTTGGAGAAAGCACTCGAAGCATTGAGAGAAGATGCCCGCCAGGAAGGACAGCCTCTTTGTTTATTGGGTATTTGTGCGGGGATGTGTTCAGAGTTGGAGGCATTTATGCCTGACCAATTCCAGTTTACAGCCGATCGTGATTATGCAGATTACATCTATCTGCGTACCGATCTTGCCACACTCTCCGGAAAGAGGTTTCAGGCGAAGAGAAACCATGTAAACAAGTTCAAGAAAACGTATAACTACGAATATGCTCCTATCACACCCGATCTCATTCAGGAGTGTCTCGACTTGGAAGCCGAATGGTGCAAAGCCAACAATTGCGATCAACACGAAGGTACAGGCAATGAACGCCGTGCACTGATTTATGCCCTCCATAATTTTGACGAACTGGGTCTGACAGGTGGTATTCTCCATGTAGACGGCAAGATTGTTGCCTTCACATTTGGCATGCCCATCAACCAAGATACATTCGGCATAAGTGTAGAAAAAGCTGACACCAGCATTGATGGTGCCTACGCTATGATAAATTACGAATTTGCCAACCACATCCCCGAACAGTACACTTACATCAACCGGGAAGAAGATTTAGGTATTGAAGGTTTGCGCAAAGCTAAACTTTCCTACCAGCCGACTATCATTTTAGAGAAATACGTTGCTTGCTTAAAAGACGAACCGGTAGAGGCTATTAAGTGGTAAGTGATAAGGTGATAGGATGATAAAGTAATAAAACGACAAAGCAATGATACGGGAAAAAGTAAAAAACTTATGGAGACTCTGTTTTGACGATACCGAAGAGTACATAGATCTGTATTTCCATTCGCGCTACAACAACGATGTAAATATTGCCATTCAAAGTGGAGAAGAAGTAATCGCCGCTTTGCAGATGATTCCTTATCCCATGACTTATGAAGGCAAAGAAATCAATACCGCCTATATCTCGGGAGCTTGCACGCATCCTGATTACAGAAGCCGAGGTGTGATGCACGAGCTATTATCACAAGCTTTTATACGTATGCTGCAAAATGATATTACCGTATCTACTTTGATTCCTGCCGAACCATGGTTATTCGATTATTATGCCCGTCATGGCTTTGCACCTGTATTCCAGTACCGGAAGTTAGTCTATACTGCATCCGAAACTCCTCTTCCTAAAGGAGGCCCGATACTAAAGGCAACCCATGAATACAAGAAAGAGATATACGAATATCTAAACCGGAAGCTGAAAGAACGTCCCAATTACATCCAGCACACCCAAAAAGATTTCCAGTTTGTTTTATCCGACTTACGGTTAAGTCAAGGAAATATCTACACACTAAATAAAGAAGGAAATATTGTAGCGCTGGCTATTGCCTACCCTACCGACAATGGTAGCTTGTATATTGGAGAGATCGTATCAGACACTCCCGAAACAAATTCGATGCTTCTCCAACGCTTGTGTGAGAAAAAGCATATTCCATCTATTGAAGTATATATGCCTCCCGTTGCCGATGCTGACAATATCCCTGCTGGTATGGCACGGATTATTAATGCCAAAACGATGCTGAAACTCTATGCGGTATCTCATCCTGAACTAGAGATCACCCTCTACATTACCGATGAACAGGTTAGTGCCAACAACGGCTATTACTATTTGCACAATGGTAAATGTATGAGTAGTGCCAAGCGTCTGCCGGGCAGTCACTTGGCACTTACTATCGGCGAACTCACCGAAAAGGTCTTTGCATCATTAAACCCTTATATGAGTTTGATGCTTAATAACTAATTATAATCCGCTGAAGTTTACTTCGTCGAATACCAGAGAAGGTATACGCCAGGAGGAAGACATTTGCGGATCATTGCCCACTGCCACCAATGAAGACCATAGGGTTATCATGTTGCCAGTTATATTCATCTCGTTGATAGGTTGTGTCAATTTACCGTTTTCAATCAAGAAGCCTTCAATACCGTATGAGAAGTCTCCGGTAGTACTGTTGCTGTTTCCTCCATTAAAGCCGGTAACCAAAATGCCTTTCTGAACATCGGCAACCAAACCATTCAAATCTTTATTACCCGGCTGCAACACCAATAAAGAAGGAGAGTTTATAGTTGGAGCCACACCCATCTTTTTAGAATTATAAGTATCGATGAAATAGGTCTTCAAGATACCGTTCTCAAATATCGGGCGACGTTCTGTAGCCACACCTTCGCTATCAAAATAGCGGGAACCATTGGCACCAATCAGATGAGGTTCATCCATCAAATTCAACTTGTCAGCACCTATCTTCGTATTCAGTTTATCCAATAGGAAAGAATCCTTTTGCTGCAATGAAGAACCATATAAAGCACTAATCATAGGATCGACCAGATTGCTGGTGTTCATTGGGTCTACGACCATCGTATATTTTCCCGAAGCAATTTTCTTCTGTCCCAACTTCATCATTACACGTTCCAATGCTTTTACTCCGATACCCGATTTAATCAGTTTATCAAAGTACAAAGAAGAGTCATACCAATAGGAAGAAGGACGGGCTTCACCTTCGCCTCTCATAGCTACCTCTGCTGCAACAGAGTACCAGGTTGATTTGGATTCACCTTCAAAGCCATTGCTAGTCAACCGATAGGCTGCATCTTCACCATCGCTATAAGAAGTACTCACGGATATAATGCGGTCATCTTTTCCCAAGACTTCTTCGGCAGCAGCACGTGCTATCGTCACTTTATCGTCCGGGTTAATATCATAGAACTTTCCGTCAAACAGTTGCAAGTCCGGCTTTCCACCTTTATAATAACGTGAAGAATCGGGCAACACACGTGCCTCATCTTCCGCCAAATAACGTGTTGACTCAATGCCGTTTTTAATGAACGATTCCAATTCTTTCTTGTCCAAACGGTTAGTAGAGTAAGTACCAAACCTGCCATCTACAAATATACTGATACTCAGACCACTTTCCGAAGCCTGTTTGAGTTTATCCATCTTCGCATCACGCAATTCAAACGAAGCGTTGGAGTTGGAATACAGCACCAACTTAGCCGACTGGCAACCATTCTTCAAGGCGTAATCCATCGCCCATTGCGCCAAATTCTTATTATTGTCTGTAATCATAATCTTACTAAATTGAGAATTAAAATTCTATCAGCTCTCTCCTCCCACAGTCAGTTTGCTGACTAATGCCGACGGCATACCGCAAGTAACCGGACAAGACTGTCCATCTTTACCGCATGTCCATGTGCCATTGTCAATCTTATCGTTATTAGCCACCATCGTGATATCCGCCAAAGCTTTCGGACCATTACCAATGATATTAATATCTTTGATAGGTTGAGTCAGCTTGCCATCTTCAATCATATAACCCGACTTCACGAAGAAAGTAAAATCACCTGCACCAATCTGCACTTGACCATTGGTAAAGGTGTCTACAAAGATTCCGTTCTTCACTGTAGAGATAATGTCTTCTTCCTTCATATTACCGGCTTCCATATAAGTAGCACGCATACGGGGAATCGGCAAATTGCGGAAAGTATCACGGCGACCATTTCCGGTAGGAGCCACTCCATAATATTTAGCACTGATACGGTCGTGCATATAACTGGTAAGTATACCGTCTTTTACAACGTACGTCTTTTGTCCTTCTATGCCTTCATCGTCAAAATTCACAGAACCACGGTTGAACGGAATCGTTCCGTCATCTACTACATTAATATGTTCGCTACAAACTTTTTTATTCAGCTGGTCGGAAAAGATAGATGTATTCTTACGATTGAAATCCGCTTCAAAGGCATGTCCGATTGCCTCATGCAACAAGATACCCGAACCTCCGGCACCCATCACAACAGGCATTTCACCACCTTTAGGCATAACCGCTTTAAACAAAATGGCAGTTTGATCCACCGCCTCACGTGCAAGGATTTCTATAATATCATCTGTCAGGAACTCAAACCCCTTGCGATAGGAACGGCCTACAAACCCATTCTCAATCCTTCCGTTCTCCTCCATGATACAAACGACGTTGAAAGAGACCATCGGGCGATAGTCATAGTAACTTACTCCCTCAGAGTTGCAGAAAAGAACATGCGAAGTACTGTCCGACAAATAAGCTTGTACTTTGTTTACACGTTTATCCAAAGCAAACACTCTGGCATTCACCTTTTCAAGATAAGGTATTTTAGCTTTTACAGTTACATCCTCCCACGGAGTATCTACTGAATATCGGCTTTTGGGCATTGTCTTTTCCGTCAAGCCTACTATTTTGCCGGCTTTATTTGAAGAAGCAATACGGGCAGCTGTATGAGCGGCACGTAGCATTTCTTCTAAAGTAATGCCTTCTACATAAGCATAACCACTTTGGTCACCCGCCAAGACGCGTACTCCCATACCAAAGTCGATGTTGGCACTGCATCTGTTTACTTTGCCATCCATCAGACTCACATCATTATTAAAGGTATGTTCAAAATAAAGGTCGGCATAGTCGCCACCTTTTTCCAATGCAGCAGCAAGCACCTTTCTCAGATCGGCCTCGGTCACTCCGAAGTGGCTCATTGCCGATGCAACAGCAGACTTGTTATCCGCACCTCCCAAGGCTCCCCGCACAGATGCAGGCATAGCCAATGACGGGATTGCCAGTGATCCTAATACTGCCATACTTCCCGCACGTAAGAAATTTCGTCTATCCATCGTATTTAGTTATAAGTTATTTGCCTATAAGACGCAAGAACATAGTTAGATGTCACATGTCAAGCTAATTTTCTTTTGTCAGCAAGCTTTCAAGTTCTTCGGCATTCAATCTCAAATAGAATTGACCTTTATAAGCTACGGAAATAGCTCCGGTCTCTTCGGAGACGATAATTGCATGTGCATCGGAGACTTGGGATATGCCCATTGCTGCACGGTGGCGTAATCCTAATTCTTTGGGAATGTCAAGATTATGCGATACCGGTAGGATACATCCCGCCGCCTTGATGCGTTTTTTACTAATCACCATAGCCCCATCGTGCAACGGACTGTTCTTGAAAAAGATATTCTCGATCAGACGCTGATTGATGTCCGCATTGATAATTTCACCTGTACGTACAACATCATCTAAAGGCAGATTATGTTCTACGACAATCAGAGCGCCTATTTTCTGCTTACCCATATTGATACAAGCCATCACAACGGGCATAATATCATCATGTTCTATCTTCTCTTTCTTGTTTCCCGTAAAGAATCGCACTAACGCACTGGCGTGCTGATGCGAGCCCAACGTCAACAAGAAACGCCGTATTTCATCCTGAAATAATACAATAAGTGCCAATACTCCGACACTGACCAATTTATCGAATATCGATCCGAGCAATCTCATCTCCAACACCTGAGATACCACCAACCATATCAGGATAAATACCAATATGCCGACAAATACATTGATGGAACCAGAGGCTTTCATCAACTTGTATGTATAGTATAGTAGGAATGCTACCAGTAATACATCTATAAAATCTTTTATACCAAATTCAAAAAACACGAGTTGTATAGTTTAAAAGTTTATATATTTACGATGTACAATTTACGATGTACGATGTACCATGCGGACGGAAAGGCGCAGCTAAATCGTACATCGTAAATTGTACATCGTACATTCCTCCACGATTTTCACCGTCTCGACTGCTTCCCGTACATCATGTACACGAAGTATATTTGCCCCTTTCAACAAACAAATAGTATCGAGTACGGTTGTACCGTTTAAAGCTTCTTGTGGAGTAATACCCAATAAACGATATATCATTGATTTACGGGAAACTCCCACCAATAAAGGTAATTGAAAGATACGGAATTCCTCCAAATGAGACAGTAATTCATAATTATGCTCCAGTGTTTTACCGAAACCGAAGCCCGGATCAAGAATCATATCTTTCACCCCCAAGTCACGCAACTGCTGTACTTTACGGGCAAAGTATTGGAAAATATCTTTCAAAAGATTATCGTAATGTGGATGTTGCTGCATGCTTTGCGGAGTTCCTTGCATGTGCATCATGATATAAGGTACATTCAATTGGGCAACGGTACGAAACATATCTTTATCCATTTCGCCGGCAGCGATATCATTAATAATAGCCACCCCATACTCTTCTACACACATACGGGCAACATCTGCACGGAAAGTATCAACAGAAACAATGGCATCCGGTTGAACTTTATAAAGTATTTCCAGTCCGGTACGTAAACGTTCCATTTCTTCTTTCGCAGAAACATTTTCAGCATTAGGACGTGATGAATAAGCACCCACATCAATGATACCAGCTCCTTCAGCTATGATTTGAGTGATTCTACGAGCTATTTCAGTTTCCGTCTGCATACGGCTTCCTGCGTAGAATGAATCGGGAGTAATGTTCAATATGCCCATAACACAAGGCGTGGAAAGGTCTAATAACGAGCCATTGACATTGATATATTTAGGTTGCATTACTTCCATGAATAGTCCTTTCTTTCTTATACATCTGCAAATGTAAACAAAAAAGCCTTTGTTGATTCATAAAGTTCCAAAAATAAACAATCTTTGAACCAACCATTTTTTCACTATCAACAAATCAACATAGCAAATTAAACCATATCTTTGCGTCGTAATTCATTTGATTGCCAACATTATTTCAAAAGAGAAAATTATGGATATTACCGCTCTCTACCGAATATTTCAGGAATGTACCTGTGTTACAACCGACAGCCGCAACTGTCCCGAAGGTTCACTGTTTATAGCCTTGAAAGGCGACAACTTCAACGGAAATACTTTTGCCTCCAAGGCACTGGAAAGTGGAAGCGCATACGTCGTTATAGATGAACCTGCCTATGCACCTGCCGGAGACACACATTATATAGTAGTAGATAATTGCCTGCACACCCTTCAACAATTGGCTAACTATCATCGCCGCCAACTAGGTACACGCATCATCGGCATTACCGGCACAAATGGCAAAACCACTACCAAAGAACTGATGTCTGCCGTACTTTCGCAAAGCTATAACGTACTTTATACATTAGGTAATCTGAATAATCCGATAGGAGTTCCCCTAACCCTGCTTCGTCTCAAACCGGAGCATGATCTTGCCGTAGTGGAGATGGGAGCCAGTCACCCCGGAGATATCAAGGAACTGGTAGAAATAGCCGAACCGGACTATGGCATCATAACCAATGTAGGAAAGGCACATTTGGAAGGTTTCGGGTCTTTTGAAGGAGTCATCAAAACCAAAGGTGAACTCTATGACTACATACGAAAACAGGAAAATGCAAGCATCTTTATCCATCATGATAATCCTTATTTAAGAGAGATTGCCCAAGGTTTGAAACAAATAGCGTATGGAAGTGAAGATGATTTATATATAAACGGTAGTGTCACCGGTAATTCCCCCTACCTCACTTTTGAATGGAAAGCCGGTAAAGAAGGTGAAATGCACAAAGTGCAGACACAACTCATCGGCGAATACAACTTCCCCAATGCCTTAGCGGCTGTTACCGTCGGACATTTCTTTGATGTGGATTCCAAAAAGATAGATAAAGCCCTGACCGAATACACCCCTCAAAACAACCGTTCACAACTGAAAAAGACTGCGGACAACACATTGATTATTGATGCCTACAACGCCAATCCAACCAGTATGATGGCATCTATCAGCAATTTCCACAACATGGAAGCCGAGCACAAAATGCTAATATTGGGAGATATGCGCGAACTGGGCAAGGATAGTGCCGAAGAGCATCAAAAGATTGTAGATTATCTGGAAGAATGCAAATTCGAGCACGTTGCACTTGTAGGTGAACTATTTGCCGCAACCCGCCATATATATCCCACTTATCCCAATGCAGCAGCACTCATTACCGAATTACAAAAAAACAAACCCATTGGTAGCATGATCTTGATTAAAGGCTCAAACGGAATAAAACTGAATACTGTAATAGAATACTTATGATAAATGATTAATGATTTGCAGTATCATAGTGCAACTCATTAATCATTATTTTATCATTCTCGGCTTTAAAACGAAATAGCCTACTAACGACGCAAGAATGGCTCCTGTAGTATTGGCTGCAAAGTCCATCCAGTCACCTCCGCGATAGGTGGTACAATATTCTTGTAACAGCTCTACCACTCCGCTGAACAAAACAGGACAAACAAATGCGCCTACCCACGCATGCCACAAAGGCGTGTGATCTCTTTTATGCGCTCTCAGGAACTCTAACCACAGCATGCCCGACATACCAAAGTACATACATATATGAACCACCTTATCTAAATTAGGGATTTCATTCAAATCAGTGGATGGTGGTTTGAAAAAAGACAGATATATCACTGTCAATATAATAGCAAGTGATATCGGGTATTTCTTAATATAGTATAGCATATCGCAAATTATAAACTATTTGAGGGCAAAAGTAAGGAACATTTTCTATATTTGCATGTTTTAGTAGGTATTAATAACGAAATGAAAGATAAATCTACTTATTATGACAAGAAATGACAGAGCCAATTTTGGGAGCAAACTAGGTGTCATACTTGCTTCGGCAGGTTCCGCAGTCGGTCTAGGTAACATCTGGAGGTTTCCTTTTGAAACAGGAAATCACGGCGGTGCTGCATTTATCCTTATATACTTGGTTTGCGTACTTATATTGGGTATTCCAATTATGATTGCTGAATTCCTTATCGGCAGGCACTCACGTAGCAATACAGCAGGTGCTTATCAGAAGCTGGCTCCCGGTACACATTGGCGCTGGGTAGGCCGTATGGGAGTATTGGCAGGCTTCCTTATTCTCAGTTATTATTCCGTAGTAGCGGGATGGACATTGGAATTTATTGGCGAAGCAGCTACCAATAGCTTTACAGGAAAATCGGCAGCCGATTTCATTGCATCATTCAACAGTTTTGTTAGTAATCCTTGGCGTCCGGTTATCTGGTTGATACTGTTCTTAATCGCTACTCATTTTATCATTGTCAAAGGAGTGGAAAGAGGTATCGAGAAATCAGCTAAAATCATGATGCCGGTGCTGTTTATATTACTAATCGTTCTCGCCATTTGTTCCATAACATTACCCGGAGCAGGTGCAGGTATTGAATTCTTGCTAAAGCCTGATTTCAGCAAGGTGAACGGCAGTGTAATACTAGGAGCTATGGGACAAGCTTTCTTCTCTTTAAGTCTCGGAATGGGATGTCTATGTACTTACGCTTCTTATTTCAGAAATGATACGAATTTATCCAAGACCG
>NZ_JASLER010000074.1 GCF_030151085.1 Bacteroides sp. | reverse complement strand
AGCACAGCTACGGCAACACCAACTGCAAATCCTACCGTAAATACAACTAGTACAACAAATAATTCCGGTATACCTAAATCATAAGGCCGCAATCGGAAAACATAAAAATGAGGTTGTGTCAAAATGCTGGCACAACCTCTTTTTATGCGCAAAGCCCGGACTTTCCCAAGCCCAGGCTTTGTTATTACCCAAAATTTTTGTAACTTTAGGCATAAAGTTTTTCGTTATGGCAAAGTTACATTTTCGTCCTTACATTCCCAACCAAACAGTTCTTTTTCCACAAAGAATTGATGAAAACATTGCTGCAAATGACCCTGTCCGCATAGTCAATGCAGTTGTTGATAATCTCAATCTTGATAATTTCAAGAAGCTTTATAAAGAAACTGGGCGCTCAGCCTATCATCCTAAGATGATGCTCAAGGTCATTATCTACGCTTACATGAACAATATCTATTCCTGCCGTAAAATAGAGAAGCTTCTTTTGCGTGACATCCATTATATCTGGCTTGCTGGGCATGAGCATCCGGATTTTATTACCATCAACCGTTTCCGTAACCGTGTAAAGGAGGAGATAAACAACGTCTTCACGCAGCTGGTTCTTGTCCTTGCCGATAAGGGGTTCATCAGTCTTGACGTGGAGTATATCGACGGCACCAAGATTGAGTCCAAGGCCAACAAATATACTTTTGTCTGGCGCAAGACAGTCGAAAAGAACCGTACAAGGTTGCTGAATAAGATTCGCATCCTTCTGGAGCAGGTGGATGAAGCCATTGTACAGGAGAACTCTGTAAAAGACACATCTGTGGAGTTGACCCCCTCCATGCTCTCTAATATAGTGGATGAACTCAAAGAAGTGCTGGAACACCAGCCTGCAATACAGGACAAGGAACAAAAGAAAGCTCTGCGTGAAAAGAAGAAACAGGTCAGAGAACTTGAAGGGTATCGTGACAAGCTGATGGAATACGACAATCACCTTGAAGTCCTTGGAGAACGTAATTCCTATTCCAAGACCGATCCTGATGCCACATTCATGCGTATGAAAGAAGACGCCATGAAGAACGGGCAGACCAAGCCCGGGTATAATTTACAAATAGGTACTGAAAACCAATTCATCATAGACTTCCGGCTGTTTCCCAACCCCACCGATACGCTGACCCTGATCCCTTTCTTCCACTCCTTCCAGCACCGCTATAACCGCTTACCGGGTATCGGTGTGGCAGACTCCGGTTACGGCTCGGAAGAAAATTACCGGTTCATGCAGGAGAACGGGATAGAAGCCTTTGTCAAGTACAACTACTTCCATAAAGAGCAGCGTCCCCGTTATACTCCCAACCCGTTCCATGCGGAAAGTCTCCACTACAATGCGGGGGAGGATTATTACGTTTGTCCGATGGGGCAACACATGAAACGTACAGGAACCAGACGTGACAAAACAGCGAGCGGGTACATCACCGAAAGTGCCCGGTATAAAGCACAAAGATGTGAAGGATGTCCTTTGCATGGAAGTTGTTTTAAAGCACAGGGGAATCGTATGATAGAAGTCAACCACCGGTTAAACCAATATAAACGGCAGGCACGGGAAAGGTTGCTCTCAGAAGAAGGAATCAGGTATAGGGGCAGGCGGTGTATAGAACCGGAAGCCGTTTTTGGACAAATGAAATACAACATGGCATACAGAAGGTTCCGGCATATGGGAGAAGACAAGGTGACAATGGACTTTGCCTTCTTTGCCATAGCTTTTAATATCAAAAAGATGTGTGCAAAACTGAGAAAAGCAGGAAAGGAGTTTATTACACTTGCTAAATCTATATTTATTGGGCTATTTATAACTCGATACAACGGAAATATAGCAACTTGTTACCAAATGAATGAGAAAAAAGCGGCGTAGCCAAAAGGAAATATAGCAGGACTGTAAATCATCAAAAAAGGTTGTGCCAACGTTTTGACACAACCTCTTATTTTATTACCTTGTTTTACTCATTCAGTAATTCTTTTGATCTTTCCAATGCCACATTGATATTCGGGCAGATATTCCTTTCACCCAGAAGCTCATAGAAACCGGATTTTTGCAACGCTTTATGCACCTTTTCGTTCACACCGGAAAGTACGATTGTCGTCTTTTCCCGTTGTGCCATCTGGCAGAGACTGGTCAGGTTGTGAATACCTGTTGAATCAATGAAAGGTACTTTCCTCATACGTATAATGCGCACTTTGGGACGGTCTCCAAGCCTGGACATGATTTCCTCAAACTTAGTGGCGATACCGAAGAAGTACGGACCGTTTATCTCATACACTTCCACACCTTTAGGGATAGACAGGTTTTCTTCATCTTCTTTACTGTTAGATTCTTCATTCAGATTAATCTCATCTTTGATAACAGAAATTTCAGTGGTTTCCATGACACGATGCATGAAAAGTACACAAGCTATGACAAGACCCACTTCAATAGCAATGGTTAAGTCGAAAATAACTGTCAGGAAGAAGGTAATCAGCAATACGGTGACGTCTGATTTCGGATTCTTCAGTAGTGCCTTGAATGTGCGCCAGCCACTCATGTTATAGGAAACAATCACCAGCACACCTGCCAGACAAGCCATCGGAATATATTGTGCCAAAGGCATAAGGAACAGAAGGATAAGCAAAAGCACCACTGCATGTACCATACCTGCAACAGGGGTTTTACCGCCATTATTTATATTAGCCATTGTACGTGCAATGGCACCGGTGGCGGGAATACCACCAAACAGAGGTGTTATCAGGTTGGCAGCTCCTTGTGCTATCAATTCCGTATTGGAATCATGCTTGTCACCGATAACACCATCCGCTACCGTAGCAGAAAGCAGTGATTCGATGGCCCCTAATACTGCAATGGTAATGGCTACAGGGAATAAGTCCTGAATAGCTTCCCAGTTCAGTGAAGGCATTACTGCATCCGGTAGTTCTGCTTTGATGCTGAAACGGTCGCCAATGGTATCTATACAATTGATTCCGGCATAAGTCTTCATCAGATATACCGCTACTGTTACTACAATAATGGCAATCAGCGACCCCGGTATCTTCTTTGAGAATTTCGGGGTTATGGCGATAATTGCAATACTTACAATACTGACAATC